>JADJEH010000002.1:300000-600000 GCA_016702305.1 bacterium
GGCGGATGCGGACATAGTCTCGACCAACACTTTTACAGCCAACGCGCCCTCGCTGGCAGATTACAAGATGGAAGAGTTCGCGGAGGAGATCAACCGCGCGGCGGCGTCCATCGCGCGGGCGGCGGCCGATGAGTACGAACGGCTTGATCCCAGCCGACCGCGTTTCATCGCGGGCAGCCTCGGCCCAACGAACAAGACGCTCTCGCTGTCACCGAACGTCAACGATCCCGGCTACCGCGATCTGAGTTTTGATCAGATGGTGGCGATCTACATGGATAGCGCCCGCGGACTGTTGACCGGCGGCGCGGATTTGATCTTGATCGAGACCTCGTTCGATACTCTGAACGCCAAGGCCGCGATTTTCGCGGTGGAAAACGTGTTTGACGAATGCGGCGTCAAGCTGCCGTTGCTGATCTCAGGGACGATCACGGACGCGTCGGGCCGCACGCTTTCGGGGCAAACGACGGAAGCCTTCTACAACAGCATCGCGCACGCCAAGCCCTTCGCCGTTGGTTTGAATTGTGCGTTGGGCGCGCAGACGCTTCTGCCGTATCTGCAGGACCTGGCGCGGGTGGCCGAGTGCTACGTGAGCTTGCATCCGAATGCAGGTCTGCCCAACGAATTCGGCGAATACGATGACACGCCCGAACATATGGCGCGCGTCTTAGGCAGTTTTGCGCAGGCCGGCCTGCTGAATATCGCGGGCGGATGTTGCGGGACGCAGCCTGATCACATTCGGGCCATTGCACCGGCCGTTAAGGCGCACGCACCGCGCCGCGCCGTGCGTGTGCCGTCACGTCTGCGCGTATCCGGGCTTGAACCGTTGACCATCGGCGAGGAAAGCGGATTCGTGAACATCGGTGAGCGCACCAATGTAACCGGTTCGGCGCGCTTTGCCAAGCTGATTCTCGCGGGCGACTACGAGACGGCGATTGAAGTGGCGCGGCAGCAGGTCGAGAGTGGCGCGCAGATGATAGACATCAACATGGACGAAGGTCTGCTCGACAGCGAAGCGGCCATGACGCGCTTTCTCACGCTCATCGCCACCGAGCCTTCAATCGCCCGTGTGCCATTTGTGATTGACTCGTCGAAGTGGACCGTAATTGAAGCCGGATTGAAGTGCATACAAGGCAAGCCGGTCGTCAATTCGATCAGCATGAAAGAAGGCGAAGCCGAGTTCATCCGGCAGGCGCGACTCTGCCAGCGCTACGGCGCGGCGGTGATTGTGATGGCCTTTGACGAAGCGGGACAGGCCGACACGGTCGAGCGCCGCGTCGCCATCTGTGAACGCGCCTACAAGATTTTGACGGAGCAAGTCGGTTTCGCGCCGCAGGACATCATTTTCGATCCGAATATCTTCGCCATCGCCACGGGTATCGAAGAGCACAACAACTACGCCGTGGACTATTTTGAAGCGGCGCGCCGGATCAAAGCAAAGTTACCGGAAGTACGCATCAGCGGCGGACTAAGCAACGTGTCGTTCTCATTTCGCGGCAACAATCCCGTGCGCGAGGCGATTCACTCTGTATTCCTCTATCACGCGATTCATGCCGGGATGGACATGGCAATCGTCAACGCGGGCGCGCTGCCGATCTATGACGACATTGAGCCTGCGCTGCTCGAACGCGTGGAAGATGTTGTGCTGAATCGCCGTGCGGATGCGACGGAGCGTATGCTCGATATTGCGGCGTCCGTCAAAGGCAAGGTCAAAGACAAGACGGCGGAACTTGCATGGCGCAAGTACTCGGTGCAGGAACGTCTGACGCACGCGCTGGTTGAGGGAATTGATGACTTCATTGTCGAGGACACGGAGGAAGCGCGGCAGCAATTCCCCGAACCGATCGAAGTTATCGAAGGACCGCTGATGGCGGGCATGAATCGCGTCGGCGATCTGTTCGGCGCAGGCAAGATGTTTCTGCCGCAGGTGGTCAAGAGCGCGCGCGTGATGAAGAAGGCCGTCGCGCATTTGATCCCCTATATCGAGGCCGCCAAACAAGCGGGCGAGTCCAGTTCGAAGGGACGTATCCTTTTGGCGACCGTGAAAGGCGACGTGCACGACATTGGCAAGAACATCGTGGGCGTGGTCTTGCAGTGCAACGGGTTTGAAGTCATAGACCTCGGTGTGATGGTGCCGTGCGCGAAGATACTTGACGCGGCCGAAGCGGAAGGCGTTGACCTGATTGGTTTGAGCGGCTTAATTACGCCGTCGCTCGAAGAAATGTGTTTCGTGGCCTCGGAAATGCAGCGCCGCAACATGCGCACACCGCTCTTGATCGGCGGCGCCACGACCTCGCGGGTGCATACCGCGGTGAAGATCAGTCCACAATACGAAGGGCCGACGGTGCACGTCCTCGACGCTTCACGCGCGGTGGGTGTGGCGACAAGTCTGATCAGCAAACAGTTGCGCGCCGAATTCACACGCGATGTCGCGGCGGACTACGCCAAGGTGCGTGAATTGCGCGCGCAAGGCGCAGGCCGGCAACCGTTGGCGACGCTGGCTGAGGCGCGGGCCAATCGGGCGCGGATCGAGTACACCGCTCCGCCGCGACCGAAGGCGCTGGGCGTGACGACGCTCCGCAACTATCCGTTGGCGAAGTTAGTCGAGCGTATTGACTGGACGCCCTTCTTCCAGGCCTGGGAATTGGCAGGACGCTACCCTGCAATTCTTGACGACGCGGTGGTCGGACCGAGCGCGCGCACGCTGTTCACGGATGCTCAGACGATGCTCAATCACTTGTTGAGCGACGGCCGTTTGCAGGCGCACGCCGTCTTCGGGCTGTTTCCCGCAAACGCCGTCGCAGATTCGGTGGAGCTTTACGGCGACGACACCCGGACGAGCGTGCTCAAGACATTCCATATGCTGCGGCAGCAGATGAAGAAAGATGCGGCATCACCGAATCTCTCGTTGGCCGACTTTGTCGCGCCAAAGGAAACCGGGATTCGGGATTATTTGGGGGTTTTTGCCGTGACCGCCGGTGGTGACATGGACGCCATTGTGAGAGAATACGAAGCTCAGCACGATGACTATCGCGCGATTCTGGTTAAGGCTCTGGCCGATCGCTTGGCCGAAGCATTCGCCGAGCATCTGCATGAGCGGGTGCGCCGGGAATACTGGGGCTACGCGCCGGACGAGACGCTCTCGAATGATGACTTGATCAAAGAGAATTACCAAGGCATCCGGCCCGCGCCCGGCTATCCGGCCTGCCCCGAGCATTCGGAGAAGCGCGTGCTTTTCGATCTGTTGTGCGCCGAAGAGAATGTGGGGATGACTCTGACGGAGCATTTCGCGATGTTGCCGGCTTCGTCCGTGTCGGGGTTCTATTTTTGGCATCCGCAGTCGAAGTATTTCGGCATTGGCCGCGTTGGTGACGATCAGGTGGAAGACTATGCGGTGCGCAAAGGGATCACGTTTGAAGCGGCTAAACGGCTGCTCTCGGCCAATCAAGACTAACCATGATTGATCTGCGTTCTGATACGATAACTAAGCCGACGGCGACGATGCGGCAAGCGATGGCGTCCGCCGAAGTCGGAGATGACCAATTTGGTGAAGACCCGACCGTCAATCTGTTGCAGGATCGTGTCGCGAGATTGCTCGGCAAGGAGCAGTCGCTCTTTTTCCCGACGGGGGTGATGGCGAATCAGTGCGCTCTGCGTACGCTAACGCGGCCGGGCGATCATATTGTCACGAGCCGCGAACCGCACATCATATTCCATGAGACCGGCGCATCGGCAGCGAATTCCGGTGTTCAGTTTACCGAAGTCGGCGCGGGCGGCACGTTCACCTGCGAGGAGTTTGTCGCCGCTTATAACGCGCCCGGCCACATTGTGCACCCGCCGACCACCGTAGTTGCCGTGGAGAACACACACAATCGTGCCGGAGGCGTCGTTTTTCCGCAAGCGGAGGCCGTGCGAATTGGCGACGCTGCCCGTGAACGCGGTGTCTCTTCCTACTGCGACGGCGCGCGCCTGTGGAATGCCGCGTTGGCCACGCAGCGCTCGTTTGCCGAATTGGCGGCGCCGTATGATTTGGTGAGCGTGGCGTTTTCCAAAGGCCTGGGATGCCCTGCAGGGTCTATGCTGGCAGGCAGTAGTGCTTTGATTACGCGGGCCACACGTTACCGGCGGATGCTTGGCGGCGCGATGCGGCAATCCGGAATTCTCGCCGCGGCCTGCCTGTTCGCGCTGGACTATCACGTGGAGCAGTTGCACAATGATCATCTCAATGCGCGCAGGATCGCCGAGATACTGGTGCAATCGCCGTTCGTGAGGCTGAATCTGGAGAGTGTGCAGACCAATATCATCATCTTCGATCTGACTCCCGATGCCCCTACCGCTGCGACATTAGTCGGGCTGGCGGCGGCGGCGGGTGTGGCGTTCTTCGATTTCGGTCCGCGCACGGTCCGTCTGGTGACGCATCGAGACGTTAGTACCGCGGAGTGCGAAGAGGCCGCGCGGCGCATCGTTAAGCTGTTGGCCGCATAGCGTTCCCGCATGTTGGCGCGCAACCCGCGACTCTTGTGGTGGATCCCGACGGCGACCTATGCGGTATCGTACGTCTATCTGGCGGTGTTCCACCAGCGCTGGTGGCTATGGGACACGGTGGTGCACGAAGGCGGCACGTTGACGCTGTGGGAGACGACGCTCTACGCCTCGCACTTTCTCGGGCATATTCCTTCTTTAGTGATCATCGCCGTGCTTCTGGCGGGGTGGTTTCGCGTGTTGGCAGGAGCACCTCTTGCCACGGGTGTAAACCGTCGCTGGCTTAGCGCGGCGTTCGTGTTTGTGGGAATCTGCTTTGCCGGGAGCGTGTGGCATTTCGGTTGGAACGAGACGATTGACTATCTGTTCTGGCGCAAACAGAGCGTCGTGCGCAACGAAACCGGCGGTTCTTTCCTGCTGCACCTGCCGAGTACGCTGTCGCTGGTCATATTGATACCGCTATACGTTGCCGTGCTCCTGCGCGTTTGCGGCCGCGCGGTGCAGTGGCGGTCGCGGCCCTTACTTGTCGTGCTCGGTGCGCTGATGACCAGCGTCGTCTTCGCGGGCTTGGTGAGCGGGTCGTTTTCAGATATTCGGCACGCGCTGACGGACCCGCGCTATCTGGCGCACAGTGTCCGGGAGTTGGCGACCTTTCCCCTGACTTTTTTCCCGCTGCCCATCGCTCTCTGGATCGCAGGGCAGGAGCGGAGGACAGGTTGGTCGCCTTCGGCGCGAGTTCCGTTGATCTTGCTGGCTCTGCTGGCGGTGCCGCTCTTGGCCTATCAGGTGTGGCTTCCGCTGACGGTCGGTGTGGGCGAGCTGGCGCAGCAGCCCGGTTTTAGCTCGGGGCCGTTGCCGATTCCCTATCTGCTGGCGGCGCACTATTTCGAACATTTATTGGATACAATATTTTACATAATAATCTGTAATGCGATACTGAGCGGCAGAGGCATGAAGAGGTGAGGTAACCTCGGGGGATAAGTTGACAAAATTCCCCTCATTTGCGGATAAATCGTAACATACCTCGATTCAGCCCGCTCGTAAATTCGTAGGAAAGTGACAGATACACACTATTTCTGCTTGACTGTGCCCGATTGCTTACCGATATTGGTAGTGGACTCGGGATTAGCGCTATTCGGCCTCATCCTCGATCAAAGAGTGTGAGACGATGCCGCGTCCGCATCCCATTTTCGTCTGACCGATTGTGTTTGCGGTCCACGTAAGATCCCGATTCCGTCCTGCCAGTTCAGCGGATTCGGGATTTCGCTTTTTTCTGGCGCCTTTTCCGATTCGGCCACTGGCCCCTTTAAATGAACAAGTTCAGTTGGATAGTTAAGGAATTTTTTGCGGCCTGCTGGGAAACGATTAAGCTTCCCTTCTGGCTGTTTGGTGTTGGCTGGAAGCGCTTAATCGGTTTCGGTCCACGCCGAATCGGTCTAGTGCTGTTCGCCTCGTCAATCGTCATCGTGTTTTCGCTGCTGTTCTTTGTCAAGGTCACCTCGCAGCCTTCGTTTTGCCGATCCTGCCATGTGATGGAGCCGTATTTTGCGGCCTGGGAAACGTCCACGCACCACAATGTGACGTGTACGGAGTGCCACATTCCGCCGGGACTCGAAGGCACCGTGCACTCGAAGTTCTTAGCTCTCTCCATGGTGGCTAACTACTTCACGGGCGTCTACAAACGCTCGAAGCCGTGGGCGGAAATCGAAGACGCGAATTGCCTGCGCCAGGGCTGCCATGATACCCGCCTATTGCAGAGCACCGAGGACTTTCGCGGCGTGAAATTTGACCACAAGCCGCACCTTGAGCAGATTCGCCGCGGGAAGCAGCTCCGTTGCACGTCATGTCACTCGAATATCGTGCAAGGCGAGCATATCACCGTGAACGAGTCAACTTGTTTCACGTGCCATTTTAAGCCCGACTCTGTCGGCGCTCCGACAGCCTTGTCCGGGTGCACCAAGTGCCACAACCCGCCGACTGGAACGATGGCTGCGGACACGAGCTTTGATCATACGCAGATGCTCGCGCGCCATGTAGACTGCCAGAGCTGTCATGCCAGCGAAGTTGTCGGCGACGGTTTCGTCCCGCGTGAACGCTGCAATTCGTGCCACTCGGAACTGCAGCACATCGAGCGCTACGACGATCACGAATTCGTGCATCAGAAACACGTCACGGACCGTAAGGTCGAATGCACGGCCTGTCACATCCAGATTCGCCACGGCAAAGAGGCGGTGGCATTCGCGGGCGAGCAGCGGCGTTGCAGTGAGTGTCATGGTGGTCCGGACGATGCCGTCGAGCGCGTGTGGCGGGGTGACCTGCCGGGGCTGCCGCTGGCGCCGTCGACAATGGCGCGCGCCGGTATGGACTGCGAATCCTGCCATGTCGGCGAGATTCACGCGATGACGCGCGGCGGCCAACGAAGCGAGCCTGTCTGCACGCCCTGCCACGATGCCAACTATGACAAGTTGTGGGCGCGCTGGGACGAACCGCTGAATCGGCGCGTGAAGGAGTTGAAGGGTCGCCTCGGTGGTTTGGAACCGAGCTTGCGCGACACCATGCTGCGCGCCTTGGACATCTATGAAGCGGGCAATCCGCTGCACAATCCCGCGCTGATCGAGCATCTCGCGGCGCGCATTTCGGGACAGCCCGCGGGTTCGGGGACGAGCTGCTCGTCCTGCCACCCAGCCGCCGGCGACGCAGTCGTGCAGCGATCTGGTCAGACGTTTGACCACCGCAAACATACGGCGGCCATCAAGTGCGAAGAGTGCCACGCGACGGGCAGCGACCGCCACGGGCAAATCGTGATGCCGGATGCGAAGTGCAATTCCTGTCACCATCAGCCGTTGGCCAGCGGCAAGCCGAAGTGTGAATCGTGCCACACCACGCAGGCGGCGGTGTTCAATGGAAACATTCCGGTGTTTGCCGGGGCCACGCCGTCTTTCAAGAAGGAGTTGGACTTCGCCTGCACCGATTGTCATGAGACCAGTGGAGCACTCGTGACGCGCGAAGTGACGCCGTTATGCATTGGCTGTCATGATGAGACCTTTGCGGATACGTTGCGCGGCTGGCAGACCGGCGCGCGCGACCTGAACCAAGCTATACATGCCGCTCAGTCCCACTATCGAGTGGATAGCGAGCGGTATAGACAATATCAACAGTTGGCCGATTGGCTGTCACGAGATGGCAGCGGATCGGCGCATAATCCTCAACTTTATAAGCGGTGGTTTGAATCCATCGGAGCTGCCCAATGAACTCCAAAAAGTCTAAGCGAACTACCGCGAAAGGAGACCCCATGACGACTGTAAGTGCGCGGGTGCTAAAGAGTACTCGAGCGGATGGGGTAATGACGCCGCGAGCGAATCAAGATTCGCCGCAGGGGTTGCTCACCCTCTCCGAGGCCGCAGAACTGCTGGGACGTGTTCACCGCACAACGATCATGCGCTGGGTGCGGGAAGACCGCCTGAAATGCGTGCGTTTGTCACGCAAGGTCATTTTATTCGAACGGGACGAAATCAACCGCTTTATTCGCGAGCATCGTGCGGCCGGTCAATAAGCAATGAGGTAGGCAAATTGCCACTCATGACCGGCTAAAATCGGCCATCATTTGATTGAATAACACCCGAATTCCAAGGGGTACGGCCGGCGGAAAAGGGGCTTTCAGGCAAGAACTTACTTGAGTGAGCCTCCTTATCCACATTCTTAGAATACGAGTGGGTTAGTCCGGTTAACTGAATAATCGGCACTTGAGCCCATTTGCGGCCTGCCCACCGGGTCACGATAATCATAAGTGACCTTGCTCTTGGAACGAAAATTGTGTACTATGCGTGCGGAGACTCGTGATAAGCACGAGTGGACGCATTCGGGCACAACATGATTAACCGAACTACACGACATTACTGTTCGCATCACTCGCCGCTTCTTACGGCGAATGCCGAATGCTGCTTCGAATCTGACAAGTATTATCCACAATACATAACCCCCTGACGCACGTGCGGCAGGGGGTCTGTTTTTTCCGGCCGAACGCCGGAGCAACCATTAACGGGAAGAGGACCCGATAAGGGATGCAGAAGATGAAAAGAAACACATTACACCCAGCGTTGTTTATTATTGCCGGCTTGCTGGTGGCCGGCCTGGCCTTCATCGGTTGTGAAGGAGATCAAGGACCGGCGGGTCCATCCGGTACGAATCCGGACATGCCGCCGATCATCACGGTTGTTGTCGCGGCACCGGACTCCGTGGGTACGGGCGAAAGCACGACGTTGTTCGTGAGTGCCTATGACCCCAATGGCGATGCCATGACCTACGCGTGGACGGCCACGGCGGGCACGTTGAGCACGCCGACAGCGCCGGTCACGAACTACACGCCGCCGAGTGGTATTGGCCTGTACGAAATCAGCGTCACTGTGACTGACAATGACGGCAGCGTCAGCGGGATTGTGCGAGTCGGCGTGAACACTTATGTTCCGTCGGTGACGCCGAGCTTCCTGGGTGACAACGCCAACCGTTGCAGCCATTGCCATGAGGCCAAGGTCAGCGGCTGGGAGGGCACGCATCACGCTGAAGCCTATCAGTCACTGGTCGCATCGAGTTCCGAGAACAATCCGTACTGTTTGCAGTGCCACACCACCGGTTGGGATGACATCGTGGCCTTTGACGGCTCGATCATCACGCCGGGCGTGGACAACGCAGGCTACGACGACTATCCGAATCCGAATCTGCGCAACGTGACCTGTGAAGCCTGCCACGGACCGATGGGGCCGGACTTCTCGTCGCACGAGCCGGACATCGAATTGGTCGTCACGGGTGAGACGTGCAACCGCTGCCACTCGCAATATGAAGAGTATCAGCCGTCTGCCCACGGTACGGCCATCGAACGCGCGGGTGGCATTGAAGAATTCAACACCGAGTTCAACCGCTCGACCTGTAACTTCTGCCACACGTCTGAAGGCTTCATCAAGAAGTGGGACGCCGACTGGGCGGATCGCGAAGTGCCGGCTGAAGCGTATCAAGTGTCGTGCGCGACCTGCCACGACGTGCATTCCTATGACGCCGACAACAATCCGGCCTACCTGCGCGGTTTGGCCGAATTCCCGATTGTCTACGCGGGCCCGGACCATCCGGACACGCTGTGGGTGCCCAATGAAGAACTGGGCCTGTTGAGCTTCGGTAAGGGCGCGTTGTGTGCGCAGTGCCACCATGCCCGCCGTGACGTCAACAACATCAATGGCCAGATCAACAACGGTACGCCGCGCCCCGGTCCGCACGGCAGTCCGCAGGCCGACATGTTGATCGGTTACGGCTCGTACGAAATTCCGGGCTATACCTATGAACGTGAATCCGTGCACCAGCCGGATGTCGTGATCGGCGAAGCGTCGCTGGAAGACATGTGCGTGACATGTCACGTCCACACCATTCCGGGCGACACGCCTGGTCATGACTACCACGGCCATAGCTTCGCGCCGGTCGTTGAAGCCTGCAACCAGTGCCATGCTACTGCGGACGGTTTTGACTATCGCGGCCGCCGCACGGAAATTCAGAATCAGATGAACGAGCTCATGGCGCTGTTGCCGAACAACGGCACGCAGCCGTACATGGACACGCTCCATACGACTCGCGCGCAGCGCGAAGCGGGGTATGCGTGGTTCTTTGTCTTGAACGAAGGCTCGATGGGCGTACACAACTACACCTACGCGCATTCGCTGTTGACGAACGCGATCGAATACGTGTCGCCGGGCGGCCCGGGTTACACCGATCCGTCGGACGCGATTCTGGCCAAGAAGTAGTATCATACTTCGATAGACCCCGCATGCGGCGGCAGGCAGCGACCTGCCGCCGCATTGCCACACTTGTAACTAACGGTACACATGCGACGAAAACAGTTGCAGGCAGGACTTCTCCTGTCACTCATGCTGAGCACAATTGTGCTGTGGCCCATCGAGTCCGCCCACGCGGCGGCCGTAACCGGGCGCTTCGGACTTTGGTCCTACTTGCGCGATGATTCCGTTGATCACGTGCAGGTGGTGCCGCTGCTCAGCCTCAACGTCCACCGTTTCGGCGGCGGTGCGTGGAACTTTGAAAGCACCTGGCGCGGCTTCGCCGATTTTCAGAACGGCGACGATAACGGCACCGCCGCAGTTCGGGTCAGCCGTGCCCTACTGATTTGGAAACCGGATGCTTCTCCGTGGGAGGTTCGCGCGGGGCAGCAGTGGCTGAACGAAGGCATTGGCCGCGGCAATCTGCTCGGTCTGTGGAGTAGCTATGCCTTCAGCCGCAAGACCGATTTGCGCATCTACGGCGGCGCACGGCCGCAAACGTCCTTGAGTTTGGACGAGCGCAATCCTGAAGGCGGTTTCACGGCCGGCATGAATCTTCGCGCGCGGTTTGGGCCGCGGCAGTTGGGCTTCTCGTATTCGTATGTCAGCAAGGACGGCGATGTTCTGTACAGCGGCGCTGGAATTGACTTCCATTGCCGCCGGGTCGAGAACGTCACGCTGCGCGCGCGGCTCCACATGAATCTCGAACAGTCGTCTATCGAAACGGCGCAGTTTGCGGCCTACTGGGACGCGACGAAACGGTTACAGATTTCTCTGGACGCGCGTTCGCAAACCCCGCGCGTCTTCGAAGATTCGTTCTTTGCGATGTTTCTCGAAGAAGCCAAAACGACCTCGGCGCGCGGCGGTGCGCAGTACACGCTGTACAGGCGCATCTACGCGACCGGTATGGGCTACGTCGTGATGAAGGAAGGCGACATGCTCTACAAGACGCGTCTCGGTCTGGGCGATGAATACGGCGAGGTCGGTTACACCCACTGGCTGTCGGCCGGAGAAGGTGACATGGACGGCTTCTACGGGTTCAGCCGCCGCAGCTTCGCGAATTTCGAAGCACACGCGGGATTCGATTACTCACGCGGCTCCAACAGCGAAGTTCGCCCCAACACCGAAGCGCAGGTCATCTACGGCGGGCTGAGCTGGTCGCCGCAGCGCATGTTCAGTTTAGGTTGCCGGGTCGAGCATTTGAAGAATCAGTATCACAGTGAAGACTGGCGCGCGCTGCTCTCACTTTCGACGAGCTTCCGTACGAAGCTGGGAGGTGAGCAATGATGCGAGTCGTGATTATCTTACTGTGCGCGGCAACGAGCCTGTTCGCGGGCGATTATCCGCTCGTTGGCTCCGGCGGCGCGCTGCCCACCGCTTTCCGGCATAGTGCGCACGCCGATATGGAGTGCGCGGTCTGCCACGTTGGCGTCAAGGAAAGCGTGGCAGGAACGGACAATCTGTTGCCGAAGTGGAGCGTGTGCAGTGATTGCCACGCCGCAGACGACGTTGCCAACAAGGGCGTGGCGCTTGGCGAACCGATGGACGGCTTCGTCTTCAAAGCCATTACCGATTACAGCGCGATCTTTCGTCACAAACGGCATCTCGACATGGCCAAGCTGGAATGCAGCGCCTGCCATACGAACCTTGACGAACAGGTCAATCACTTCCCGCGCATGGCCGATTGCATGAAGTGTCACAGCGCGCGCGCGGTGGCGATGGAATGCAACACCTGTCACCTGCCGAAGGAAAATCTGAAACCCGCCGATCACAACGTGCTCTGGGTGCAGCGTCATGGCGGTGCGAGCAGCGAGGCTAACGCCAATTGCGCGATGTGCCATGCCTCGGGCAGCGCACTGGATTGCCAAGGTTGCCATCAGGGCGATGCGGTGGTTAATCCGCATCCGCGCAACTACCTGAACAGTCACGGACAGGACGCTCACTTGAGTGACATGCGCTGCGGCACGTGCCACGAGCAGCGCAGCTTCTGTCTCGATTGCCATCGTGACTTGAATGTGCTGCCAACTGATCACTTCCGACCGGGATTCGTCACGCCGAACGGCGGCACGCACGGCGAATCGGCGGAGTTTGATTTGGAAAGCTGCATGTCCTGCCACGACACTCCGAATTCCGAACCAACGTGCGCGAGGTGCCATGCGAAGTAAACCACTCACATTCGCGTTCATTGCGATAGCCGTCGTGGCCGTCGCCTTTGTCTCCTGCTCAGAAGATCGTGTGACCTCGGATTACGATTCACATCCAACCGGCTGGATGGACCCCTATAGCTCCGAATGGCATGGTCAAGCGGCAATCTCCAGTTCAGGAGAAAGTTGTTTGGGTTGCCATGCGCTTAGCGGCTCTGCCCAAGGCTTCGACAACGGCCCGGAGCAGGAAGAAACTGTCCCGACGGTTGGAACAGCTTGTTACGACTGCCATGCTTACCCGCATGTCGAGGGCTTTGGAGAGTCGCATCCGCAGCGTTTCACAAACACGGAAAACTGGGCGGCGATCAGCTCATGCCAATCCTGCCACGGCGTGGACTTCACCGGTGGACGCACCGGTGCCAGCTGCAATGAGTGCCACACGCAGCAGGGCGGACCCGCGGCTTGCAACACATGCCACGGCATGCCGCCCACGACGACTCGACCGCTCGGCAGCGAAAATCCCGGTGCACACTCAGCGCATGCCCGCTATGCCTGCACGGAATGTCATCATCGCGTCGCCGGATTGGATCACATTGACACATTACCCGCCGATATTGGCTATGCCGATGCCCGCATCGCAACGGCCAATGGTTACCCGGTGTCTTATGACAACAGCAATTGTGCGACGTGGTGCCACTCGAATCTGCATCAAGGTGCGCCGATGGTTTCCGTGCAATGGAAGACCGGTCAGACGTTGAACGCTTGCCGTTCATGCCATCAGGTACCGCCGCAGTCGCCGTTCCATCCGACTGACAACCAGTGCCATCATTGTCACCCGAATGTGGACCCGAGTTCCAACTACAATGATGCGAACTTCATCCGCTTCGTGCCGGGCGACACGCTGCACGTTAATGGCACGGTGAACGCGATATTCCCGTAGTACTCTAACGCGATCTCGCCATCCGCCGTTTGAGAACAGCGCGGCCCGGTACATTTAGTACCGGGCCGCTTGCTTTTAGTCGAAGTGCGGACGATTAGAAGAACATCGAATATACAATGAACACGAGTACGATCAAGCCCGTCAAGAACGCCGTCCAGCCCCACGTCAACAACGCAAGTTTGTGCCAGCGCTTCATCGGCGGAATGACATGGTCGTCCAGACTGCCGTGGCTCGTAAGATGCTCGACTTCGCGTTGGCGTTCGCGTTCCAACTCTTCGGTAGACTCACGGCCCGTGAAGATAACGTCGTCGAGCGGGAATTTCGCGGGTCGCAGGTGTCCGTTGAAGAAGTGCACGGTGAAGATGAAGGCCGTCGCGAGCAGCGCCTCCTCGCTGTGGACGATATGCGCGAGATTGATCATCCAGCCGGGCAGAAGCTGCGTGAAGAATTCAGGGTACCAGAGAATGAAACCGCTCGAACCGATAATCACCACGCCCCAGAACACCGCGAAGTAGTCGAACTTCTCCCAATACGTGAATTTGCCAAATTTGGGTTTGGGTCCCAATCCGAGGAAGTACTTGAAGTGGGCCCACATGTCTTTGGCGTCCTGCGGGTTGGGCGTCATCGAGCCTTCGCCGTAGAACAGCCCCTTTTTACGCTGAACGAGAAACGCATAGAGCAGCGACAGAACATGCAGCACGAAGGTCGCGATCATTATGATGGCGCCGACCCGGTGAATGACCGCCATGGTCCGCAATTCAATGACATTGCTCGTGATCCAATAGGCGGCGGAGCTATGCGAGAATTTCAGCGGCAGTCCGGTCATCGCCTGCAGCAGGAAGCTCGAGGCAAGCGTAATATGCAGAGTGCGCTGCCACGGATCAAAGCGTCGTACCCATTTGCGCACCGCTTCGGGACTGCGTTTCGGTCGCCCCGCGGCAATTTCTCGGATGAACCACAGCACCGTGTGCAGGCCGAAGAAGCCGAACACAAAGAACAGCAGCGAGGTCATGAACTTCTCAGCCACAGTGACATTGCGTTGCGGCGCCGTCGCGCCCTCCGACCCGCCGTGCGGGTCATAGTGCGACAGGAACTGCACGAAGTTCTCGTTAGCATCCTTGTGACAGCGCGCACAGGTCTGAACGATTTTTTCCCGGCTGACTTTCGATTCAGGATCATCCTGCGACCGGATGTCATGGTTGCCGTGACAGTTGACGCAAGTCGCGAACTCGTCGCCTTGATAGCCCAGATTGTACGCCTGACCGTGGTAGGTACGTTCATATGACCGCACCACCTCGGGATTCAACTGGAATTTGAGGGCGAACTCGCGATTGCCATGGCACTTGCTGCACATGTCAATGATGTGCCGCGGCAGCATGTCGTCGCTGACCTTTTTGATGTCCTTTTCGCCGTGGCAGGTGATGCAGGTAGGCGCCTCAGTGTGTCCCTTCGCATGCGCCATGCCATGCTCCGAACGCATGTACTCTTGATACTCTCTTGAGTGGCAGTTTTCGCACTGCATGCGCAAATTCGAACGCGGCTCCTGCCCCTCGACCTTACGGTTGAAGTGATAGACGTGGCACTGCGTGCAGTTCGCCACGCCGCCCGCTTCAGTTTCGGTCATGACTTTGCCGTGCGCGAGAAACTCTTTGGCATGCCGTTCGTCGCTGTGACAGCGGTTGCACGTAGCCGGTAGTTCCTCACGGAAGATGCCGCCCGAAGCGTGAACCATTTGCGTCTGGTGTCCGGTATGACAGGCCACGCATGTCATCAGGCGGGCGTCCACGCTGTCCTTGCGATGCAATGACTCTTCGTAACCTTTGTGGCACGTCGCGCACAAGGCGTCGAGCCGATCCACGGACGTATGCGAAGCGGGATCCGCGGGCGACAATATATCGTGCTCGCCGTGGCAAGAAACGCAATTCGGCGCGTTTACATCGCCCGCTTGTATCTTATGATAGTGCTGACTCGCCACATAATTTTGCGACTCCTTCTTGTGGCAATCCATGCAGCCGCGAATACTGTACTGATGCCATTGGGCAGTCGTCATGCTATCGCGCTTCGACTTGAAGTGCGGGTCGTGGCAGGATGTGCAGCTCATCTCAGCGTTGGCAGCCTTGCCGTTGCGCGAGTGCACACTCTTGTCGAACGCGGCGAGCTCGTTGCGGTGGCAGATGCCGCAGACGCGCCGCGAATCGGCATGTTCACGGATGCTATGCGACCCGTGGCAGTCCGAGCATTCGGGCACGCCGCGGAACCCCATGTCATTCAGTTTGTTGAAGAAACCCGCCATGAACATCTTCATGGCCTCTTCGTGGCAGCCGCCGCAATTCACATGGCGGGGCCGCTCATGCGGGAAATCCACGCCTTTGAGATCGGTGTGGCAGTCAATGCAATCCAGGCCCTCATGCACAGACCCCTTTAAACTGTCGCTCGTCACGGTGACCGATTTGGGCCCCGTCAGAGTTTCCATCGTCATCGCGGGATCGCTGTGGCAGTCCATGCAATCGTTGTTTGATTGCGAGTACAAAGGAGTGGCCGCGCACAGCAGCGCGACAATGGACGAGAGCAGGAAGGTGATTGCTTTATTCATCGAACCGGCGTCTTAGTGTTTGTCTTTGTCAGGTTGGGAGGGCGAATCGTCGTCCGTCACCTCGTCGGTGTTCACGATCTTGTCATACCAGCGGCGGTGGCGATGCTTGACCAAGTCCAGCGAGATCTTACCGGTCAGCCAGGTCCAGCTCATGGGATACTCTTCAGGGTGGAAGATCACGAAGAAGAAGTGCCACACTACGATGGCTAACGTAGCCAGCCACGCTTCGTAAAGGTGAATCGTCTGGCACACGGGCACCGCCCACGCGGGAAGAATCGGCGACAATTGGGCCGGGAACCACAGCACAAATCCGGTCGCGATCATCAGAATGGTACCCCAAATCAGCGCCCAGTACTCAGCTTTCTGCGAATAGTCATACCGATCAAACTTGGCGGGTTCATCGCTCTTGTTTAGATGATAAGCCAAATTGTCGCGCAGTTCCGTTACGTCGTGCTTGGCGGGCAACATGGCCGACCATTCTTCGCGGCCGCGGCGCGTGCGGAAAAGGTACCAGATATGGTAAACAGAGCAGATGATGAGTCCGATGGCCATAACGCGGTGCGTCACGCTGCGGAAACCTTCGGTGAAGCCAACCATCGAGAGCATCTTGACCCACCATGCGTCCGGGAATTTCAATGCAAAGCCTGTCACCGCCAGCAGAATGAAGGTAATCGAGAGAATCATGTGCTGGATGATCTGATGGCGGTCAAACCGCGTCACCTTTTTGCCCGCGGTCTGATGTTCGCGCGCTTTGATCATATGGTAGTTCAGGATCAGCAGGTTGTGCACGACCATGCCACCGATCACGGCGAAAATCATGATCCAATAGATGCGCGCGATCCACCACTGCGCACCGCCTTCAATCGGCTGTAGTGCCTTGTGCGTGTAGGATTGCGAAAAGTTCGCATCTGCCTTAGGATGACATTCGGCACATGTGCGCGTGACATTCGCCGGGTGAATGCTCGACAAACTATCGGCGGCCGTCCGAACGGCGTGTGCTCCATGACAGTCAGTGCACGAGGGCGTGTTCTTGGACTTAGCTTTCGTAGCTAAACCGTGGTAGCTGTCGGTGTAAGTCGAGACGACATCCGGAGCCAAGCCATACTTGCGAATGATGTCAGGATTCTCGTGGCACTTGCCGCACGTTTCCAGAGCGATCTTGTCGTGGCTGACCTTGCTGCGCGGATCCTTCGGCGATATCAGCAGGTGCTCACCGTGACATCCTGTGCAGGTCGGGCTGTCATCCACGCCGCTCTGCAGGGCGCGATAGTGGATGGAAACGCGATACTGCTCCTGCTCGCTCGAGTGGCAGCGACCGCACGTCTTGTCAATGTTGATATGCGCAATTGTGGATTCCGGATTGTTGCTGCCGCGAATCGCATGTCCGCCGTGACAATCAATGCAAACCGGCACGTCAGGATTGCCTTCCTTGAGCAGTTTACCGTGCGTGCTTTCGAGGAAGTTCTCAAACGAGCGCGGCAGACGCACTTCCGGGTCGAGACCGATACCCACCTGGCTGTGACATTTTGCGCAGGTTTCAACTTGCCGGGACCGGTGCATCGGTGACGCCGGATCGGAGATGCGCCGGATATTGTGCGCGCCGTGGCAGCTTTCGCAGCGTGGAGCGCGCGGCGATCCGCTTTCGAGCGCGTAGGCATGCAGGCTCAGGTTGTAGCGCGCGACCGATTCGGCGTGGCAAGCGCCGCATGTGGCTTCGGCAGGCGATTCGTTTGTAACACGCAGCGTCGTGTCCGACGGTGCGCGACTGCGATGCTCACCGTGGCACTCGAAACAATGGGACAGGTTGCGCCCTTCCCTGAATTGCGCGTGCACCGACTGCTTGAATTCCTCGGCCACGGCTTGGTGGCAACTCAAACATGCGTCCTCAAGTTTGTCGGACTGGCGCTTTTCTGAATGCACGGAGTGCGCCGTATGGCAGTCAGTACACGACGGCAGTCCTTCTTTGCCTGCTTTGTGCAGCTGTCCATGAATACCGACATCGTAACTCGCATAAGAGGCGGTACGTCCGCCTTCCGGAGCGTGCATGCGGTTATGGCAAGTCGCGCACGTCTGATCTATCTTCGCTTTGGCAGTCTTGGTGCCCACGTCTCCGGCGCCCGAGATATTGTGCGTGCCGTGACAGGCTGCGCACTTCAGAACGCCCTCATGTCCGCCCGCGGCGACCTGTGCGGCCGGTTCCTTGTGACAGCCGGCACAGTTCACGGCGGCGAGTCGCTCAGGGTGCGGCCAGTCATCGAAATTCTTCAGGTCAGCGTGGCATTCCACGCACGCAAGTTTGGAGTGCTTGGAGTGCTTGAGCGAATCGTCGGTCACGGTCAACGAGGTGACCGAGCCGTCGGCGTTGGTCCGCGTCAAGGTGCCATCGGAGTGGCACTCGATGCAAGTTGCGTTATCAGGCGCGGCTTGCAACGGCAGCGCCAGGCAGAACAGCAGTAGGAGGGACAGAAGGGCGTTCATGTGCTTATTTTAGCTTCTTGCCGGGCAAGGCCGCTGGGAATGCGGTGTCCTCGTCGTGGCAACTGTTGCAGGTAGGTGCGACGGCGTAGTTGCCGCCCACGTGGCATTCCGCGCAATCGGTATCGGCGTGAGTTTCACTCAATGCCAGTCCGGTATGCTCGTGTTTGAAGGTCTTCGGATCCCACGGCTTGTGACACGTCGAGCATTCGCCCGAGGCGGGCTTGGTGAAATGCGTGGGACTGCCGTGGCAGCGGCGACAGCTAAGGCGCTCGTGATAACTCTTTAGCGGCCAGCCCGTGCGGCTGTGTGAGAAGGCCTGCGCTTCTTGCTTAAGGTGGCATTGATCGCAGCTCATCTCCGCATGGCAGGTGTTGCAGATCGAATGCAGCGCCTCTTCGCTATGGCGAATCTCCGCCGTCTTCTGCTCTTTGGCGTGACAGACGGCGCAGCCTTCAGCGTGATGGCACGACGCGCAGCTGACACCGTATTTTTCAGTATGATTGCGATGGAACAGCGTCACGACGGTACCGCCGCCGTAAGTAGAGTTCCACACTTTCTTCTCCGGTTCAACCAGTCCGGCGAGCTTGCTCCCCGGAGATTGCGACATGCGGGACATCGTCGGCTCCTGCCCCTTCTTAACATGGCAGATTTCGCAGGCGGTGTCATGGCTCCAATCCTGGTGACAGCCAAGACATTGACGGTGATAAGCGCCCTTCAAACTCGGCTGTTCCAGATTCTCATCAGCCGCATCTGCCGGATGGCAGTTCTTGCATGCGGTGATGCCGCCCACTTCTTGGAAGTGGTGGCAATCCTGACAGCCGCGGTCCATGGCCGTCATCCCGGCGTGCAGCCGGTGGGCAAAGTGAACCGGCTCGTATTCGCTTTCGATCTCATTGATCACGATCTCATCCGGGCCCATGCCGAGCTCTTTCTGAGTCGTTCGCGGGCGCGGGCAGCCGCGCAGACAGGGATCTTTTTCGGTCGGTGTGCTGCATGCGTGGCATTCGCCGCAGCCGTTCGCGGGACCGGCCTGTTTGGCTTCGGTCGGCGGCAGCATGGTCCAGAGCAGGACAAGTATCAGTACTAAGTAGGTCTTCATAATCGGAACCGAGGAGACAAGCGCGTCAGCGACGGCGGGGGCGCTTGTTCAAGGCCTTCCAAAACGGAATGAAGGAGAGCAGGCCAATGATGGCGGTGAGATACTCGCCGGCCTGCGTCACCACGGTGAATTCGTGTAATGAATGCATAGTTGGCTCGCGGGTTAGTGTTCGTCCGCGGCATAATCCGGGTGCGCGACCAGAATCGGCATCCGGTTGACGATAAACTTAAAGATCAGCACGCCGATCGTGATAATCATCACGGTGACGGTGATCTCTTTCCAATGCGGCACGTAGCGTTCGGTCAAGGTGTAGTTCAGGCAAATGACCGAGACGTTCAAGCGGTTCAGGATCAGCCCAAGCACCGTCCAGACTGCGGCGATGCGGGCGTAAAAGGCATTCATGCGCCGCACGGCCAATAGGAACAGAAAGGCGGGTGCCAGAATGAAGCCCAGCACTTCAACCAACCACCAGGCGCCGTAACCCGAGAACAGGAGCGACCATTGGTGCTCGTGCGCGATGCCGATGATCTTCAGCCAGAAGTACATGTACAGCACCATGGCGCCGCCCTTGGCCAGGCCCAGCGTGAGGTTGTTCAAGTCATGGTGGCTGAAGTGTTTTGTCTGGTTCTTGAAGTAGCGATGCGACAAAGTGGACTCGAAGATGATCATGCCGATACCGCCGGCAACCGCTGAGATCAGGAAGAATACCGGCAGATACATGCTGTACCACAGCGGGTGCAGCCGTCCGGGCATAATCAAGAACAGTGCGCCGAGCGACGATTGGTGTAAGGTGGACAGAACGACGGCCATGACGGTCGCACCGAGCGTCAACTTGACGGCGACTTCGCGCAGTTGCCGGGCTCCGAGCCATTCGAGTAACGGTGGCCAGAACTCGATGAACTGGCAGAACAGGTACAGCGCGACGCACCAGCCGACTTCAAACATCACGGAACTCGTGCCAAACGACCACACCATCGGATAGGGAAGCCGCCACGGACGTCCTAAATCGTACATCAGACCGAACACGACCAATGCGTAGCCCAGAAAGCCCGTAAGAATCGCGGGCCTGACCAGCGGACGGTACTCTTTCATGCCGAAGATGTGTGTGATCGTGCCGATGATAAACCCACCGGCCGCCAGCGCAACGCCGCACAGGACATCAATACCGATCCAAATACCCCATGGGTTTGCGTCCGTCAAGTTCGAAATCGCGCCCATGCCTTGCGTGAAACGCTGAAACGTAACAGGAATACCGACGGCCAGAATCAGGGCCGCAATCGCGTGGCCCGGCGTCAACAGACTTTGGAAATACTCCTTCGGCGTGCGCCCCAGGAATATCTTGTCCCGGACAAAGTCGCGGGCGGGCGCATCGGGAGTTAAGGGAGTTGGGACGGCCATTACGCGTGCCCCTTTCCGTTCTTCGCGGTGTCCTTCGCCTGATCTTTGGCCAACTGCTCTTTGCGTTGGGTGAACAGGTAGACCGACAGGAAGAACGTCGGCCAGATCGCCATGACAAGCGGCGCGGCGGACAGATAGTTGCGCGTCAGTTCGGGATACGGACGGGTACCGAGATCGGTGCGGAAACCGATCTGTTCAAACGGAACGCTTGACAAGTACATCCAACTCGTTCCGCCGACTTCATGCTCTCCGTAAATGTGATCTACATACTTGTCCGGGTGCCGCGCGATTTTTTGCCGCGCGACCTTGACGAGATCGTCGCGCTTGCCAAAGGTCATCACTTCGCGGGGACACGCTTCTACGCACGCGGGCGGCTTGTTCTGTCCGAGCCGCGTCTCTAAACAAAAAGTGCACTTTCTCACTCGCGGAGACAGTGCACGGTCATATTCATACGTTGGGATGTCGAACGGACAGGCCACCATGCAGTAGCGGCAGCCGATGCAGACGCTGGCATCGTACTGCACGGCGCCGGCATCCGACTTGGTGAAGGCCCCGACCAGACAGGCGGAAGCGCAGGCTGGTTCGTCGCAGTGCATGCACTGCTTTTTTGCGTAAATCGGGCTGTCCGGCGAATGCCCCGGAAAGCGATTGACGACGGTAAACTGGTTCGGGTGGGTGCGGCGGCGTTCATCGAAGACCGACGCGTCTTCCGGCGGCTTGTCGAGCGCCGGTAGATCATTTTCTTTGGCGCAGGCCAATTCGCAGCGGCGGCAGTTATGTCCGATGCAAAGCGTCGTGTCCACCAGCACTCCGAACCGCTCGGGGTTGCCTTCAAACTCCTCGACGCTGGCCAAGGCGGTCGCCGGCGCGGTTGCCGCTGCGAGGCGGGTCCCTGCGACTCCGGCTAATTTGAGAAAGTCTCTGCGGGTGATATTCATAGTCGTTTCCCGATAAGACAGCGCGGGAGCGCGGCGGTGTGATAAGAATCACACATGCCGTCGCGCTCCCGCGCCAAAATGTCCTGTCAACGGGAGAAGGCGGCGGCTAATTGGTCTTCGCCGTGCTGTCGGCCTTTTCCGGAATTTTGTGAACGATCTTCGCCAGGGCTTCATCATACTTGAAGCCCTTAAAGGTCGGTGATTTTTCGTTATGGCACTTGGTACACGTGGCTTCATTCGGGACAATCATGCCGGCCGCGAGGGAGGCCTCGTGCGACTCCATGACTTTCTTGGACTTGTATTCCGAGCCCGGACCGTGGCACACTTCGCATCCCACGGCGCCGAGGTCTTCTGCGCCTACGAGGCTGGTGTCCGCGCCGAAACCGCTGGCCGTGCCATGACCGGTCGTATGGCAGGCGAGGCATTCCGGATTCTTGTCTTCCCCTTTAGCCTTCAGGCTTTCCATGGACTTGGCATGCTTGGTTTCGAGCCATGTTTCATAGATGCTGCCATTCTTCTCACCCTTATGGCACATCTTGCACTTGCCCGATCCAACGTAGGCGGGGGTCTTGGCGGCGTCTTGCGCAATGGCCCAGTTGGCAACAGCCATCAGGCAGCACAGGGCGATAGCAAAGCGAATGAACTTCATGATTTTAGTCCTTTTGATCCGACGATAGTTGACGAAACGAATGTTTGAACTCTTTTCGTGCATAAATATAGCGATAATAGACTCTCATTTCAACCATAACGTAAAGCTATCCCTTTGCAAATATGACAATTAAAGTAAACTTCTGGTCGAACACCGCAAAGCTATTCACTTGTTAAAGAACAACAAAGCACCGGGTCAGGCATGATCGGTGCCGTTCCCCCGAGCATTGGCTCGGTCCTGTTAAGTGATAGGGTCACATAAGCGCAACCTCTGGGAGAGGAACGGGGCCGCAGGTAGTCCTGCGGCCCCGTTTTAGGGTCGAAAATCCGACCGCTTATTTCAGCAGCAGCATCTTCTTCTGAAGCGTTGTAGCGCCCACCGTCAGACGGTAGAAATACAGACCGCTGGGCAGCGCCTCAGCCCGGAACAGCACCGAGTGCCGTCCCGACTGCATCGCGCCATTGACCAGGGTCGAAACGCGCTGGCCCACGGCATTGAAGACCTCAAGCGAGACATGGCTGTCGTCCACGAGGTCAAACGAAATGCTCGTTTCGGGGTTGAACGGATTCGGGTAGTTCTGCCCCAGCGACAGCTCGGTCACGATCGCGGCACCCGCCTCGGGCGCGGCTTCGCGCTGGCCGATGATCTCGCGTTCGCCGGTCAGGCTGACCGCCGCCAGTTCGTAGTGGTACAGGCGACCATTGGCCAGGCCACGATCCACGAAGCTGTAGGTCGCGCCCGCTGCATTGTTGGTCGCGGCGACCGTTCCGGCGAGCAGGCCGTCCCGCAGCACTTCGAAGTGGTCATTGCTGGTTTCCGAAGCGGTGCTCCAGTCAAGCTGGACTTCACCATCTCGGCCCGTGGCGGTGAAACCGTTGAGCTCGGCGGGCAGGTAGCGGTCAAAGCACACGCAGACGCAGCCTTCCGAGGCCGGGATAATCACGTTGTGCCAGCAGCTATCACCCCACAGCGTCCAACCGGTATTGCTGAACAGGAATTCGGCGGGCGTGCACTCTTCCGTACAGTCATCCGTCATACATCCTGAAGTGATGGTCAAGATCGGGTAGCGACCCTGCGTCAGCCCGGCACCGCATACGAATACGTGGACGGGGTGGTCCAGGCACAGGTACGTGCACATGCAGGCCGGCGGCAGACGAAGATCGTCTTCGTAGATGTAGATTTCGTTGTCACCATCGCACGGCTGACAATCCGGCACGTCAATAACGACCTGCAGGAAGTTCGGCGGGCAGTCAGCGCTCGACAGGTTGAAGTCAAGGATGATCTGGCCTCCATCACCGTCCGGCGTCACAGTCAGATTGAACTGCGTGTTCACGCTTGCGCTCGGCACCAAGTCACCGAGGGCGACCGGGTTGGCCGAATTCAGAACCACGGCGCCCGCGTCACCGCCAATGTTCGACAACGTCAGCGTGGCATTGGCGCATGTGGCCGTGCCGTTATTCTGGGTCGTCACTGTGACGTTAAACGTCGGGGTCGTGATGCCGCCGCCGTTCGGATCGCAACGCAGGTCCGCGCCGTTCGAGGACAACCGCAAGTCACCTTGGCCGCAATTGGCCACGATCTGGTTCAGCGCGCCGCCGGCACCGGAGCCATCCGGCGCGATGACGGTGAACGTGCCACCCGTGGTCGAAGCATAGTCTTCCAGCACCGGCTGGATCAGGCCGAACGGTTCGGCACCAGCCAGCGGACGCCAGACCGAACAGATACGGACACCCAGGCCCAACGCGTCGAGCGCCCGGTCGTGCGCGTTGACCACATCGCTGCCGTCATGCGCATCGTCACAGCCACCGTTTGAGGCGTCGGTAATCAGCACGATGATCTTTGAAGCAGCCGGACGGAAGGCCACATTGAAGTCGCCCAGGGCCACGCACAGGCCGTTACCGGTAAGCACTTCACGCAGCGCTTCGTCGGATGCTTCCGGGTACGCGGCGCCGCCAAAGGATGTGAGGCTGGAAATCGTCGCCTGCACACCCGCGAGATCGTTCGTCAACGTGTGCAGCACGCTGACTTCATCAGAGAAGGTCAGCAGGCCCAAACGCAAGTCATTGCCGGACGCGATATTGGCGACGGCGATAATGTTGGGCAGTTCAGCCACGATGTTGTCAATGGCGCCATACATCGAACCGGTAACGTCCACCGCCAGCACGAGGTCAATCGGACCGCAGTCGCCGATAGACGGGCACGGCTGATCGCACGTTGCGCCTTCAGTCCATTCGCCGTTCAGGGCGTAGCGGCAGAAGCTCGAACTCACGCCGCTTTCGCAAGCGGGTTCGCCATCATCAAAATAGCAGCAGCGTCCCAACTGACACGGATCGGTCTCGCAATTCAGACCTTCGTCGAACGTACCGCCGATGGCGATGCACTCCTCGAACGACGAGGTTCCGCAGCCCGGGCCACCCGCTTCGTTAGTGTAGCAGCAGCGGCCGAGACCGGCGCACTGGGTGACGGACAAGCTGCCAACGCCGCAGCCTTCAAAGGCCTCAAGCGAAACCCATACGGTTCCCGCTTCGAGGTAAACGCATTCGCAAAGCGAATTGAAGTCGCCGCCGCCATCATCGTCAAAACAAATATCACGGCTGCAGCAGGTTGACCCGATGAACAGGAACGGATCGAATTCCGTGCTGCCATAGAAGAACGACCAATATCCCGCAGTCGGGATTTCGACGGCCACGATCACCTCAGGGGTGATGCGCACGCCGCAATCGTTACCGGCTTCACACGTGTTGGCCGTCACCGTTCCCGGCGCGACCAGATTCAAATCGGCCTCGCACGGGGGGGCACAGTCAAAGATCGAAAGGTTGTAGTTTCCCGAGTCTGCATTGAAGCCGTCCACAACGATCAGAACTTCCTGACCTTCCGTCAGCTCGATGCAGGTCAGAACGGACGCGAAGTTGTTGCCGGGGCAACGGCGGTTCGGCGCCGGGTCATCGTTGCCGCAAATGTAGTCCGTCGGGAATACCGGCGCCGTCGGGCAGGTGAAATTCCACAGCGAAATTTCGGTATCGTAGTCGCTGCCGCAGAGCGAGAACGTATAGCTGCTCGTGCGTGGTGCGGTCCACTTATAAGTTACATCATTGGCATCGCCGCTGCCATTGAAGTACGTGCCCTGGTAGCAGGGCGGCGTAGCGCCGGCAATGAACGGAAAGTCATTGTGGGCTGCCTCAGTCGAGCCAAAGTCCACGTTGGCTCCCAAAACGGAGCCGAGATCAAAAGCGTCTGCGCAATTCTCGCCACCCTGGTCCAGCGATTCACCATTCGGGAACTCGCGGCCAACAAGCTGGCTCTGCAAAGTAGCATACTCGGTCAACAGCGCTTGCGGTACGTTGCCTGTCAGCTTGGCGGCGGCGATCTGATCCGCCAGTGCGTCCGCACGCTGCTGCATTTCAAAGGTCGCCTGCACGTTCATAACGGCGCGACCGACGGCTTCCTGATTGGGCACCTGCTTGGCTTGCGCCACGGCGACCAGAACGAGGAACAGACAACAAATTGTCCAAATTCTCTTCATCTTGCACTCCATTGTTTCTTACGTACCAATGCTTAACCAAAAAATACGAAGTAAACACAAACATTGATGAAGACGGGTGGGTCAGCACATGAGGAAAGTTGTTTTTCTGAAACAGGGAGCGTGCCTACTAAGCATAGTAAGCGTAGTCACCGTCGTCCCACTCCGACACAACGCGATTTTGGAGCGGGTAGTCCTAAAAGGAAAAATATAGCGACTTAGACAAGATTGCCGCAATGTGCGCTGGGACCTTGCTTCTTCGCCGGTCAAGTTGTACCTTTCTCGGGCAAACGTTGATCAAACCGAGACTCCTCCATGGCATTCAAATCAGTAATTGGTATCTTGCTTTTCAGTTGGGCTTCACTGGCGCAGGCGGCGACGACTCGTGACGATTTGAAAGTCGCCCTGTCCGAACACCTGACCACGCAATACGGAAGCGTCGCGCACAGCCCGCTGCGGACCGGGATCCTCTTGGACCTTGTGGCGCCGCTTGTCGAGTTAGAACAATTCGACGGGACGTCGGCTGCGGCGGTCTCTTCGTTCGCGGAGTACGTGCAGGCCGCGCATGAATTGCGCCGGGCCGCGCTAACGTCGTCGGTGATTCCTGCTCACGAATACCTGCGCGAAATCCGGCAGCAGGCGCAGCGGACGGATGCGCATCCGCTCTCGCTCCTGCTCTTTGACTATCAGCGTGTGCGCAGCGACGCAGAGCAGGACGACGTTCTGCAATTCGACGGCGCACGCGTCACGGCGATCGAGCCATCCGCGCTGCAGACCGGACGCACGGCCGTCTTAGGACTGCTTCACGATTGGACCTATCACGGCGCGGACGTGGCGTTCTCGTTGGCGGACGTCTATACGAATCTCGGTGATGTGAGCGCAATCGAGGTTGATTGCGGCGATGGCGCAGGTTTTCGACTGCTGCCGAAGTCCGGCGTTGTGCGCGCCCACTACAGCGAAACCGGCGACAAGATCATAACCGTGCGCGCACAGTTCCGTTCAGGGCTCGCGCTCTTTGGCCGCGCGCGTTTTGAGGTGCGCCATCTCGATGCGCCGCCGCCCTCTGAAACGTGGACACTGACGGCCAGCCACAGCACAGGCGGTCCGGCCGCTACGGGCGAAGCGTACATTCTGTATGGCGCAGGTCACACGATGGTCGAGCGTCCGGTGGTGCTCGTCGAGGGCCTCGATCTTGATAACAGCCTCAATTGGAATGAACTCTATGACCTGATGAATCAGGAATTGCTGATTGAGACGCTTCTGGCCACGGGTTATGATGCCGTGGTGTTGAACTACACGAACTCGACGATAGCCATTCAGGACAACGGCTTTCTGGTGCAAGAGCTGATCGAAGAGTTGAACTCAGCGACAGGCGCGGTCCATCCGTTGATTATCGCCGGGACCAGTCTGGGCGGCTTGACGTCGCGCTACGCCTTGACCTACATGGAGCATTATGGTTTGCCCCACAACGTCGGCACCTTTATTTCCGTGGATTCACCGCAGAATGGAGCGAATATTCCGGTCGGTGTGCAGTTCTGGGCGGACTTCTTCGCGGACGAAGCTGCGGAAGCGGCGGCGGCGCGCGATGCGTTACTCAATCCAGCGCCGCGCCAATTGCTCCTCTATCACTTGAGCTCGTCGGCCGGAGGTGTCGCCAACCCCGATCCGATGTTTGCCGCCTTTCAGAATGAGCTTGCCGCGCTGGGCGACTATCCGACACAGCCACGCCTCGTATCCGTCATCAACGGCAGCAGCACGCAGCAGAATAGCGGCTTTCTGCCCGGCGCGCAGATCATCCGCTGGGTGTATGACAGCTTCTTAGTAGATATTCGCTGCAATGTGTGGGCCGTGAGCAACACCGTGAACACGCGCGTACTGCAGGGTGAGATCAATGTCATTTGGCCGCTGCCGGACACGTTCCGCAATGTGTTTATTCAGCCCTGTCTGCCGTGGGACAATGCGCCTGGCGGCTTGACGGCGACGATGGCGGAGCTTGCCGCCGTGCCGGCGCCTTATGGCGATATCGAAGCCCTCTATCCGTCGCACTGTTTCATCCCATCGGTAAGCGCGCTCGACCTCGCGGTGAACGATCCGTTCTTCAATATTGCCGGTGCGGGCAACCTCTATGAGTTGACGCCGTTTGACAGCGTCTATTTCCCGATCGCCAATCAGGATCATGTGCAAATCACGCCGGAGAATGCCGCGTGGTTCATGTCCGAGATTATCGGTCCGCTTGCGCCGCCGGAACTGACGATATCGGTCGAGGCCGACAGCATTCGCCTGCGCTGGAGCCCGGTCTTTGCAGCGACGTCGTACGAGGTGCAATCGTCTCTCGACGGCGTCGACTGGCCGACGGCAGTCGCGACAAATGCGAATGAGTGGGCAGCGGCGACCACCGACTCGACACGTTACTATCAGGTTATTGCCGTGCGCAACTGACCGTCCGTGGATTTCGTTCGAAATACAAAGCCCCGACCATTTGGCCGGGGCTTTTTGCATCGTGCGGGATGACGAACCTACGGGCGGGCGATCCGCTCGCCGTTCTGCGCGAGCCAATGCGCAAAAGTCTGCAATTCGGGATTCAGCGTCCGCGAGAATTCCAGGCTGCGCGCGCCGACAAACTGGTCTTGAAAATCGTGCTTGAACTGGAACATGTTGCCCAGATCATCTGCGCCGGGGAAACCCAGCCCCCGATAGACATCGAATGGCACCGCGAAGTACGGGATCTCCTGGCCGAACAGCTTGCTGAACTCGGCGGCATACTGCACACCGGTCGGGTGATCGCCGGCGATGCCGACAGTCGTGCCGATCAATTCGGGGCGCTTGAAGACGCCGTATGCGCACTTGCCGATATCCTCCGCCGCGATTCCCGGCAACTTCTTGTCACCCATCGGAAGCATGAGCGCGAGATTGCCATCTTGTCCCTTCTGCGGGCCCATCCCGAAGTAGATGAAGTTCTCGAAATAGAAGCTGGTCTGCAGGTTCGTCGTGGGCACGCCGATCTCTGCGAAATACGGGTCAGCTTCGCCCTTGCAGTCCAAATGTGGAACCTTATACGCGCCGTGCAGCGTCGGCATGCGCGTATCGTCCAGCGCCATGAACTTGCGTGTATCTTCCAGCGTGGACCAGACAACATGCTTCACTCCCGCGAATTTCGCCGCATCGGCAATCGCCTTGGCCTGCGACGTTTCGAGCACGGGATTAAAGTGCTCCCAGAAGAACGTCACACCAAAGACGCCGTACGCTCCGCTGAACGCGGCTTTCATGCTTTCGACATCATCCACGTCACCCTTGACGACTTCGGCGCCCAGCGCCGCTAATGCCCGGGCTTTCTCGGAATTCGGATCGCGGGTCAGCGCCCGGGCTTTGAACTCACCGGACTTATCCGCGCAGATAGCCCGGACCAGTCCGCCGCCTTGTGCACCTGTAGCGCCCAAGACCGCAATAATTTTCGGTTCAGCCATAGATTTCCCCTTTTGGAAATTTCGTGAAAAACGGTGATTCTAAAACAACAACGGCCCCATGTTCGAAACACAGGGCCGTATACAGGCAAGACAACAAGCGTTATGAAGCCAACAAAGAATCCACGCGAGCCTGCAGCGCATGCTTGGGCAGGGCACCGACCTGCCGATCCACCATCTCGCCATTCTTGAAGAACAGGAGCGTCGGGATCGAACTGATGTGGAATTGACGGCTGATATTGGGGGAATTGTCCACGTCCACCTTGGCGAAGGCGACGCGACCGGAATAGTGATTGGCCAACTCCTCGACGATCGGTGCGATCATCCGACAGGGGCCGCACCAATCGGCATAACAATCAACGACCAACAACGTATTCGTCTTCACGGTATCCGCGAAAGACTGGTCGGTCATCTTGAGCACTGCAGTCGCAGCAGCGTTCGACATATTCAGACTCCAGTAATGGTATGGCTTACGGCAGAAGCCCTATCAGGCCTTCAACAGGCTCTGAATCTTCTGCTCAAAGAATTCTTTCGGACGGTAACCAACGACGGTTTCGGCGATTTCGCCATTCTTGCCGATAATAAAGCATGTCGGGATCGAACGCGGCTGACCGAACTGCTTCGCGGCCTCTTCACTAAAGATACCGTTGGGATAGTTGATCTTCATCTGGTCGGCGAAGGCCTTGACCTTCGGTGCGCCTTCGCGGCCGAACGCCAATCCGACGATTTCGACCTGTCCCTTGTACTGTTCATACAGGTCAACGAAATGCGGAATACCCTTGCGGCACGGACCGCACCACGTATCCCAGATGTCCACAATGACGACCTTACCGTAGAACTGGCGAGCATCCACGAGTTCACCGTCCGTCGTCTTGTAGGTGAAGCTGAGCTTTTTGGCATCTTCGACCTTGACGGCCGTCTGCTTGTCTCCGGCCTGGCCGCATCCTACGGACGCGAGCATGAGCGTGGCAAGTGCAACAGTGAGAAATGACTTCATGGCAACTTTCGAGTTTATGCTGGAAATGAATCTGATCATCCGGCCGCTCCCGCATGGTAAGGGGTGAACGAGACTGCCTTGGAATTGGTTCCAAGTCCACAAATATAAGGAATTTTCGACGCAGAAACAAGCCTCGTGCGGCTCGGGGAACTGGCTTGTTGACCCCTGAAATTCTTGGAGTTGAGTAGCGATCAGGCCGGCGCAAGGTGGCGCCCCACGGCCGGGGCTATCAGTCGGAGGCTGTCCATCAGCCCGCTCAATTGCAGCGGGTACAGCGACTGGTAGCCATCGGACAACGCGTGATCCGGGTCCGGATGCATCTCCACCATCAGTCCGTCGGCGCCGACGGCAACGGCCGCGCGTCCCAACGGCGCGACCATTTTGCGATGGCCGGTACCATGCGATGGATCCACAATGATCGGCAGATGCGACATCTCTTTGACGGCGGGTACAATATTCAAATCAAGCGTATTGCGCGCGAAATCCGAGAAGCCGCGAATACCGCGCTCGCACAGCACAAGATTGTAATTGCCGACAGAGAGGATGTACTCGGCAGCATTGAGCAACTCGTCGAGCGACGCCGCCGGACCGCGTTTCAGCAGGATGGGCTTGCCCGATCGCGCCACGGCTTCCAGCAGCGTGTAGTTCTGCATGTTGCGCGCACCGACCTGCAGCATGTCTATATGCGGAAGGGCCATCCCGCACGACTCGAGATCCACTACTTCCGATACGACGGGCAAACCGAACTCGCGTCCGGCCGCTTGAATCCATTCTAACGCCTGTTTGCCCAATCCGCGAAATGCATAGGGCGACGTACGCGGCTTGAACGCTCCGCCGCGCAGCATCTGAGCCCCGGCCTGCTTGGCGAGTTCAGCGGACTTGAAGATTTGTTCGCGTGATTCAACGGAGCACGGCCCGGCCATGACGGTCAGTTCGCGGCCTCCGACTCGCACATTGCCGATCTGCACGACGGTGTCGTCCGGTTTGGTTTCGCGCGACACGAGTTTGAAGGACTTGGTTACGCGCACCGCCTGCACGACGCCCGGCAATTCTTCAAACAGCGCCGGGCTGAGCGGCCCCGAGTTACCCGTGACGCCAATGGCAGTCCGCGACTCTCCCGGAATGGCATGCGCGCGCAATCCCAGCGACTCAATCAACTCGACGACGCCGCGAATCTGGGCGGATGTCGCCTCACGGTTCATGATAATCAGCACTTGCGGTTCTCCTGAAGCACCGGCGCGTCGTCAAGCGCCGCGCGTAGTTCGCTGACAAAGGCGCGCACGAAGCCGCACGCCGCTTCCAATGTATTCACGCGACCGATGCCGTCCAACAGCGCGCTGCCGACAATCACGCCATCGGCGACCGCCGCCATGCGCTGTGCGGCTGTCGCGTTAGCCACGCCGAACCCCGCCAGATACGGTGTCGCCAAACTGGTCCGCAATCCGGCCAAATAGTCGTAGGCACGTTCACTCACAGTTGCGCGCGCGCCGGTCACACCCGCGATAGAGACGGCGTAAATGAACGGCGCGTTCAGACGGTCTGTCGCCGCGATACGTTCGGCGGAGGAAGTCGGCGCCACGAACGGTATACGGGGCACGCCGCAGTTCTGCGCACTGCGTTCGAACATCGCAAAGGCTGCACTGTGTACGGGCCATTCAGGCAGGATCAAACCGCACAGCCCGGCGTCGCGCGCGCGATTGAGAAAGTTCGGCACAGTCACGCTATTCAGATAGCCCATAAACAACGTCGGACCAAGTTCCGCGACTTCTCGTGCCGTGGTGAAGTAGCTACCGGACGTCACGCCGCGCTCGAGGGAGTGTTGCGAGGCCGCTTGAATCGTCGGTCCGTCGGCCAAGGGATCCGAAAATGGCATCCCCAATTCGAGCAGGTCCGCGCCAGCCGCAAACGCTGCCTGAGCCAGAGGCGCTGTCCACTCACGCTCAGGAAAGCCGCAGGTCAAGTAGATCGCCAGGAGCTTACGTCCATCGCGTGTCGCGGCCCGAGTGAAGGCATGCAGATCAAACTTGTGCGGCATAGGTACTCATATCTTTATCTCCGCGCCCCGACAGGCATACGATCACGGTGCCGCGGCATCCGTCGTCACGTAATCGCGGCAAATGCGCCAGCGCATGCGCGGACTCCAATGCCGGAATGATCCCCTCCAATTGCGCCAACTCGCGCGCCGCTGCCAACGCCTCCGCATCACTCACTCGCGCATACTCCACTCGCCCGCTGTCATAGAGGTGGCTATGCTCAGGGCCGATGCCGGGATAATCGAGCCCTGCCGAGATTGAATGCGCTTCAAGAATCTGCCCGCTCTCATCCTGGAGCACATAGCTGCGAGAGCCGTGCAGCACGCCGGGCAATCCGCGCGTTAGCGCCGCCGCGTGCTGTATCGAGTCATCGCCTGCGCCGCCTGCCTCGATACCAATTAGCCGCACCGCTTCATCAATAAACGGATAGAACAGCCCGATCGCATTGCTGCCGCCGCCGACACATGCCAATAGCACATCGGCCTTCAGATCGGCGGCGCTTAGCTGCCGTTTCACCTCTTCGCCGATGACTTTTTGAAATTCGCGCACCATGAGCGGATACGGGTGCGGCCCAACGACACTGCCGATCAGGTAAAATGTGTCATGCACATTGGTCACCCAATCGCGGATGGCCTCGCTCGTTGCGTCTTTCAAGGTCTGCGTCCCGGCGCCGACAGCGCGCACTTCCGCGCCGAGCAGTTTCATCCGGGCAACGTTGGGGGCTTGACGCTCCATATCCTTGGCACCCATGTACACCATGCACTGCAATCCAAAGCGTGCGCACACGGTCGCGGTGGCGACGCCATGCTGTCCCGCGCCGGTCTCCGCGATGATCCGCGTCTTACCCAACCGTCGCGCGAGCAGTGCCTGGCCAAGCGCATTATTCAGTTTGTGCGCACCTGTGTGCAGCAGGTCTTCGCGTTTTAAATAGACGGAGAATCCGTAGCGCGCGCTCAGGCGCTCGGCTGGATAAAGCGGCGTCGGCCGCCCGCCGAAGTCGCGCAAATGCCGCGCGAGTTCGTCCCAAAACGAATTGTCAGTACGAATCTCCGCGAACGCTTGCTCCAGCTCTTGACACGGAGCCACGAGCGTCTCCGGCACGAATTGGCCGCCGTATTCGCCGAAGAATCCATGGAGGTCAGGGAAAGAGTAGCTCATTCGTTGACCAACGACCTGACGGCGTGATTAAAGGCAATCATCTTGATGGGGTCTTTCTTGCGAGGCTCGAGCTCAATGCCGCGGGCAACGTCCACACCGTAGGGCTGAACCGCTCGAATCCGCGTCTGCACATTGTCCGGCGTCAGCCCGCCTGCCAGAATGAGCGGAGTCTCGGCCGCTTGCAGCAAATCATTGCGTTCGTAATCGGCATCGTCAATCAGCCACGCATCAGCCTCGGTATGCGCATGGAACATCCCGATTTGCTGACGGCCCCGCACGGCTTTGATGTACACATAGTCGAACGATTCCGCGAATTCGGGCCGTTCATCGCCGTGGAATTGCAGCACGTCCGGTTCGACAATGGCAAGGCATTCCTGCACATAGTCCGAACTCGGATTTTGAAACACCAGCACGAGCTGCGACGACCCGCGCGGGACCGCGGCGAGCTTGGCCAATTCACGGCGCGAAACACCGCGCGGCGAATCAGGAACACACACCAAACCGACGGCGTCAACACCCAGGGCCACGGCCAGAGACAGATCAGTGGGATCGCAGAAGCCGCAGAATTTCAGCCAGACTCTCATAGAAAAAACTCCGTCAGCGCCCGACCGGGATCGGGAGCTTTCATGAATGCTGTGCCGATGAGCACGGCGTTCGCGCCGCGTTCGCGCATCTCTTCAAGATCGCGCAGCGTGCGCAGACCGCTTTCAGCGACCTTAATCTCGCCGTCCGGGATCAATGTAAACAGGTCGCGGCTTCGCTGTAGGTCAATTTCCAAGGTCATCAAGTCTCGATGGTTCACGCCCCACGCCACGCCGCGAAGGCCCTCGGTCTTTTGGAGATCATCTTCATCGTGCAATTCAAGCAGCACGCCGAGTCCGAGCGCATCTGCGCAGGCGCAGAGTTCCGACAACTGTTCGCGCGACAACATCTTCGCGATCAGCAATAGCGCGTCCGCACCCGCGGCACGCGTGGCCGTAACATCGTACTCATCCCACAAGAAATCCTTGCGCAGAACCGGCAAATCACTGGCGGCTTTCGCTAGGCGGACATCGCCGAGCTTGCCGTCAAAGGCGTTGACTTCCGTGAGAACCGACAGGGCCCGCGCTCCGGCGCGGGTGTAAGCTGCCGCAATCTCACCCACATCGCGGCCGGATCGCAATTCCCCTTCACTCGGTGAACGGAATTTGATCTCGGCAATTACGGCCACGGCATGATCCAGTCGCAGCGCGGCCCGGAAATCGCGTGGGGCTTCCTGTTCCAGTGCCAGTTCTCGCAACTCCGCGAGGGGCCGCTTCGTATCGCGCGTCTCCAGTCGCCGCTTCAAAATGTGCAGCAGGACACTCATGCCGCGGCTGCCTTATCCAAAAAGCGCAGGAATGTCCCGTCGTGAATGCTTGCCCGTGCCATCAACGCTCCCTCGCGAAAGTCGGCGGCGCGTTGGGAGAGCACCAGCGCAGGCGCGCAGTTGGCAATAATCCACTCGGACAACTCCGGCTCGTTCCCCTGTGCCACGGAGCGCAACCGGGCCGCATTGGCCGTTGTATCGCCGCCGCGCACCGCGTGATGCGATGTCGGGCCGAGCCCCCACTCACTCGCCTGCCACACGCCCTCCGTAATCTCGCCATTGTAATACTGACAATAGCGGGTTGTGCCCAGCGGCGTAACTTCATCGAGTCCGCCGTCACCGTGCACGGTGATGACAAATTCTGATCCGGCCTGGGCTAAAGTTTCCGCTACAGGCCGGAGCCAACGAGCGTGGTATACGCCAATCAGTTGCCGTTTCACTCCCGCCGGATTTGCCAACGGTCCAAGCAAGTTGAACAGCGTTCGCACTCCGAGTGCCTTGCGCACCGGCGCGACGTGTTTCATGGCCGGATGAAAATGCGGCGCGAACAGAAACGCAAACCCGCACGCGCGCAGACATCGTTCCGCATCCGGCGGGTTCAACGAGAGCGGAATACCGAGCTGCTCAAGAACATCCGCACTGCCGCAGCGCGATGATACGGCGCGATTGCCGTGCTTGGGGACAACGGCTCCGCAGGCCGCAGCGAGCAATGCGGCGGCCGTCGAGACGTTGAAACTGTGGCTTCCGTCGCCGCCCGTTCCGCACAAGTCAACTGCTCGCGGGTCCCCGAGCGGCACCTTGGTCATGTGCCGACGCAGCGTGTCCAGGAATCCGGTTAGTTCCGCAACCGTTTCGCCACGGGCGTGCAGCGCACACAGTAGACCGGCGACCTCGATCGGGTTGGCCTGGTCGCACAGCAACAGTTCGCAGCATTGCCCGGCGTCTGTTTGGCTCAGCCTGTCACCGTGCACGACGCGCTTAAGAAAGTGGCCTATCATCCCGCCGTTGTGGCCAGCGCCACGAAGTTGGCCAATAGCCGATCGCCCTCCGGAGTCAAAATGGACTCCGGATGAAACTGCACGCCTTCAACTGGTAACGTGCGATGCCTAAGCCCCATGATTTCACCTTGCTGCGTCCGTGCGGTGACTTCCAGAGCAGTTGGCAAGCCCTCTTGCGCTACGATCAGTGAATGATAGCGCCCCGCTTCAAACGGATCGGATAGACCGCGATAGAGTGTACGCCCATCGTGAAAAACACGTGTTGCTTTGCCATGCACGAGTTCCGGAGCCGCCACGACCTTTCCTCCGAAATGGAGTCCGATCATCTGGTGGCCAAGGCACACTCCCAGGATCGGCAGTTTGCCCAGCGCGGCGGCCAAGATGTCGGGCATATTCCCGGCATCTTCAGGCCGTCCCGGACCAGGCGAGAGGATCAACGCAGTGGGATTCAACGCCAAGAGCTCGGCCGCAGTGATCGCATCGTTGCGGGCGACTTCCACACGCACACCGAGTTTACCGATGGCCTGCACCAGGTTATAGGTAAAGGAGTCGTAGTTGTCGAGGACAAAGATCATAACACTTCCAATGCGGCCAAGGCGCGTTCGATGGCAGCGGCCTTGTGTTCTGTTTCCAGCCGTTCCGTTTCGGCCACACTATCGGCGACGATCCCGGCGCCGGCCTGATACGAGAGAATACCATCGCGCAGCACCGCAGTCCGCAGCATGATGCAGAATTCCGCGTCACCCTGCCGACTCAGGAAGCCCGCTGCGCCCGAGTAGAACTCACGCGGCACGGGTTCGTTGGCCAGGATGATCTCCAGCGCCCGCACCTTTGGCGCACCGCTTACGGTGCCAGCGGGAAACGACGCAGCCAATGCGTCTGCCGCTGTGCATCCTTCCCGCAGTTTGCCCCGCGCATCGCTGACCAGATGCATGACATGGCTGAAGCGGTGAATGGTCGCCAATTCTTGGACGCGTACCGATCCGAATTCGCAAGCGCGCCCCAGATCGTTGCGTGCCAGATCCACGAGCATCATGTGTTCGGCGCGCTCCTTTGGGTCGGCCCGTAATTCACGTTCAAGTCGTGCATCATCGGCGTCGGTCTCGCCGCGGGGCCGTGTTCCGGCGATTGGGTTGATGCGCACCTCGCCCTGACTCACTCCAACCTGTAATTCCGGCGACGCGCCAATGAACGTTCCGACGGGCGTCTCATGATAGAACATGAACGGTGACGGATTAACACGCCGCAGCGCACGATAGAGCTGAAAAGCATCGCCCTCCGCTGCGCGGGAGAATCGTTGGGACAGCACGCCTTGGAAAATGTCACCCGCCGCGATATGCCGTTTAAGAGTGTCTACTGATCGGCGAAAGTCAGCCGGATCAAAACTGCTCTCCCGCGCTCCGGTGCGAAAGGGCACGGTTGTAGCGGGGACGGGCCCGGCCAGAATGCCCGCCCACTCACGCAGCACGTCGTCGTTACCTTGCGCATCCCGGTCAACGAGCCGCACTTCATGTCGCAAGTGATCGAAGATAACAAAATGACGATAGTCTCCCAGCCAGGCCACTGGTGCCTTTCCGCGCTTGGCCGGATCCAGCCGTTCGAGCTCGTGTATCCAGTCAAAGCCAATCACTCCGACCAGTCCGCCGCCGAACGGTAGTTGAGCTGGGACTCGGTCTCCTTCGCGGCATTCAAACGCGGCCAGTAACTCCTTGAGTGTTCCCTGGGTTACCATGCCTTTGATATTCGAAACCGCCCGACCCGGTTCGGGGCAGTGCACCTGTCCGCCGGGATCCAACCCGAGCAGGGAGTAGCGCCCGAAGCGCTCGCCGCCCGTCGCGCTTTCCATCAGAAACGGAGCGCGCCCGTGCGCCCGCAGCTTCAGGAAGGCCGCGACTGGAGTCAGCAAGTCAGAAGGAAGGGATAGGATTTTCATCGGCTAAGAAACAAAAAGACCACGCAAGCTTGGTGCGTGGTCAGCGAGGATTCGGACTTTCCGGTCCGTTCAGACAATGCTCCCCACCACGCTGTCCAACGGCCAGCGCCAAACCCATGTCATGGAGGTGGAGTGAAGTTGTTGCGGGGTGCGATTGCGCATAATTCCCAATATAAGAGCAGAGGCGGCGAAAGTCAAGCACTCGACGCCGAAAACGTGAGTCCGGTGCCTCGCCTCCTCACATTCGGGGGCATACTCGCCCGGATCCGGCCGCGCGGGTCATCAGGCAAATTAAGGCTCTATTTGCGTTTAGGTTATCCATGTTGACCCGCCCGCCAAGTCACACCCTTTACTCTCAGGAAAATGAAAGAGTTGGTGGCAATTGGTTGACTTCTGACATGCTACGAAATATATTAGCTATACTGCAACCGCATCAACTTGTCAACATGAAAGGTCACGGAGCAGTTCCATGAAAAATCTTAAGTATTTGTTTTTCTGTTTAGCCCTGGTAGCACTCAGCGCGGGTAGCGCTCAGGCTGCGATCGGTTGGGCGGGTCAAATTTGGCCGAACAGCGGTCTGACTTACCTGCCGAACCAGAACATCGGCGTCTACGTTCAGGTGTGGAAGGGTGGTTGCACCGATCCCGCCGGTCCCTGCGCGGACATTGCCGGAACGTTGTTTTACAAGCGTGCCAGCGAAGGCGCGTACTCGTCCGTGCCGCTGGCGTTCAATACGCAAATCGGTGCCAACGATGAATGGTGGGGTGAGATTCCGGCTCTGGCCCTGAATGGTGGCGAGCAGGAGTATTTCTATGTCGAACTGACCGACCTCAGCGACGGTTCGATTTATGTTGGTGCGCAGGATCAGGCTGGCAACAACCCGCCGTTCGTTCTGAACATTCAGCCGGGCCTGTCGCGCGACGTGGCCGTGACGTTCCGTGTAGACATGAATTGTGTTAATCCGGCCCTGTTCGCGGGCGGCATGTTCTTCACCGGCGACTTCTTTGGTTGGGGCATGTGCAACCCCGGTGGTGCGATGACGGACGCGGATAACGATGGCATCTGGGAAGGCACGTTGACATTCCCGGGCGGTTACAATGCTTTCATCCAGTACAAGTTCCAGCGCAACGACGGCACGACCTGTAATTGGGAATGCGGCGGCAACCACACGGCGACGATTGACGACAGCCAGCCGACTCAGACGCTTGATGTCATTCAGTACTGCTGTGAATCATGGGGTCCGCAAGAGATCAGCACGGCCGGTTCCTATTGCGTCAGCCTCTGCTGCTGCTCGAACGAACTGTGGGTGCGTTTGAACACGACGTACAATCCGCCGATCATCAGCGGCTTCTCGTATGTTCCGGGCTGCGTGGATTGCGGTGGCGAGTGCACACCGGGCAGCGGCGACGTGACGTATGAAGTGCGTCAGGGCGGCGACGGTAACTGGTACATGGTGCTGTGCCTCGCTCCGGAAGCGGGCTTGCAGATTCCTCCGGGTGAAGACGTCTATGCGGGCTGCTTCTGCATCACGATTGACGGAATTTTGCCGGTCGAGATGGCCGCGTTTGACGCCGTGGGCATGGTGAATGCGGTGCGCGTGGATTGGACGACTGCTACCGAGCAGGCGACCAGCCATTTCATCATCGAACGTTCGACCGACCAAGCGAATTGGACGGGCATCGCTCAGGTGGCGGCGCGTGGCGAGAGCTCCTCGGAGACTCGTTACAGCTACACCGACACCGCTGTCGAAACCGGCGTGACCTATAGCTACCGCTTGACGGTGGTGGACGTGAACGGTTCGCGGACGACGCATGCGCAGATCGCCAGCGCTTCGCCGATCGGTGAGGGCGTGGTGACGGAGTTTGCGCTGGCGCAGAACTTCCCGAACCCCTTCAACCCCGAAACCAACATCAGCTACACGCTGGCTGAAGTTTCCAAGGTGACCTTGAAGGTCTTCACCGTGACGGGCGCCGAAGTGGCGACGTTGGTGAATGGCACGCAGGAAGCCGGTAGCTTCAATGTCACGTTCAACGCGGCCTCGCTGCCGTCGGGCGTGTACTTCTACCGTCTCGAAGCGGGCAGCTTCACGGCCACGCACAAGATGTTGCTGTTGAAGTAACCAGCGTGGACGCTGGACCCGGTTGCCGCTAGCGCGTGACGCTTGGCGAAATCGGACAGACATTAAGCGGGCCGCTCGAAAGAGCGGCCCGCTTGCATTAGAGGCCACGCCGGTCAGAGAAGATGCCCCTCCGCTGGCTTCTCAACTTTCTAAGTGCTATTTTCTGTAATCCCAACCGGAGGCCACGAAAATGCAAACGCGAATTCTATCTGTATTCAATCTTCTGAAGCGGGTGGGGTTCGCGGTTTTGTTGTTGGGTGAGTTCGCAATGACTTGTACCGACGTTAAGGCAAACTGGAGGACAGAACAATGTTAAGACTTATCATTTCCTTAGTTATGGCTTGCGCAGTCCATGCCCAAGAGGTCATCTGGGTAAGGAACGGCGAAACAGCGGATGCGCACTTCGGTCAATGTATTTACCCGCTCGGGGATCAGAACGAAGATGGCTATGCAGATTGGATGGTTTTTCAGCTTCTTCCCGCGGCGGCACCCGGTGCGGGTGCCCCAAAACGTTGATTGCCCGCTTTTGTCATTCTTTGTAAGAGTCACCTCGAACGCCTCTTCGGAATAGGAGTTCCTGCCGCGAGTACCCCTAACGCACGCAGATAGTACGACAAAAAGCCCCGAACCAAAAGGTCCGGGGCTTTGTAATTCAGGTTGTTCGAGTTGCGGGGGGATTGCCATCCACGCACCGAGCGAAGACTAAATTACCTCAAGACAAACGTCAACGCGCCATTCTTCAAAATTCTGTACAGCGTCAGCGCGATCTCGCGGTTGGTTTGCACTTCGAAGTGATCGACGCCGCGAAAACCCTCCAGCCAGAAATGGAGCTTCTGGCGGAACGGCACTTCGATCTTGACGGGCGTTCCCTCCGGAGTCGAGTGCACGAGCAGCCGCGGCCCATTGTACCATTTGATCTCAAACGCCACAGGAATCTCGCGCTGCAACAGCGTCGGATCCATGTCCATGGCGTCGCTGACGATCTTCAATAGCGTATCCGGGAAACGTGGTTCGTACTCCATCAAGCGCAGCGATTCGACCGAGAAGAGCAGCGTAGAATCCGGCTGGAAGTCTGCGATCACATCGCGCACGGGCAGCTTGGCCGTGTTGGAGTCTTCCTGCATCGTCCAGACTATCGCATTGCCCAACTTGAGCGTCATCGCGTTGGATTTCGCGTCGAGCACCAGATACGGCTTGTTGAGCTTGATCAGCTCGTTCTGCGCGGTGAGCAACTTCCATTCGCGTGACAACGAATCGGCCGCGGTATCACCGCCGTCCAGCGCGGTGCATTGCGAAAGCGCAAAGACAGCGAGGAATAGTGCGGACTTAGAGGACATAGACTCCGGTGCCGATGGGCACCTTCTCATAAAAGAACTTTAAATCATCCGAGCCTAAACGCACACAGCCGTGACTGACGGACATCCCGAGCAAACGTTCATACAGTGTGCCGTGAATGAAGTAGCCATCGCCGAATCCCATCGCATAATCACCCATCACGTTGGGATCAAGCCGGTCGGCATTGCTTGTCGGCACGGCTTCACCCTCTTCAATGAAGGCCCAGTCAGGCTTGCGCCACCACGGTTCAACAATTTTGTTCTTGATCGCGAACACACCGCTCGGCGTGTGGAAAACCCACTTCTTCCCGGACTTCGGGTCGGTCAACTCACCGCCGGAACCGGTCGAGCACACGGCCTTGTAGAAGACAGAGTCAGCGCTACGGTAATAGGCGTGATTCGTTTGCGAATCAATCACGATGTACTTGCCCTTGGGGATCGTCTTCTCGATCTCCTTGCGCAAGCGCTTCACGTCTTTGGCCAGGTCCTTCTCGCCGGGCTTGATGCTCAACACGGAGTCAAAGTGCGCCAGCGTTTCCGGCGGCGCAATCGTGACTGGCTTCTCGGCCAGAGCGAAGACTCCGCCGACCATCAGTCCGGCCAATACGATGAGTACAATCAGCGCGATTTTCACGGTGTCCCCTCGAGTTTGCGGACAATCGTAACGGGAGTGCCTACACTCGCGTACTTCATGAGTTCGAGCATGTCGCGGTCGGCCAGCGCCACACAGCCGTCGGTCCAATTCTTGTTTTGACCGCCGTGACCATGAATTTCGATCAACTTGCCAATGCCGGCGCGCTTGGAGACTCGTCCGCTCCGCTTGTTTGCGGCGAACCGCTTCTTGTCGTCGTCATTCGGGTAGTTCAACAGGAGCGCCTTGTAATAGCGGCTCGAGTGCTTGACTTCCGTGACACGATACGTGCCTTCCGGCGTGGCTCCATCTCCGGCGAACATCTTCTGGTAGGCTGCGTTGAAGCCCAGGTCGCAGCGATACGTCTTGAGCTTCTTGCCGTTATCGTATAGGTGCAGTTCGTGCTCTTCTTTGTCAACAATAATCGCGACTCTGCCGGTCTGGCGGCTGTCGGCCAGCGTGCTGGCCACCCAGCGCTTGGCGGCGCGAATCCGGTCAAGTTCATCGGCGTCCTGATGATTGATCACGTCGCGCAGCGCGGTCAACTGCTCGCGGCACTCCTGTGCGGAATTCAGTGCGCCGTCAATGTCCTCTTGCTTGAGCAGGCTCATCGCCGTAACCTGACTCATCTGCGCCATCGTGAACAGCTTCTCGGCCCGGTAAAGCGTCAGCTTGTCGTCCAGCGATTGCCGCCACTCCATCAGGTCGGCGGCCAGATCGGTCAATTCGGTTTCAGCATGGAGCAGCGCGGTTTCCCGGCGGACGCGCGCGGAGTCCTCGGCCGAGCGGAGTAGGGTACCGGCGAAGGCGATGATCGAGTCGGCGGAATCATAGTTGCGCATGACCGACAAGCGACCCTGCTGATAGGCCATCTCTTCGCGCGCTTTCTGAACCGCGACTTCGGCCGCCTCAAGCTCTTCTTTAGCATATTTATTAGCGAATCCGCTGCGGGCGTTGCCGAGGGCGGATTCGATGCGGACCATGTCCACCAGCGGCGGTATGTCGCACCCCTGCCAGAAGATAGTGAGGAGAAGGGGGACGATCAGGAGCCAGCGACGTTTCATGCGATGCGGGTTACGAATGTTGCAATTTCTTTAAGTTTAGAGCATACAGGGAGCCGCACACTGGTTGCGGCTCCCTGTATATTACTCGATAGACCGGCCGCAGGTTGCGGCAGGGGGAAGTTACTTCTTCTTGCCCTTGGCCATTTCGGAAGCGCGCGTGATCTCGTTCATGATGTTCTGCACGCGCTGCTGGACGGTCTGCATCTTGGTGCGGGCCGACAGATACTTAGCCTGATTGAACTCGGCAACCGCGGCGTCATAAGCGGCGCGGGCGGCCGACAGGTCGCTCTTGATGAGCTCGATGTCAGCTTTGTTGCCCTTGCCAACCGGGGCCTTCATGAGGGCGGTGTCCGCGGCGGCAATGGCAGCGGTCAGGGTCGCCTGCATGGCAGTCAGTTCATTCTTCAGACGTTCCTTTTCGGCGGCCGCAGCAGTCGCAGCGCCATTCGCCATTTCCGTAGCCTTCAACAACTGGGCCTTAGCGGCGTCGTAGTTGCGGAAAAGAGCGAACTTGCCGTCCTGCTCCTTGATGGCGGCCATCGCGGCATTCAACGTGTCACGAGCGGCGCCAAACGCCTGCGTAGCATACTGCTCGGCTTCAGCGGTCTTGGCAGAGGTCAAGGCAGCGCTGGCGGCATCGGCTTCGGCCTTGGGCGGTTCGGCGCAGCCCGCCAGGAACAGCAGCGGGGCGATCCACAGAACAGCAAACAAAGTCTTCTTCATGGTGTCCTTCCTAAACCCGGTGGAGTGGATTGACACGGAGTCGTTGCGGCCGGGTAACCTTGGCGGCCCGTGGGCGACAGCTCAACACTGTTCACCAACTATCTCAAGATAACAAAATTTCGTATTCAAAGCATCACCTTTTGGCAGGAATTGCCAGCAAATGATGGCTAAACATCATACATGCCTCTTCCGCGAAGTCCGGCAGTTCGGCTTCCGGGAGCATCGAAGCACGTTTTCGAATCAACAATGAGGCCACGCCGTGCACCGCTCCCCACAATCCAAGCGCAGCGGCCTCGGTTCGAGTACCTCGCATCATGCCCATTTCCTGACACTCCGCGACGGTTTTGGCGAGCATCCGAAAGGCTCGGCGACCGTAGCGCCATTCCGCAGTCTTCAGAATCTTAGGCAGAGGCGTAAACAGCATGAACATCAGATCGTAGTACTCAGGCTCTTTCAAGGCGAAGCTCAAATATCCTTGCAACAAGGAGCTTAGGCGTTGAACCGGGTCCTTAATCTTGGCTCGATCCCGCTGCCATTCAAAGAGCTTTCGGAAGCCCTCGTTGTGCAGATCAAACAAGATCGCATCTTTATCCTTAAAATACAAGTATATCGTCGCGGGGCTATACTCGATTTTGTCGGCGATCTTGCGAATCGAGACATTTTGAAAGCCATCTTCCGCGAACAGCTCCTTGGCTGCTTCGAGGATGCTCGAACGCATCTCTATTTTTTCGCGGAGTTTACGATCAGTGATCGTCACGGCGTGGCTTCCTGAACAGTGTTTAGTAACGGGACGAAGTATACATAATTAACAAGTTATTGTCAAGATTTATGTTAATCGGCAACAGACGAGCAACTAAAGACTTAGTTATGTACCTTGTATATTATGGAGCAAAGTTACGCCTCTACCCGCAGTCAGTTGGACCCCGGATTTGCCCGAAAACCGCTTTTTCGAATAATTGTATCGTTGTTCTTAGTTGTCGCTGTCTTGCTATCCGGGATGGCTAAAGTGGATGTGGCGGAGCTTGGCGGCGGCCTCACTCTTTCCGTGGTGGACGAAGCGGGCATCGAAGTTGGGTCGCTTGAAACCCGGACACTTGGTGTGGACGGTTCCCTGAAACTCGGTTACAAGTCCGGCCGCCCGGAAACCTACGGTTCTGAATTCCAATGGTGGCAACTGGCGGAGCGGGATGACCGCCCAGGCTATCCCCGCATAGATCCGCAAAGCGGAGGGTCGGGGTTGCCGGGGGCGCGTGGCGAAGATGAAGATCCGGCCTATTACTCCGCTGTAGACTATAAGAATCCGGAATTGGCAGCGCGGATATTTGAAGGTGGAGCTTATTGGCTGCTGGACAGACCATCGCATGACAGCGGGTTTCATTTTGAGTCCTGGCTGGTCCACCGAACGGGTCCCAAGTCCGCGCACCCTCTCCTCGGGATATCGTGGGGGATCACGGTTCGGGCGGGCGAGGTAGTCGGCCGCCACCATCCGCAACCGATTTTGGGTCGCTCCCGGTTTGACTGGGCCGAGTCTCTGCGCATCAGCGGTTTCGGGACCGGTTGGAGCATCGCAATGGCGCACCGACCTCAGTTGCCGTAAGCTCTGCGCGCTACGTGCGATCGCACGACATGAGCGACACCGGAGCCCGAGCGCCGATCTTCGGCAACGGTCCCGCACCCGACGCTAACGCCTTTCACAGATACGAATCAGAGGAGACCAGATGAAGCTGCTTGCCGCGATCGGATTAATCGGCCTGATCACAATCAGCGCCCGCGCCGAACTGACCAGTCACCCGGTCACGGGCTACACGGTGACACAGAGCGTGACCGTGCCGGGTTCCGCCGAACAGACATATGATGCGTTGACGGGCGAAATCTCGGGGTGGTGGGACCATCACTTCAGCGAGAAACCGAAAAGCCTCCGCATCGAAGCGTGGCCGGGCGGAAAGTTCGTTGAGGAATTTGACGACCAGGGGAACGGTGCATTACATGCGACGGTTATCCTGGCGCAGCGTCCGAAATTGCTGCGCATGGATGGTCCGTTGGGATTGACGGGTCGGGCCTTGGATTGCGTAACCACGTATGAACTGACCTCCTTAGGAGACAGCACGACCGTAAAGGTCACCGTTCAACTCGATGGCCAAATTGACAGTGAATGGGCCAACGCTGTGGACGGTGTCTGGCATCATTTCTTGGTCGAGGCATTCAAACCGTTCGTGGAAAAGCAATCGAAGTGAGAAGGTGATTCGCTGTGCCGGAGCAAGTTTGCACGGCGCGCAAACAGCGGGAGCAGACGCGCCACCCGGAGTCGGGATTTGGCGAAGCGCAGCGCGGCCTGAACCCACAAATGAAAAGCCGAGGCAATCACCTCGGCTTTCTTATCTTCGCCGCGAACGCGCGGGGATAAAGGGGGCAGATGCCGGCTACTTCAGCAGCAGCATCTTATTGGTGAAGAGCTGACCAGCCGTTTCGAGCTGTGTGAAGTACACTCCGCTTGCTAACTTCGACCCGTCAAAGCGCAGTTTATGCTGTCCCCGTTCGATCTCACGGTTCAGCAGCTCTGCCACCTCGCGGCCCTGCACATCGAACACGCGCACTCGCGCGACACCCTTTTGGGCCACTGAAAAAGAAATGGTGGTCTCGGGATTGAACGGATTGGGATAGTTCTGATGCAGGACTGCCGCGTCGGGCAGTTCAGGCCGCGCGGGGGGCGCGTCAACCGTCTGTGTCGTCCAGAAAATCACTTGGCCGCTGGTGACATAATATGGTTCGGTGTGGCCGTTCGAGTTGTAGTTGCAATCGGCGCACGTCTGCCCGGGAACGCATTCAGGATTGCTCGGACGGCACAGATTCTCGAAATTCTCGACCGTGGGCCAGACATCAATGGTCTGTCCCGGCGTGACCTCGATAAACGGCACATCCCACGGATAAACGCGGTCGCCCGGACACCATCCGGCGCGGTTGAATTGCCACGTGCCGCCCTGCGGGCTGCACGGATTCGTCGCGCAGTCATTGCGCCACAGCAGGTGTTCATAGTGATCAAGGCCGATCCAGACGCCGTGGTTCTTCTGCGAGAATTCGGCGGCATTGTGGGTGTTTCCCTGCCCGTGGCCGGTCGTCCAGATCCGCACCGTCGCAAACTCCGCCTGCGGCGGCACGGGAACAAACGACATGTCGAGGTGGTCGTCCACGGGATTGGACGGATCGCCGTAGACGAGGTACCCGATATCCCAGAGCTTTTCCACGGCTATCGGCGTCAGCGGCAATGGATTCTCGATGAAATAGAATGTACAAGTCACCAGCCATCCCTGATTTCCGCCGACCCAAGTGTCCACCATGCTGTGCAGCGTGACCTCGCCGCGGAGGATGGACTGATATTCCAGCATATCAAACCGCCAGTCGCAATGTCCGGGGCGGCCGCTGCCGGTAATATCGTAGGGTGTGACCACTCGCGCGATTTCGAGTTCTTCGTGGGTGCTGTCCGTCAGCGGGCGCTGGACCCACAGCCGGGCTGTCCGATCCCACGGATCGCAATCGCCGCCGGGAGGACCCGGGCAGTCTAGGCGATATACCATATACACTTCGGAGTACTGGACCTGCCAGTCCGGGAAGGTAAACGTCTCAATATTGTCGCGTTCGCCAGCCCCAAAATTATGGAGCTCTTGGGCAAAGGTGATGACGACGGTAGTGTCGCCGGGATCGGCTGCGACGGGGCTAATCAGCCCGACGGCCAGCAAGAGGAGTAGAATCAAAGGCATAAACATCTCCGTACAGGTATCCTGCAATGTAGGCAAAGGGAATCAGCAAAACAACTCCTGAAGGGGGATTTTGATGAGGACTGAAGAACCGTTGCGTCTCGTCCGGCGAGTTCGTAAATTGTGGTTTACCAACTCGAATCAAGAGGAGCAAGAAGAATGAAGACAATGGGAGCATTGTTCCTGGCTTTGGCGCTGGCGCTGCCAGCCTGGGCGACCTACCCGCTCGGGGTCGGGGTACATGGAGGATTTGATTTTCCGGTGATCCAGCAAGATGTGGGCGAAGGCCCGGTGTTTGGAGTGTCGGTGCGCGGCAATATCGTTGGCCCGTTGCATGGCCAGTTGATTTTCCGCAGCACGTCGCAGGCGGATGTGGAAGAAGATATCGATTTTCCGGGTGAGCCGACGCTCACAATTCCCGGCGGGACGCTGACCGGTTTTGGATTGAACCTGCTGGTGGCCAAGAAGGACCCGGCACCGGTTTGGCCGTACCTGATGCTGGGTGTGTCGAGCAACAGCTTGGCACCGGGCGCGAGCTATAAGGAAGACGAGTCGTTGACGGGTATGAGTGGCGGTTTTGGTCTGGGCTTCAACCTCTACCAGCGCAAGGTCTACTTGGACTTCAACACGGCGCTGTTGGTCATGCCGTTCCATGACGATAAGGCCTCACGCAAGAACTGGCAGACGCTGCTGGGCGTGCAGTATTTCATCCCGATCAAGGGCAAGTCTAACTAAGCGCGGGTAAGGAGAACACCATGAAGAAAACAATACTTATTCTGGCCGCGCTGCTTATGATGATCGTGAGCGGCTGTGGCTTGACATCGGGAACAGCGTTCGTTTCGCAGGAAGTGGACGGCACGATTACCACGAATACCGGTGACGGCATGCGTGGCGGCGGCGGCGCCTTGGATTCGCAAATGGAAGGCGTGCTTGTAGACTTGACCGACAACAGTGATTGGTCAGACTTCACTATTGAAGGTGTGGAAGACGGTTGCATCAGCGTAACCGCCCAGAACCATCTGGCCACGCCGGTTTCGGGCGAGATTTGGATTGTGCTGGATACGGATTTTGATCCGGCGGGCGATCCTAACGCCGTGCGCAACAATGCGACTGCCTTCAAGGTTTTTGAAGGGCTCGCGTTAGCTGGCAGCGAGACCAAGCTGTTCACATGCGCCGAAACGATTGAGATGCTGCAAAACACGGATCTCTTGGTAGAGGCAGTTCGCGACGGTCGCTTCCAGGCTTTCGGCCTTGGCAATGAAGATGCCTACCATTTCACCCTGACCGGTGTGGTGTTCGGCTTCCACATTACAGGCAGCATTTAAGACTCGCCATCGCGATGGATTTGCGCCCGCCGAGACCCCTCGGCGGGCGCTTCTTTTCGTGGGAACTTGGGGGTGAGATTCGCGAGTTGTGGATTGTGGGTAGCTAAGAGGCTGTTAATACAGGCCGACCGAGGAGCGTGGACTCTTCGGATATTTGCCACGACTTTCGTTGTAAGCCGTTGAATTGTAATGGATTTGGGGTGAAAGACCCGGCTTGACAATCGGAGCGGTAGTGCTTATCTTATTGGATTCTATTCTTCCCGACGCATGTCTGCTCCGAACCCAATCCCCGAACTAAACGAGCGCGAGCGCCTGATCCTGCGGGCGATTGTGCAGCACTTCATCCTCACGGCCAATCCTGTGGGGTCGCGGCACATTGCCCGGAAGTTTGGGATTAACCTCTCGCCGGCAACGATCCGCAATGTAATGGCCGATCTCGAAGATATGGGGCTGTTGAGCCATCCGCATACGTCGGCAGGACGGATGCCGTCAGACCTGGGCTATCGGTTGTATGTGAATGACCTAATGGACCTCGGCGAACTGCCAAGCATGCAGCGCGAGCAGATCGAGCGCGAATTGGAGTCTGTTCCGGCAGAGCTCGAAAATGTCCTTGATGCGACGACACGGGTGCTGGCGTCGGCTTCGCAGCTTCTGGGCATCGTGGTGATCCCTGAGCTACAGCAGGCCGTTCTGAAGCAAATCGAGTTGGCGCGCCTGGCCGAGCGGCGCGTGCTGGTGATCATATCGCTTGCAGGCGGGCCGATGAAGTCCATCATGCTCGAACTTGAACAAGAGATGACCGAGCTCTCCGTGCGTGAAGTCAGCGGCGCATTGAATCGTCGTTTGGCGGGGCTGACGCTGGGGCAGATTCGTGATCAAATTGCCGAGCGCATTCAGAACTTGAACGAAACGCCGCAGAGTCTGATTCGGTTGTTTGTAGAGTCGGCGGACGACCTGTTCAACTTCACTCCGGGAGTGGATCACGTTAAGATCGGCGGGCGGGCGCAGGTGATCACTCAGCCAGAGTTCTCCACTCCGGGATCCATGCGCGGGATTATCGAGTTGGTTGAAGACAAGGACATCATAATCCACCTCCTCCAAAACGCCGAATCGAAAGCACCGTTCACGATCACGATTGGCCGCGAGAATGCAGACAGCCGCGCGAAGGATCTGTCGGTCATTGCGGCGGATTACCAGACGGGTTCAAGCGGCGGGCGGCTGGGCGTGATCGGACCGACGCGCATGGACTATCCGCGGCTGGCCAGACTGTTGGAATACACGGCGCACGTCGTGTCGAAACGATTGTCGTAGATTAACTGAGCATAGATGAACGAGAACGAGAAATTGAACACTGAGACACTGGCGGCGGAGCAGTCTGCCGCAGGGCCGTCACCCTCTGATCTGGAAATCGCTCAAGCGGAGGCCGCGCAGTGGCGGGACAAGTACGTGCGGACGCTGGCCGAGTTTGACAATTTTCGCAAGCGCTCGCGGGCGGAGCTGGAAAATGTACGCGAGAGTGTCAGCGAAGGCATGCTGCTTAATTTACTGGCCGTGTTTGACGACATGCAGCGGATGCTGGAAACACCGGCCGCTGATGAAGGCGCTTCGCGGCGCGCGATGGAGTTGATTCACCAGAAGTTTAAGAACTTTCTCGATTCGCGCGGCATCGCTCGGCTTGACTGCCGCGGCAAGGAGTTCAATCCGGAGCATCATGATGCGATCTTGATGCAGCCGCGCGCGGGCTTCCCGGCGGGTGTGGTACTGGAGGAAGTGACGCCGGGTTACAAACTCGGCGAGCGCGTCATTCGCCATGCGCAAGTCATAGTATCAAGTGAAGCGGAATCTGAAGCGGATGCTGATTCAACGGGGGCGGAACAGGCGTAAATGGCGAAGCGAGACTATTACGAAGTGCTGGCGGTGAATCGCGGCGCGAGTCAGGACGAGGTCAAGAAGGCGTATCGCAAGTTAGCGATGCAGTACCATCCGGATCGCAACAAGGGTGACGCAGCGGCGGAGGAGAAGTTCAAAGAGGTGGGCGAGGCCTACGCAGTGTTGTCGGATCCGCAGAAGCGCGCGCAGTATGATCGTTTCGGCCACGTCGCTCCGGGCGCGGGTATGGGCGGCGGAGGGCCGCGGCCCGGTCAGGGTGGATTTGAGTTTGATCTCTCGGACGCGCTTCGCCAGTTCATGGAGGGCGGCATGTTCGGCGACCTGTTTGGTCAGCAGCGCGGACGCGGCGGCTCCACCCGCGTGCGCGGCAACGACATGCAGATGAAACTCGGGCTGACGCTTGAGGAGATTTCCGAAGGCGTGCGCAAGACGATCAAGGTCAAGCGCCTGCGGCCATGCACGACGTGCAAGGGAACGGGCTCGGCGGCGGGCAGTCAGCCGCAGGAATGTCCGACGTGTCGGGGCCAAGGTCAGGTGCGACAGGTATCACGCACGATTCTGGGTCAGTTTGTCAATATCCAAACGTGCCCGCAGTGCCACGGTGACGGCAAGATTGTCTCGAATCCGTGCAAGACGTGCGACGGTGAAGGCCGCACGCGCGTCGAAGATACGATCCATGTGGACATTCCGGCGGGTGTGGCGAGCGGGCAATACGTCACGTTGCGTGGCGAAGGTCACGGCGGGCCGCGCAATGGCCCGGCCGGGGATATTATTGTGCTCATCGAAGAAAAGGAGCACGAGTATTTTGAGCGCGACGGCGACAACATCATCTATCGTTTGAGTGTTTCGATTCCGCAGCTCCTGCTGGGAGCGAGCGTCGAAGTGCCGACTCTATCGGGTAAGGCGCAGTTGAAGATTGAACCGGGCATGACGCCCGGTAAATTGCTGCGGATGCGCGGCAAGGGTCTGCCGTCGCTGAATGGCTACGGTCGCGGCGATCAACTTGTGGAAATAGATTTGGTCGTTCCGAAGAAGCTGTCGTCCGCCGAGCGTGAGATGGTGGAGAAGCTCGCCAAGAGCGACAACTTCAAGGTTTTGACGGATGAGAAGGGCTTCTTCGAGCGTGTCAAGGAAGCGCTGGGCTCATGATCTGGCGCTTTGATTTCAGTCGCCGCGCGTTGGCCTGGCTGCTGGGATTGAGCTTTGTGGCGGGTACCGTGCTTGAACTTCGCGAACAGTGGACCGGGCGCGCGCTAACCAACGGCAGCCGGGTCGTATCGTTGGGTGTTGATCCGCGGCTGGCGCGGGCGGCCGACTCACTGTTTCAAATTCGCGCGGCGGAATTGGCGCAGCCGATTAATGTGAATACGGCGAGTGCGAGTGAACTTGAACGCCTGCCGGGGATCGGGCCGGTGCTGGCCGAACGCATCATTGAAGAGCGTTTGACTCATGGGCCGTTTAGGACGGCGGATGATCTTGATCGCGTATCAGGCATCGGGCCGAAGAAACTTGCGGCATTGCGTGATCGCGTGATCGTTGAGTAGGGATGGCAAGTCCGCTTAACGGGCGGAATAGCGATAAGGAGAGCAATATGGCGGTGCGGATGTCCTCGGGCCTTCGCCGTGGCCGCAGCCACGTCGAGATGCGGCCCACGTCGGCGCGCACACTCGAAGCGGTCTTTGACATTTTGCAGGCGGAGATACCGGAAACGCGTGTGCTCGACTTATATGCGGGTATCGGTTCCTACGGCGTGTTGGCACTGAAGCGCGGGGCGGATGTGGCCGTGTTTGTGGACAAATCACGGGAAGCGGAGAAGCGCATCAAGCGCGCGCTGCAACAGTACCATTTGGAAGACCGTTCGGTCGTGCATTGTGAAGACGTCCACCATTTTCTGCATAATGCGCCGCGGTTTACTGATCCTTTTAATATCATCTTCGCCGATCCACCGTACGAGAAGGTCGTTATCTCCGAAATGCTTGAAATACTGCTCGACTCCAAGTTGCTTGCTCCGCAGGGATTGATCGTGTTTGAGCATTCCAAGCGGCAGGCGCCGCCGGATGTGGTGGGGTTAAAGCTGCGCAAGTCGCGAGTGTTCGGCGACACGACGGTCAGCATCTGGGACGCAGTTTGAGCGCCGCGCTGACGCACCGCGTCGCGGCCGCGGCTTACGTCTTTCGCGGTGACCGCATGCTGCTGTTGCGTCGCGTGTCTCCGCCGCAGACGTTCGCTCCGCCGGGTGGCAGGCTGGAGGTCGGTGAGGATCCTCTGGAAGGTGTTCTGCGTGAAGTGCACGAAGAGACGGGCCTCAAGCCGAACGTCATCGGCGTCGCGCAGACGTGGTTCGGCAGGATCGCAGACGGCGCGGAACCGCTGTTGTGCATCAACTATTTGGCGATCTGCACGCATGGAGAGCCGCGGCTCAGCGACGAGCATAGTGAGTTCTGCTGGGCCACGCGGGCGCAGGTAAGGTCCGGCGACGTGCGCACGCAAGATGAGCACGGGCACGGCTATCGGGCCGAAAGTTTGCTTGAGGCATTTGACCGGTACGAGGCGTGGAAGACGATCGCACGGCATTGATGCAAGCGATGTTTTCGGCTCTGCGCGCAGGCCGCGACCTCGATCACGCCGGCATCCGGTACAGCCGCGACGAGATGCACGACCTGCTGTGTGCGTGGATTCCGGCAGAAATTATCGTCATGCGTGCCTGCGCGGCGGGCCCGTCGGTAGTGATCGCCGCGCCGCACGTCAGTTTTGACAACTGGACACAGTACTTCGCAAATCGTGTGGCCGCGGATTTGAAGTGCGGTGAAGTGATCGCGCGAAACTTCCGCGACGACGACGGCGGCGTGATGCCGATTTCCATCGGTCGCCATATTCACGTTAATCGCCCGACGGAGTCCACGCGAAAGGGCGGGGCCGAACGTCAGACGGATCGAGCGCGGCAGGTCTTTGAACAGTACCGCGTGGCATTGGGTCGCGCGGGCCGCGCCTTACCGCTCGATTTGCTAATTGAGTTGCACGGCCATCGCCAGCACACGCGGATGGAAGTCGCGACGTATGGCCTAACACTAGACGAGGCGCGGCGCTGCCGCGACGCTTACGAGAAGTTGCGCGAGGCAACGCCCGGTTTGCCCGATATTGCGATTGAACCTCTTGATGTATTGCAATTCACGGCGCGCCAGGCGAAAGAACTTGGTTCATTGCGCGAGGAGAATTGCCGTCGCGCGCTGCACATAGAGATCCCGCGCACTTGCCGAGAAGATGAACGGGCGCGCTCCGCATTTCGCCCATTGTTGGCCGACTGGCTGTCGTTCTGCGTGACTGAACTTGCGCCGCAATCATAACTCGCCGGACCTAAAACGATGACTCATGCGGTGACGCTATCAGTGCTGTCGGCGGGCGTGAGCAATGCGCCGTCACTGTGGTGGTCGTTGCCGTTCGCTCTCATACTGATTCAGATTGCGGTTTGGCCGCTGGTCAAACCCAAGTTTTGGGAGAACTTCTATCCGTGGCTCACGCTTCCGCTCGGCGCGGTCGTTGTGCTGTATTATTGGTTAGGTCGGGATGCCCTGCCGCAATTGGCGCACGTCGGACATGAGTATTTCTCATTTATTGCGCTGATCGGGTCTTTGTATGTAGTTTCGGGCGGTCTGCTTGTGGCGATGACGGGGCGCTTGACTCCGCATCAGAATGTCGCGCTGCTGGCCGTCGGTGCGGTACTTGCGAACTTCGTGGGAACGACAGGCGCTTCGATGATCCTGATTCGGCCTTTTATGCGCGGCAACGCGTGGCGGTTTCAGAAATTTCATGTCGCGTTCTTTATCTTCATCGTCTCCAATTGCGGCGGTGCGCTGACGCCAATTGGCGATCCTCCGTTGTTCCTTGGCTATTTGCGCGGCGTGCCGTTCTTCTGGGTATTCGCCGTGATGTGGTACAAGTGGGCGCTGGCGATTGGCATGCTCCTGCTGTTCTTCTATGTCATGGATAGGCGAGAATACGCCTCGCATTCATTGCGCGAACAGGAGGCCGCCGAACTTGAAGACCGGTTCCGCGTGCGCGGATTAATCAATCTTCCGTTATTGGCGATCATCATAGGCGCGTGTTTCATTCCGCGTCCGTTGTTCGCGCGAGAGGCGCTCATGATCGCGGCGGCGGCAGGTTCATTTTGGCTGACGCCCGCGCATATTCACGAGCGCAACAGATTCAATTGGCATCCGGTTAAGGAAGTTGCGTTGCTGTTCGCTGCAATCTTCGCGGCAATGCTGCCGGCGCTTGATTGGCTCACACACAATGCTCAGTCGCTGGGGATTCAGAGCACGACGCAGTTCTTCTGGCTGACCGGCGGCCTGTCCGCCGTACTCGACAACGCGCCGACCTATTTGAATTTTCTGACGACGGGCATGGGGCTTCATGGGCTTGATGTGAATGCGTCCGGGGATGTTGCGCGATTCGCGGTGGAGCATCCGGACTTGCTCCGGACAATTTCGGTAGCGGCGGTTTTCTTCGGTGCGCTGACCTATATTGGAAACGGGCCGAATTTCATGGTGAAAGCCATCACGGAACACGAACACTTGCCAACGCCGACGTTCGTCGAATACGTGGTGCGCTACGCATTACCGTTCCTGTTCCCGGTGTTCATCGTAACATGGCTGTTTGTGCGATGAGGACGGTTCTGCTAACGATGCTGATCGCTTTGGCGACCGGCTGCGATCTATTCGACGCGCGCGATCCCGAAGCGCCGGACGGCGCGCGCGGGAGTTGGGATGTGCCGCGCTTGCCTGACGAAGTCTTGACGAATTTGTCACTGGCGCTGTTCGAGCGCAATGCCGCGAATTACATGCGGTCGTTTGCCGCCGACAGTTTTCAGTTTATCGCGGATCCGGTGGTCGTGCAGCAGCAGCCCGACTTGGCGGCGTGGGATTACGGCCGCGAGCAGACGTTCATCAACAGTCTCTTCGGCGAAGGCGTGCTGCCGCGCGACAGCGCGGTTTTTGCGGTCTTCTCGGCAATCGAAACGACGTTGCTTGGCGACACGGCGCATGTCACGGCCCGCTATGAACTCACCGCGCAAGTTGCCGTGGCCGGTGCGCCCGGCCCGATGGCCGGCGAGGGGCAGTTCTCGCTGATAATTGGCGATCAGGGTTATTGGGAGATATATTCGTGGAGCGATCGTCGTACCGAAGAGTTGGCGTCGTGGAGCGATCTCAAAGCGCTCTTGCAATCGCGCTGATATTCGCGGCGAGCCTGTTCTTGTCGTGCGCGAATCCGTTTGCCCCGGCACTGCGGGGCGACGCCGGTTCGATCTGGTCGGACGCGCAGACGGTGAGTGGTCTGCTCGACAACTTCGTGACGGCCTACGAATTGAAGGACTCGCTGCGCTACGCTGAGCTGCTCGACGAGACCTTCCAATTTTCGTTTTATGACTTGGACCTCCAGCGGCAGGACGGCTGGCTGCGGGAAACAGATTTGCGCTCGACGGCGCGGCTGTTTCGCGCCTATGACCAGATATCGCTGCGTTGGGGCGGGATTCCACCGGAAGTATTATCCTTAGCGACGCCCGACAGTTTGATTGAATTCCGGGCGCAATATCAATTAGTATTGGACAATTTGTCGCCGCTGCTGGGTTTTGCCCGCTTCACGGTGTACAAGCCTGCCGAAGATCGTTTTCATATCTTGTTTTGGCAGGACGATTTTTAGACAGAAAGAAGGCACTCGTGCTGGCATCCAGGGTTTCTCGCCTGACGATTTCACAGACTCTGGCTATTGTGGAAAAAGTACGCGAACTGCAAAAGCAGGGCGTGAAAGTTTATGACATGTCCGTGGGTGAGCCAGATCACCCCTCTCCGAATGATGTGAAGGAGGCCGGCAAAGCGGCCATAGACGCGGACTTTACGCGCTACACCGCGGCTGCCGGAATCATGGAATTGCGCGAAGCGATTGTGGAAAAGCTGAAGCGCGACAACGGCCTGACCTATACGCCGAAGCAGATCGTCGTCGGCAACGGCGCGAAGCACGTTTTGGCAAGTTCACTGTTGGCCTTGGTTGAGCCCGGCGACGAGGTGATCGTGCCAGAGCCGTGCTGGCTGTCTTATCCTGAATTGGTTTGGTTGGCGGGCGGTGAGGTCATCTTCGCGCCGACACGCGTGGAAGACGGCTTTCATCTGCGCGCCGACGTACTCGAACGCCTCCTTTCGCCGCGCACAAAGGTGGTGATGCTGAATAGTCCCTGCAACCCGACGGGCGCTGTGATGTCACGAGCCGACATGGACGCGATCGCCGATGTTTTGAAGCGGCACCGTGCCTACGTGATTTCGGACGAGATTTACGAGTACCTGCGTTTTGACGGGCGCGAGCACGTGAGCTTGGCCGAGTACCCGTGGCTAACGGATCGTACGGTGGTGGTCAACGGGGTGTCAAAGAGCTATTCGATGACGGGATGGCGCATTGGCTACGGCGCGGCACCGCTGGATATCGCGGATGCGATCCTGCGCATTCAGAGCCAGATGACGTCGTCGGCCTGTTCGGTGTCGCAGAAAGCGGCCACGGCGGGCATTAAGAGTGGAATCAGTTTCCCGCTCAAGATGACCGCTGATTTCGCGCGGCGCCGTGATATTTGCTATGAAGGACTGAAGAGTATTCCGGGCGTGAAGTTGAGCGAACCGGAAGGCGCATTCTACGCGTTTCCGCAGATTCCGGCGATGCTGACGGGTTCGATAGACGGCAAACCCATCAAGGACTCGACGGGATTTGTGCTGCATCTGCTCGACAAGTATCAAGTCGCCGCCGTACCGGGCGCCGCGTTTCGAGCGCCGGATTGCATCCGTCTCTCGTTTGCCTCCGGCGACGATGTTATTCGCGAGGCTGTGAAGCGTGTTGCCGCGGCCGTAGCTGAAATTAAATAATCGAACACGAATAATGCCCACCTACGACTACCGCTGCACGAACGGTCACGAGTTTGAAGAATTCCAGAGCATGGTCGCGCCCCCGCTGGACGTGTGCCCGGTTTGCGGCGCGCCAGCGGAACGCATGATCTCCGGCGGCAGCGGACTGATCTTTAAGGGTTCGGGCTTCTATATCACCGATTACGTCAAGAAGACCGGCAAAGACGGGAGCGCCAGCTCTCCGGCCGTGACAGGATCGGCCTCTTCGTCTGCGTCAGCTTCGTCTTCTTCTTCAAGCTCGCCGGACGCGTCGTCATCGTCTTCGTCGGGTGCGTCCTCGTCCTCGGGAACGGATTCCAAGCCATGATGCTGTTCGACCGTTACGGCAAACTCAAGAAGCAGGCTCCCGGCACGGTCGTGCATTCCGGGTCGAAGCAGCTCCTGCCGTTGCTCAGCGGGACGTTGCGCAAGGAAGATCTGCCTGAACTGGTTGTCGAGCCGTCGAACGGGTCCGAGTTGCAGACGGTACTGCGTTTCGCTTCCGAAAAAGAAATGCGGGTCGCGGTTTCATCGGGACAATCGCCGACAACCGTGCGTGACTTGGAAGGCGCGATGCTGATTCTGACGCACCGGTTGACCGGGCCGTCGCAGTGGGCTTCGGATGGCGCGGGTTTGATCGTCCATTCCGCGACGCCGCTTGAACACGTTGCCGTTGAACTTGCGCAGCGCGGCATGACATGGCCACCGCTCTTTCCGTTGGAGCCGGGTGAAACGATGGGCACGTTGTTCGCGCGGGCACTGGAAGGCATGCGCTGCCATCGCAGCGGTGGTGTGTTATCGAATATCCGCCGGGTGGAGTGGGTTGGCTATGACGGTGAACGGTACGCGACCGGACCCGGTGTGTTGGGCGACGGCGTGGACGTGGCTCCCCTCTTGTTTGGCGCGGGCGCGCGCTGCGGAATCCTCACTCGTTTTGAATTGGCGTTGGAACCCGTGCCGGAGTCACGCACGATGCTCCTGTGCGAGTGTGCGTCGGTAGATGAACTGAGTCAATTGCAGCGTGGTTGGCGCTATGCCGCACCGCTGCCGAGCGCTTTGCCGTTTTGGACATCCATCGCCACCAATGCCTTGCGCCAAGGGAACGATAATTTGGTGTCCGAGCAAGCGCATTCGCTGTTGGCCTGCGAGTGGAACGGCGCTATCGACGTCGAATTATCAGACGACCAGCCGATCAGACGCGTCGAAGGGAACACTGATGTGGAGCAGTTATGGCAGAATCTATTTCGATTGCCGCGAACTCTGGCGCGACTCTTTCCGCATCGCAGTCAAGGCCGCTATCGGCTGCCCGCCGAAGCGCTCTGTGACTTTGACGAGCGCGTGCAGGAACTCGCCCGCGACCGCAGCGTGAGTGCGGCGGTGTGGGGAACGCTGGATGCCGGGACTGTGAATGTGTGGGTATTGCATCCGGACTCCGAAGCACGCACGGCTCGCCGGGCCGCGGAACTGCTGGATCGTCTGGCTGAGGACGCGCTTAACCTCAACGGCTGTCCGGTGGAAGTAGCGCATGGGATGTTCGACCTCTCGCTCTATCGCAATGGTCTGACCCAAACCTGTGAGCTCGCGCTGATCAACAAGTGTGATCCCGCCGGTCGGTATAAGCCCTTGCGCACGAACAGCCTCGCGTAGTCACGCGGCAGGCCAATACAACAAACAGGAAGCCCGGCCACTCTCATGGCCGGGCTTCGTATATCTGACTTACAGGGTTCGCCTATGCGCCGGCGAGCTTCTTAAGCGCGCCCGTCGTGATTGATTTCGGCCGTTGAATTGGTTCACCCCACGCGCGGCTCATGACGAGCTGCGAGCAGATGCCGATACCGCGCGAGACGCCGAACAGCACGGTGTAGTAACGCGGCTGCGTGATGCCATAATGATAGAGCAGCGTACCAGAGATCGAATCTACGTTCGGCCACGGATCCTTGATCTTCTGAATCGTCTTGAGAATATCCGGCACGACATTGAAGACCTGCTCGGCCAGCTTGAAGACGGGTGCATTCGGGCATTCCTTCTTGCCGAAATCGAGGAAGGCCGTGAAGCGTGGATCCACGACACGCAGGACGGCGTGACCGTAGCCCGGAATCACGCGGCCGGAAGAGAGCGTCTCCGTGGCGAACTCGTGCAATTGCACGTCGCTCGGGTTACCGCCGAACTTCTTCAGCACACCAAGCAGCCACTCGAGCACCTCTTGATTGGCCAAACCGTGCAGCGGACCAGCCAAACCGTTCAGTCCGGCACTGACAGCGTAGTACGGATCGGACAACGCCGAACCAACGCAATGCGCCGTGTGCGCGGAAACGTTACCGCTCTCGTGGTCGGTGTGCAACGTCATATAGAGTCGCATCAAGCGGGCGAAGCCGCCGTCCTTGTCCTCAATTCCCAGCATGTAGGCGTAGTTGGCACCCCAGTCAAGCCCGGCCTTGGGTGCGATCCGCGCACCGAGATCGTAGCGCCAGCGATAGACGCCGGCGGCAATTTCCGGCAGGCGGGCCACGAGCGTCAAGCTGTCTTCCAGCGTGGCGCGCCAGTACTCGTCTTTGCCCATACCTTCATCATAGCGGCGGCGGAACACTGATTCGCGCTCCATGGCCAGTACCAACTGATTGAACACAGCCATCGGGTGGCTGTCTTTGGGCATGGCATCAAGCACATGCCAGATGTAGTCCGGCACGCCCTGACGCTGGGTCAGGTCGGCCTGGAAGTCTTTGAGTTCGGCTGCGGTCGGCAATTCGCCGGTTAGCAACAGCCAATACACCTCTTCGGGCAGCTTATCCACGAGTGCCAGAATCGGCGTACCGCGAATAATCAAACCTTGATCCGCGGGAACTTCCGATGTGTCGCAGAGCAGGGACTTAATACCGCGCTGGCCACCAAGGAGCGCGCCGACACTGACACTGTCAATAACAGCTTCGCCGTGGGACTTCGCCAGCGACTTGATAGATTCCTGATAAGCCGGAATGGTTTTGGATAGTTTGTCGAGCAGCAGTGACATAGCTGTGCGCCTTGCTAATCGTTTGTTTTATTTGGTACTGTTTAGAGCCATATTATCGGGAAAAGCGTACACAAAAGCAACAACCTGCCGCGTACGGAGCCTGACATAAGGTGTGGTTTTCGATTAGTTTAATGTTCAGTCATGGCCGGCAATCGGCGAGGCGTGCGGTTTTCGTGAGAGGGCACCCCGTGCCCAACCTCGCCCAACAGGCAGCAGAATAATTAAATTTAAACAATTTAATAATTTAAGTTAACAGCAATCCCTTGCGATACGGTCAGCCCTGTGCCGGGTTCATTGCGGTTTAGACCGGAGTTCCGTAATTTATTAGATTAAGCCCAACTATGTCCACGCTCCTCCTAATTCTAACCGCTGTCTCGCTGGTGGTCGTCGTCGTGCTTGCACTGCAGGTGGCGAAGCTGTCACGTGGTGTTTCGGCAGATCGGGAGCGCGAAGCCGGTTTGGACACTCGGTTGGCGGTGCTGCATGAGGCCGTTGAGCGTACAAGAGCAGAGAGCACCAAACTGCTCGCGGACGAACTTCGGGAGACGCGCCGGGATTTGACTTCAGAGCAGGAGAAAGCGCGCGGCGAGTCTCGCGACACGCTCGAGCTATTCCGGCGGACGCTTGAGAGCTTGCGGGTTTCCCTGGCGGAGGATCAAAGCAAGGGCCGCACGGAATCGCGGCAGACACTGGAGCAGACGGTGCGTCAATTGACGGACCAGTTTCAGAAGCTCCAGCAAGCCAATGACCAGCGCCTGGCCGAGATTCAGAAGCGAGTGGACGAGAAACTGTCCGAGACGATCACGCGGAACGACACCCTGTTCAAGGGCGTGACGGACCGCCTGATCGAGCTGCACGCCACAAACGAAAAAATTCAGCGCTTTTCTCAAGAACTGGAAGAGCTCCAGAATGTTCTGAAAGCTCCGAAGCTGCGTGGTGAGCTGGGCGAAATCGAAATGGAGCGGATGCTGCGGGACTGCTTGCACCCAGATCAATTCGAAACTCAATACACTTTGGGCGCGGGCCGCGTGGATGCCGTAATATTTAATCCGCAGGGCAAGTTGCCGGTGGACAGCAAGTTTCCGCTCGAGGCCTTCAACCGGATCCGTTTAGCGACAAATGAAGCCGAAATGGAAGGCGCGCGCAAGGAGTTTGCGCGGCATGTGAAGAAGCACATTGACGACATCGCCAACAAGTATATCCTGCCGCCGGAGACGCTGCAATTCGCGGTGATGTATGTTCCCGCGGAAGGCGTCTATTACGAACTGCTATCGAATCCCGAATTGATGGAGCACGCGCGGAATCGCGGCGTGTTCCCCACGTCGCCGACGTCGTTTTGGGCCTTATTGCAGGTCACCGTCATCGGATTCAAGGGGATGAAGATTTCCGAAGGCGCGCGGCGCATTGCGGGTTTGCTCAAGGGGTTGGGGGATGATCTTGGCAAAGTGCGGACGAGCTTTGACAAAGCCGCCAATCAAGTCAAGTTCGCTCACGACAACATGACGGCGGCGAATCGCGATTTGGAGCGTTTTGACAACAAGCTCAAGACAATCCACGGCGAAGGTGATGCCGAGGGAATTGCTCCGGGCGAAATGCCGCAACTGCCGTCGGGCGAAAGGACTTTATGGGAACCGTAAGGCGAACCCGACCGATTCCTGACCCGCATCAGTACGAGCTCTTTGGCAAGGCCGTGGAAGTCCTCGCAACGACGGCCTCAGCGGCTGGAACGCCGCCGCCTGTTCAAAGCGGGCGGCGCGGCCCGCGGCATAACCCGCGCGGGCTTGTTTACGATCTGCAACAGTGCTTTGATATCATTAATGACGTGATGTTCAAGCACGAACTGCGTCCGCCGGTCATTCGGTGGAGCCGCAACCGTTGGCGCTATACACTCGGCCTGTGCGATATTCAGCGGCGCGTGATCACGATGAATTCCGCGCTCGACGATGCACGCATTCCTGAGATGGTGGTCGCGGGAGTGATGCATCACGAGATGCTGCATCTGTATTTTGGCATCACCGAAGGACCGAAAGGTGGACGGCGCTTTCACACGCCTGAGTTTCGCGCGGCGGAACGTCTGTTTCCGGCGTATACTGCGGTCGAAGAGTGGCTGCGAGATCATTGGCCGCTGCGTGGTCGTCCCGCGCGCAAGCCGCGACCGGTGACCAGCGGTTTCTTAGCCTACCTGGCGATGATGCACGGGTCAGCGCCTACGGCGTAGGCGATTCGTAGATCGCGGAGTTGCGATCCACGCTCCACTCGTCACCGGGCACGCCATTCAGCGTAAACGACGCGAACAGCGTAACGGACCGGTCGAGCGACAAGGTCACGGAGCAGTACTTTGCCAGCGACAGGTTGAGTGCCTTTTCGACATCAGCGGACGTCAGTTCCGGCCCGTCTATCTGGGCATGGAAGTGAAGCGACAGAATTCGCCGAGGGTGAGTTTCGGCGCGCGTGGCCTCGACCTCCATGTCGAACCTCGTAAACGATTTGCGGCTCTTGCCCAGAATATGAACGACATCCATGCTGACGCACCCGCCTGCGGCGATGGCCAGCATTTCGATTGGCGATGTGGCCGCATTTCCGCCCCCCGAAACCGGGCCGGCGTCCAGCGGGAGCCAATGGTTGGAATCGGCTTTGGCAAGGAAGGCCATCTGACCAGTGTGCCGCAGCAGAGCTTTCACGGGAACCTCCATTAGACATAACGTGTATCATAAGGTGTCAAAAATCATTGGGATTCGCAACCGCATGTTGAGACTTGCACCACTAGTATTCGCAATAATTGCTTGGAGTTGTGCCTCGCCCGGCTGGGCTCAAGAGGACGACGGCGGCCCTGTCTCGCCAGGCGTGCCGGTTCGTGCCTTGTGGAGTACCTCGGCGATCGCGGCTGGCGGATCATCAGAATTGGGACTTCTTTTTGCGGTCCCCGCGAGACATCATATTACGGACGTTGAGTTTGGTCTGTTCTTTGTCGCGGTTGCGGACACGCTGGGTCTGGATTTTGGCGAGCCGGTCTTTCCGAAAGGCGAGCCCTTTGAGGATGAGCGTTGCTACCGTGGCGATGTGCTGGTCAGGGTTCCCGTCACGGCGGCCGCGGACGCGACGGTCGGGACGTTCAGCATTCCGGTGAACATCGGTTACCAGATGTGTCAGGAGTTTGGCGAGGGCGTCTGTTTCCTGCCGGAAACCAAGACGGTGACGGCGAAGACGGACGTGCTGGTCGCAGGCAGTGAAGTTGTGGCGGCCAACGACCGAGTGTTCTTCGGCGGCGGCGAGACTGCTGTTGAGGAACCCAAGGGCATCGAAGCGCGGCTGATGGCGGCGCTGGCCAAGGGCTCGTGGACGGCATTTCTGGTCGCTTTTATTGGTGGTATTCTGGCCAGTTTCACGCCCTGTGTCTACCCGGTTATTCCGATTACGATCGGCTACATCGGCGGCGCCAGTTCGGGCAAGCCGCTGCGCGGCCTATGGCTCTCGTTTATCTTCTCGCTGGGCATTGCCATCGTGTACAGTTCGCTCGGTTTGTTTGCGGCCGCGACGGGCACATTGTTTGGATCAATCTCCGGTTCTCCATTCGTCAATATTGTCATCGCGCTGGTCTTTGCTCTGATGGGGATTAGCATGCTCGGCGCGTTTGATATTGCGTTGCCGTCCGCGTTACAAACCAGTCTTGTCGGAGGTTCGACACGCAAGGGGCTGTTCGGTCCGTTGCTGCTCGGCATGGCGTCGGGCCTAATCATGGCTCCCTGCGTCGGACCTGTGATTGTCGCGCTGCTGGCCTGGGTTGCGCAATCGGGGGACCTATTCTACGGTTGGGCTCTGCTGTTCACCTTTTCTTTGGGATTGGGACTGCTATTCCTGTTGATCGGCACGTTTGCCGGCGCAATTCAAGCTTTGCCGCGTGCCGGTTCGTGGATGGAAATGGTAAAGAAGAGCTTTGGTTGGATTCTGCTGGCGGGTGCGCTTTATATGCTTCGCCTCACGCTGCCGCCGATGATTTATCTCGGTTCATGGGCCGCGCTGTTGATCACCTTCTCGGTTTTCACGGGAGCGTTTGACGCGTTGACTGATGAAGCCACCGCCAAACAACGATTGGGCAAGGCGTTTACACTGATGGTTTTTGTGTTGGGTGGAATCCTTCTGTTCAAGGCGGTCAATCCTAACGGCGGAACCGCGGCCACGGCCGAGCTGAGCGAGCTCGAGTGGAGAGTGAACGAGGAAGAACAGGCTTTGGCCGAGGCCGAGGCGAGTGGCAAGCCCGTGCTGATTGACGTTTATGCGGACTGGTGCGTGGCCTGTGTGGAACTTGACGAAAAGACATGGGTTGTTCCGTCGGTACAGGAGCGGGTGGATGAGTTTGTGCGCTTGAAGCTCGACTTCACCAAGGAGACACCGTGGGTGACGGAGATGAAGAAGAAGTACAGAATCACCGGCATGCCGACGGTGATTCTGCGGAATGATGGCCAGGAAGTGACGCGCTTCACGGGATTCAAACCGGCCGATGATTTTATTGCCTTGCTGGATCAATACAACTTGTAACGATAACGCCGACTCAAAGGAGCGAACGTGGCGGAATTGCTGACGGTTACTGACTCGAATTTTGAAGAGAAGATTTTACGCGCGGACCGTTTGGCCGTGCTGGATTTCGGCGCGGAGTGGTGTGCGCCGTGCAAGAAGGTGCATGCGATGCTGAAGGAGCTTGCGTCCGATTGGACGGACCGGGCCGTAATCGGCGAGATTGATATCGCCGCCAACCCTGAAGTGCCGCGCAAGTACGGCGTGCTGAATATTCCGCAGGTGCTCTTTTTCAAGAACGGGCAGCTTGTCGAAACGGTTACGGGCGTGCTGCCCAAGGCGAAGCTCGAAGAGAAGTTTCGCAATCACGCGCAATAGGCGCAATTCCATTCAAACTGAACAGGGCCGCTCATTCGAGCGGCCCTGTTGCGTCTGCATACTGGTCTGAAGTTATTTCTTTTTCGCCGCGGTCTTCTTCGGGGCGGCGGGCACGGCGGATTTCTTGGCGGCAGCTTTTGCGACCGGCTTTTCCGCCGGGGCTGTATTGGCGACGTTGTCAACGGCTCCGCTCAGTTCGGCAATTTCGCTCTTGAGCGTCGCGATCTTCTTTTCCAGCCGGTCATGCAGTTTGTCCACTTCGCGATTCATGGCATCGGTGTGCCCGGCCTTGAGCAGCGCGCCGAGTTTCCATTTCCCGGACGACGCCTGCATCTCCTTCTCAGCCATCAAGAGCTTCAGCTTGAGGGCGCGCAATTTCTTCTCGACGGACTCATCCATCGCAATTCTCCGGTAGTTTAGGTGCTACTCGATCGTAAAATAATGTAAGGGCCGCGCGGCGGGAACGGCGGGCGCAATGTCGAAGGCGCGGGCAATTCGCGATTGTGCTGAGGAGGCCTCAACTGAGCGGCTCCACTGCAACGTTGCCAGCACTTCGCCGCGTGTGACCTTGTCCCCGCGATGCTTCGCAAATAGCACTCCCGCGCTCGGGTCAACGGCATCGGCGGCCGATTTGCGTCCTGCTCCCAATTCAACGAGCGCCAATCCGACTTCACGCGGGTGAACTTCGTTGATGAAGCCGTCTTGCTCGGCGCGGATCTCGAATAAGTTCTTGCAGGGATTCGCCTGTTCCCATTCGCGCCAGATCGCGGGATCTGCTCCCTGTGCTTCGGCGATGCGCCGAAAGCGGTCGTAGCCGCGTCCGGTCTCCAGGACTCGCGTGAACGCGGTCATGCCGGCGGCATGCGACGCCGACAAGCCACCCAGCCAGAGCATCGCGCCGCCGAGTAGTGTGCAGAGTTCGAGCAGGCGGCGTTCGCCGCGTCCGGTGCGCAAGACATCGAGGCACTCGCTCACTTCCAGCGCATTTCCGGCGGTCGCGCCGAGCGGCTGGTGCATGTCCGTTCCGAAGACGACCGTACGGACGCCGTATTCGCGCGACCAATTCACGATGCGTTGGCCTAATTCCCGCGCTTCCGAATCTGATCGCAGAAAACCACCCGGCCCGAGCTTGACGTCCATTGCCAACGCGTCCGTGCCTTCGGCGATTTTTTTCGACAAGATGCTCGCGGCAATGAGCGGTGGAATCGCGACGGTTGCAGTGACGTCGCGAAGTGCATAGAGCCGTTTATCGGCGGGCACAAGCTCCGACGTCTGCGCTCCGAATGCACAGCCATGTTCACGCAAAACTCGGGCGAATTCGTCCCGGGCCAACGTTACTCGCAGGCCGCGGATGCTCTCCAGCTTGTCCAGAGTACCGCCCGTGTGCCCGAGGGCGCGGCCGGAGATCATTGGGACGCATAGACCCGCTTCGGCAACGACCGGCGCGATGATCAGTGAAGTTTTATCACCGACACCGCCCGTGGAGTGCTTATCCACTTTCGGCGCGGGGATGTCGGCAAACGACCAGCGCTCGCCCGAACGAATCATGGCATCGAGAAACCGCAGCCCTTCGCGTTCCGAAAAACCCTGGAAGTAACCTGCCATCAGCAGCGCGGACATCTGGTAGTCCGGCACTTCGCCTACGGCGAACTGGCGGATAAGGCTGTCAATCTCTGCATCAGTCAGTTCACCGCCCGCCTGCTTGCGCGCTATAAGCTCAACGACCTGCACAGATTTTCCTACCGTGCGGGCAAGACTGCGCCGTCGGGAATGATCGCGTCCTTTTCGACGATCACGATGCCGTCGCGTACCGCATACCCTTCACCGTCATGGTCGGGTACGTTGACGGGCGGATCAATTTTCACTCCGTAACCGATTCGCGCATTTTTGTCAATGATGGCTTTGCGGATCAGCGTATCGCCGCCGATCCCCACGTCTGGTCGGCCTACTTCGCGATTGAATGCCAGCGAATCCACCGTTTCATAATAGTCCGCGCCGCAGACGACGGAATCAATGATCTTCACGCCGGCCTTCGTGATCGAACGGGTGCCGACGATGGAGTGTTCAATAGCGCCATGTTCAATCCGGCTGCCCGCGCAAATCAGGGCGCGCTTCATGAAGACTTCGCGCATACTTGCGCCCGGCAGAAAGCGTGGACGGGTGAACAGGCGTTGGTTCGCGTCGTATAGACCAAAGGCCGGTTGCGGATCGGTCAGCGCGAGATTCGCGTTGTAGTACGAATCAATGGTTCCGATGTCCTCCCAATAGCCGCTGAACGGGTAGGCGAACACGCGATGCGAGTGAATCGCCGACGGAATCACGTGTTTGCCGAAGTCCGACCCGGATTCCGGCGCGAGCAGATTCTCCATGGCCTCCCAACTCATCACATATACGCCCATTGAGGCCATCACGACCGGACCATCCATATCGAAGTCGGCGGAGCGGAACATCTCGCCAGACAGCTCCCAACCCTTGATCTCATCGAGGGATTGCGGTTTTTCGCGGAATTCAACGATGCGGCCTTCGGCGTTCACCTGCATGATGCCAAAGCGATTGGCGTCCGCGAGCCGCACGGGATATGTGGCGATGGTAATGTCGGCGCGCGAGCGTCGGTGCAGCGCGATCATTCCGCGGTAGTCCATCCAGTATATGTGATCGCCTGAGAGAATCAAGACATCATCCGGTTCGGATGGTTTGACATGCCGCAAGTTTTTGCGCACGGCATCGGCGGTTCCCTGCAGCCAGTCACTCGTATCGAGCGTCTGCTCGGCGGCCAGTACCGTCACGAAGCCGTTACGAAACGCGTCGAAGGCGTAGGTCATGGACACATGCCGATTGAGCGACGCGGAATTGAATTGTGTTACGACGTAAATCCGGCTCAAATCGGAGTACAGGCAGTTGGAGACCGGAATATCAATGAGTCGGTACATGCCGCCGAACGGCACGGCGGGTTTGGAGCGCGGCTTGGTCAGCGGATAGAGTCGCGTGCCGCGTCCGCCGCCCAGAATGATCGCTGCTACTTTGTCCATTGGGGAGAGTGGGTATGGTTATCAGTAATGCAGAAAACTCACAACTTCAGCGGCCAGCCGCTCGGCTTCCGCGGCCGACTGCGCCTCGGCAAACACGCGCACGACGGGTTCAGTATTCGAAGCCCGCGCCTGAATCCACGCTTTGCCCGTGCGCCATTTCAGGCCATCAAGCCGTTCGGGTTGTCCGAACAATTCCACGCTTTCGAGTGATTCAAGCGCCTCGCGCTGCTCGACCAACGTGGCAAACTCGACCTTTTTCTTGACGAGATGGTATTGCGGCATGGCGTCGAAGAACTGCGCGGACGATTGTGCGGATTCGAGCAGCGCCTGGAGTACGAGCGCGGCGCCGACCGCTGTATCGCGGGAAGCATGAATCATCGGCAGCATGACGCCTCCGTTGCCTTCGCCGCCGAAGGCTGCCCGGACCTCGTGCATGCGCAGTGCCACGTGCGCCTCGCCGACTTTCGTTTCGAAATACTCGCGACCGAACATCCCGGCGATATCGCGCAGGGCCAGGCTGGTCGAACAATTGGCCACGACCGGGCCGGGCACATGCGGCAACACAGCCAACGCCGCCGCACAAAGCGTCAACTCTTCACCGGCAGGTTTGCCATCGGAACGAATCAGCGCCAGGCGATCCGCATCGGGATCGAGCACCAGTCCAATATCCACACCTGCCGCGAACATGGCGGCGCACACGTCACCCAGATTCTCGGCAATCGGTTCGGGATTGCGCGGGAATACCCCGGATGGTTCTGCATGGAACGGAACGACTTCACAGCCCAGATGTTCCAGCAGACGGGTCAACAATTCGCCGCCCGCGCCGCACACCGCGTCCAGTCCGACGCGGAATCTACGCGCCTGCAAATCTGCGACGCCGAGGAACGGCAATCCAAGCACGGCGTTGAGATGCCGTTCAATCGCCAGTTCGTCGCGCTCATACTGACCGACATGATAGGCGTCCACGTCAAACGCATCTTCGGACTCAACGGCCGCGCGTAGAGCTTTGCCGCGTGCCTCGTCAATAAACAGGCCGTCCGCGCCGTAGAATTTCAGAGCGTTCCACTGTGCCGGATTGTGACTGGCTGTGATTGCAATCCCGCCGCGGGCGCGATGCTGTTCGACCGCCAGCGCTACGGTCGGCGTGGGAACAACACCCACGTCAATGATACTAGCGCCAGCCGAAGCCAAGCCGGAAATCGTCGCGGCGCGCATCATCGTTTTGCTGATGCGGCTGTCGCCGCCGACAACGACGGGGCCCGATGCACAGGATTTCCCGAACGCCTGGGCCCAGCGCAGACAGACATTCGCGGTCATCGAATCGCCGACAATGCCGCGCACGCCAGAAATTGAGATCATCAGCGGTGTGTCGCTCACCAACGCCCCGGCCATTCGCGCCCGATGAATTCCGCGATCGCTTCCAGGAATTTCTGGTCGCTCGCGTCGAAGTCCTTGACGTTCTTACCGTCAATGTCAATCTCACCGATGACCAGGCCATCCGCATAAATCGGCACGACGATTTCGGAGCGTGTCGAAACAAAACACGACAGGTAGCGCGGGTCGCTGTGAACGTCATCCACGATAATCGTCTGGTCTTCGCGCACCGCCGCGCCGCAAATGCCTTGTGCGATGGGGATGCGCGTATGCTCTGTCGGCTCATCACCCGTCCACGGTCCCAACACGAGATGGTCGCCGTCCACCCAATACAATCCAATCCAATCGTACTGGGGATGCGCCGTGCGCAACGCTTCGCACAACGCCTGACAGCGCGCGCGAAAATCGCCCAGCGGCAAACGTGAAGTGATGGACGTAGGTGAAAGTGAGATCATGTCCTAATCGTGTGATTGGCACCAGTTCAGAAACTCCGCCGCGCTCCACGTTGAAGGGCACAGCGCCGGCGGCAGCGGACCTTTCGCAGCCAGTTCGAGTCCATAAGTGATTTCATCCAAGCCGTTGGCCGCATGCGCGTCGGGGTTCAGCGGAATCGGCACGCCCAACTCAATCGCCCGTCCCAACCACCGCCAATCAAGGTCGAGCCGGTGCGGGCTCGAGTTCAATTCGACGGCCTTGCCATGTTCGGCGGCGCAGCGCAGCACCGCCTCATGGTCAATCGGATAACCTTCGCGTTTCAGCAGCAGCCGTCCGGTCGGATGCCCCAGCATGTCAACATGGGGATTGCGCAACGCGCCGCACAGCCGCTCCGTGGCCGCTTCCATGGTCATTTGAAAACCGGAGTGAATCGAGGCCACGACGAAGTCGAAACGTGACAGCAACAGATCGTCAAAGTCCATTCGCCCGTCGGGAAGGATGTCGCATTCGGTGCCTTTGAGAATCCGGAAGGGCGCCAATTCGCTGTTGAGCTCGTCAATCTCGTCCCATTGCTGGTGCACGCGGTCGGGCGATAACCCGCGCGCGTAGGCCGCGACTTGCGAGTGGTCGCAAATTCCCAAGAACTCATAGCCGCGCGTCATCATGGCCTCTGCCATCTGCCGCAGCGTGTGCTGACCATCCGAATAGGTCGTATGCACGTGCAAAATGCCGCGCAGGTCGCTTCGCAGCACCGGCAACGGATAGTCACCGTCGGCGCTCGAGCGCAAAACCAAGCCTGATTCGCGCAGCGGCGGCGGCACGAACGCTAAACCGAGTGCCGCGTAAACTTCTGCTTCCGTCGCCGCGTTGATGATCTCACCGCGCTGACGCAAGGCCGCCACATGTTCCTTCGAACCGGTGGCGAGCACGAGTCGCGTGCCAAGCTCCTGCGGCCCACATACGGACAGTTCCACTTGCATGCCGGCGCGTTCGCGGCCTTGCCAGATATCGCCGTCGCGATTCTCCCACGTGATCCCCTCGATCCGTGCCAAAACTTCTTTGACCGCGGCATGCGCCTCGCGTTCCGCGCAGACGATGCAATCCAAGTCGCCACTCGTCTCGCAATTGCGCCGCAGACTTCCGCAGAAATAGACAAACTCCACGCCGGGAATCAGCATGATGTCGTCGCGCAAAGTGTCCGCGGCCGTATGCGCGTGGTGGCGCAGCCGCCGTTCGCCGATCGTCTTCAAGAATTCAAGGCTGGCGCGAAATTTGTCGAGCGTCTTGCCCCCGAATCCGGAGACCTTGGCCAATCGGCCTTCGTGGATAGCGCGCTCCAACGCCATAAGTGAATCCACGCCAGCATCGCGCCACAGAGTGCGCGCTTTTTTCGGCCCAAGGCCATCCACTCGCATCAAGTCGAGCACGCCCGCCGGTACGCGATGCCGAACAGATTCCAAATCCGCGAACGTCCCGCCGTAGGCTGCTTCCCGTATCGCCAGCGCGACCGCCGGACCGATGCCGCGCACCATGGCCAAACGATCGCCGATGAGCAGCTCCTCTAACGAGGCCCCGACGCTCTCGAGTTGCCGCGCGGCGTTGGCGAACGCCTTGGCGCGAAACTCATCCTCATCCAGCAGCCCGAGCAGCGTGGCGTACTCTTCGAGCAGTGTGATAACGTCGCCGCGTGTCACGCCTGCTTGTCGAGAAGTTCCATGAACTTGTGCATGAAGGCGGGCAGGTCGTCAGGCTTACGCGCCGTCACCAGATGGCGGTCGGCGACGACTTCCTGATCCACCCATTTCGCGCCGGCGTTCACCATGTCATCGCGAATCGCCGAATAGCTTGTCACTGTTCGTCCGCGCAAGACACCGGCCGACACGAGCACCCAGCCGCCGTGACAGATGCAGGCGATGGGTTTCTTGGCGCGATCCATGTCGCGCACGAGCGCCAGCACGCTGTCGAACATGCGTAACTTATCCGGCGCCCAGCCTCCGGGAATAATAAGCCCGTCAAATTGAGTGGCTTTCACCTTGTCGGCCGTCTTATCCACTTTGACCGGATAGCCATACTTGCCTACATACTCCGGCGCGGATCCGGTGCCGACGATGACGACTTTCGCGCCTGCTTCGCGCAGACGCATGACGGGATACCAGACTTCAAGGTCCTGGTAGTGATGTTCGACGAATACCGCGATCTTCTTGCCAGCGAGGTTCATAGGTTAACCCGTAACTTTGCGTCTAAGGCGTTCAGCGCGGCGCATGAAGGCCGGCGCGTCCATCAAGATAACTCCGGCAATCACCAGCAGACCGCCGAACACGAGCGGCCAACCGATCACTTCGCCGACAAAATAGGCCGAGAGCGTCGTCGCGACAACTGGTTGCGGCGTCGTTAGAATGGCGACCTGCGCCGGTTCAACGCGAGTTAATATGCTGTACCACACGACGTAGGCGACAATCGTCAGCATCAACCCCGAGTAGAACGCGCCGCTCCAGCCAATCCACGTGATGCGAGAATAGTCCTGAATCATGGCATGGTGAATCAGAAAAGGCAGGCTGATCACGGTACCCACAATCAGCAACAGGCAAGTCATGGGCAGCGCGCCGTACTTCACGACCAGCGGCTTGCCCAGAACTGTGTATGTTGCCCATGCCAACACGGCGGTGAAGATCAACAGGTCGCCCAGAAACATCTGCGAGTGAAAATCCACCGGACCGCCGCGGGAGACGACCAGGGCAAGTCCGGCCAGCGCTACGATAATGGCGACGACTTTGTGCGGCAGGATTTTTTCGTAGCCCAGCGCTGCCGACAGGAATAACGCGAAGACAGCCGTGGTGCCGTAGAGCAGCGCCGCGTGCGACGGCATCGTGAGGCTCATGCCGTAAAGATAGATCAACTGATTGACCGGTACGGCCACCAGTGCCAGCAGGATCACGCGCGGCCAGTCGCGGCGTTCGATCTTGGGCCATGCGCGCGCAATCAGTGCGACCGCTGTCAAGCCGAACAAGCCGATCGTCAGCCGCCAGAACCCGAAGGCAATGGGATGGAATTCGCGCAGCGCGAGCTTGTTAAACACATAGCCGCCGCCGGTAATCGTAATGTGCGTCACCATCAGGCCCAGCAGCGACAGCCGCTGTGACCACGCGGACTTACTGGGCGAAGAGTTCAAGCACGTCCGCCGTCTGACTGAGGTCTTCGCGCACGACGTCGGCACCCACAGCAGCCAGCATATCGGTCGTGTACTTTCCGCCGGTGGCGACGCCCAGCGTGCGCATCCCGAGCACTCGTGCTCCCCGGACATCGTACTCGGTATCGCCGATGACCCATGTTTCATTTGCGCGAAACGGCTCGCGGAAGTGGGCGCATGCGGCATCGAGCGCGTCCTGCAGAATCGCGTGGCGCTCCAAGTGCAGGTCGCCGAACCCGCCAACGGGGAAATAGTCGTTGAGGCCGAAGTGTCCGATCTTGGCACGCGCTCCGGCTTCCATGTTGCCGGTGCCGAGGGCCAAGGCGAAGTCGTTCGGCCGTTGCCGCAGTTCGGCGAGCAGTTCGCGCACGCCGGGATGCACGCGCGCACGGACGCTGGCACGAATGGAGGCGGGCAGTTCGGCCAGGTAGAGCGGCTTAAACACGTCGTAACTTGCGCGCCAGTCCCCGGTCAGCCCGGTATTCTCAAAGCACTCGCGAAAGATCAGCGGATCGGTCCGACCGTGCATGGACAGACCTTCGGTAATCGGGTCTCGTCCAAAAATCTTGTGGAAGGCCTTGGCGTAGGCTCGAAACGTTGCGCCGTCCATGCTGGCCAAGGTGCCGTCAATGTCGAAAATTAAGAGCTTCATAGGCATATGCTATGTAATGTAAGGCAAATCAGCCGGATAATCAAGGATTTTCGGTCGTGCGATTGCTTCTCACGACACGAGCGACTATCTTAAGATCGTCGGCCCGCTGTCGGGCCGATTCGTTTGGTGTCGTCGAGTATTGCCGCGTGCGAGTCCCGGAAAACCTCTGCGCGGTTCATTCAGCCTGAATAAGGAAAACCGGATATGCGCCTGCTTCTTGCATGCCTCTTGGCCCACTCGGTGTGGGCTGCCGACACGTATGTCAACGGCCAACTGCATCGCGATTTCGATCGCGAGGCCTTCACGTCCACAGTCGAGATCTGGAGTGGCGACAAGTTGGGTTCGAGCTTCCTTTTTGCGGATTTTGACTTTGCCGCGACCGGGCAGACACAGTCGTATTTTGAAGTATCGCGGCATTTTAGGATTGCCCGGACGCAATGGGGACACTTCAACGTGACCGTGCAATACAACGATGGTGTCACGCCTGCGGATGGCTTTGGTTCCAAGACAATTCCGCGGACCCTGTTAGGCGGCGTCGCTTTGACCGAGTTGAAGTTGGGCGCCACGCTCCTCGAAGTGCAGGCCTTGTTGCGACAAGAATTTGCGGCGGATCTCGGCTGGCAACTAACCGCCGTTTGGTTCACTCCCATAAAACGGACGCCGTTTGAGTTCCTGGGCTACGTGGACTGGAACAGCAATGAATATGGCGACCAGCCAGTGTCCATTCAAGCGGAACCGCAGTTTCAGTACCGTTGGAAGCAGGTCGCGGTGGGGGCAGAATGTGAAATTTCGAGGAATTTTGCGGGAGCCTACACCGAGGCGGACGGGTATGAGACTGGCAAATGGTATGTGCACCCAACCGTCTTTATTCGCTACGATTTGTAGATATTCTGGTCTGCCTCTGCCTCGCCCTCTCGCCTGTTGCGGGGATTTTGTGATTAAGTCTATAATAATATTGACTTAAAGTTTAATCGAGAGTGGTCGGTCGGCTTGACAAGTCACGGGAGGTTTGTATATTAAGAGTCTACGCTGGATATGCGGATGGGCGGCGGCTGGGAGGTCACAGAACCCCGGACGGTGCGGCCACGGCAACTGGCGGAGCATGGGCTCATAGCTCAACGGTTAGAGCAGCGGACTCATAATCCGTCGGTTCCAGGTTCGAATCCTGGTGGGCCCACCACGCGGCGACCACCGGTACCAGCAAAAGCAAACGGAGTTCCTTGTCTTGCGCACCACGCTGTCGGCGGCACTCATTGCGGTTACCGTTCTCAACGTGGGCAGGGAAATGCATTCTAAGGGTGTGCGGACCGTCTTTCGCGCACCTTTTTTCGTTTAGGGCAATAACAGAAGCAGGCAGAGAAGAGTGATCATTCAAGACACCACGCCGGAGCAGATCCGCAAAGCGCTGAAGGCGCTGACGGAGATTCAGGAAATTGACTTAGAATTGGCGGAAATAGCCGAAGAGCGCGGAGGGCTGCCGGAGCAGGTCGAGGCGCTGACCGCGCAGATTGCGCAGTACGAGACATTTATTGTGCAGAAAGACCAGGAGCGGGAGCAGGCGGAGCGTGTCACCGGTGAATCCGGGCACAAGTTGGCGGTGGCGCGTGAGAAGCTGGCCAAGTATCAGGAGCAGCTTTACGCAGTGACCACGACGCGCGAATACGACGCCATCACGACGGAACAGGACTCGGCCAAGCGCGAGATCGCGGAGTACGAGCAGTTGATCTCGACCAATACAAACCGCGCCGTGGAATTAGCACAGTTGGTAGAGACGCGGCAGGCTGAGCTTGAGCAGCTGCGGAAGGACAAGGTTTCCCGCGAGCAGGAGCTCGAGCGTAAGCTGCGCGAAACGGAAGGGGCCGAGGCCGATCTTACGCAGCGCCGGGCCACGTGGGCCAAAGATCTCAATCCGCGGCTGCTGGCGCACTACGAGCGTATTCGGGATGCCAAGGACGGCCGCGGCATCGCAGTGTTGGTTGGCGAGGCGTGCGGCGGCTGTTACGCCCTGATTCCGCCGCAGACGCAGGTCGTGATTCGCCAGTCGCGCGACATCTACGCGTGCGAGGCCTGCGGCCGATTTATCGCCCCCGATTCCGAAATCAACTGATTGGAACTTCACGCGCACATTGACGGCGGTGCTCGCGGCAACCCGGGACCGGCGGCGATTGGGGTGGTTATTCACGATGACCAAGGGAATCTCCTGTATGAGGAGGGTACCTACATCGGCCACGGCACGAATAATGAAGCCGAGTATCGAGCGCTGATTCGCCTGCTCGAAGTGTGCGCGACGGATCCTGTGATCAAGGAGAGTGGTGCCACGGTTCTGCGCGTTGCCTGCGACAGTCTCTTAATTGTCAATCAGGTACTGGGTGAATGGAAGATCAAGGAGCCGCGCCTGCAGGAATTGAACAACGAAGTTCAACACAATAAGCGCGCCCTGAACGGCCTGTCCCCGCGCATCCGCCACGTTCGCCGCGAGGAGAACAAAGACGCGGACAAACTGGTTAATCGGGCCTTGGATGAAGCAGAGAAATCGCGAGCGCAGGCATGATAAAATTTCTCCTTTTCGTGCTGCTCCTGGCCGGGCTCAGCTACGGCGCGTACTGGTACTTCTTTAAGGCCGATCAGCGGCTTTTGGATCAGGCGCGGGAAGCGGTCAGCAAGGGGGACTATACCTCGGCGCTCAATGACATTGAGCAATTGGTCTCGAAGCATCCGCAGTCGGACAAGCTGACGCGCGCGGAGGAGCTGCGGCAGGAAGCCGGCAAGAAGCTGCGCGATCAGATCAACATTCAGATTGACAAGCTGATTGCGCAAGACAAGGTTGACAGCGCCAAGGTTCTGGTCAAGACGGTCCGCGAGAAGCTGGGGTACCTGGCCGACAATCTGCGCTACGCGGGCGACATGGACATGAAGATCGCCGTCGCCAACGCCGAGACAGCCTTTCAGGAGGCGGAGACGCGCGCCAATGCCGGCGATCATGCCGCAGCCAAGCAGCTCTTGATGAGTATTGTTGAGCGCCACGGTCAGACCGAGTTCGGTCGGCGCGCCGCCGACTGGCTGAAAAACTACCGCATTCGCTATCAGTTGCGCATTGACGGGGTCAATGCGCCCGACGGAGTGAAGTTTGATCCTGTGATCATTAATTCCCGCGCCGCCGCTCCGGACTTTTACGTGGTCGCCGAATTGAATGGGGCGCGGCTGTTCATGACAGACATCGTCAAGGACAGCGCCGTGCCGCGCTGGACGCGCGGTCAAGAAGTCGTCTTGCACGAAGCGGACGTTCTAACGTTCAAGATATATGACGACGACGGGCTGCGCGGCAACGAACTCGTGGCGACGACGCAGAGTCGCCCGGGTGACATGAACGGCAAGATGACGGTCAGTTCGAAGTATGGTCCGGTTGAACTGATGGCCCGGTTGGAAAACGGGCCTGCGGTTCGATAGGATTCTCAATTTGCAGGTTCGCCGGGTGATCGCGCGTGACGCAAGAATCGCGAGGAAAGTCCGAACTTCATAGAGCAGAGCGCCGGCTAACGGCCGGGTGTGGTGACGCAACGGAAAGTGCCACAGAAAATATACCGCCGAAGAAAAGTCAAAAGTCGGAAATCAGAAGTCGGATACTTATTCTGGCTTTGACTTCTGACTTCATACTTCTGAATTTTCTTCGGTAAGGGTGAAAAGGTGCGGTAAGAGCGCACCGCGCATCCAGTAATGGGTGTGGCAGGGAAAACCCCGCTCGAAGCAAGGCCAAGTATGCCGGGAGTCTCCGCTGCTCGCGGAGCATAAGTCCCGGCGGGTAGGCCGCCCGAGGTGATGAGTAATCATCATCCCAGATAGATGATCACTGCCCGCAAGGGTACAGAATTCGGCTTATAGGCGAACCCCAAAAAAATCACAAGTCAGAAGTTAGAAGTCGAATCTGCACATTGACTTCAGACTTCTGGCTTCGATCAGTTCCCCCCAAACAAGTTTTTTGTTTTATTATGACATACAGGAACAACCATGCAACCCAGATGGGAAATGGTGGAAAGTCGGCCACATGAGGAGATCGAACGCCTAAGCCGACAAGCCCACGTCCCCTACACTATCGCGCGAATTCTATTGAATCGCGGGATGGACACTCCCGACGCGATCGAGCGGTTCTTTAACCCCTCGCCGGCGCAGCTTCACGACCCGTTCCTGCTGCCCGGTATGAGCAAGGCGGTGGACCGAATCATTGAGGCCTTGCAGAACCGCGAACGTATCGCGATTTATGGCGACTACGATGTGGACGGCATTACCTCGGTCTCGATGCTGTATCTGTTTCTACGCGATCTGGGCGGTGAAGTCATCGCCTATATCCCCGACCGGCAGAACGAAGGCTATGGTATTTCGCAAGCCGGGCTCGACGAAGTCAAGAAGCAGGGCGCTCAACTCGTCATCTCGGTGGATTGCGGCATCACCTCCGTTGCGGAGGCGCATTACGCGCGGTCATTGGGCCTTGAGCTGATCATCTGCGACCATCACGAACCGGCGGACGAACTACCGGAAGCGCTGGCGGTGCTCGATCCGAAGTGCAAGGACTCGACCTATCCGTTCACGGAATTGGCCGGAGTCGGCGTCACGTTTAAACTCGCGCAGGGCATCACCAAGACGCTTGGACTCGAAAGCGATTTCGCGTTCAAATATCTTGATCTTGTGGCGCTCGGCACCTCGGCGGACATCGTGCCGCTTGTGGACGAGAATCGCGTTTTGGTGAAAGAAGGTCTGGAGAAGCTCAATGCAGCACCGGAAGTCGGCTTGGCGAGCCTGATCGAATCGGCCGGTGTGCGCGGTGGAAAGATTGACGTCGGCCAGATTGTGTTCAATATTGCGCCACGCATCAATGCCGTGGGGCGCATGGGCAGCGCGATGCGCGCAGTGCAGCTATTGACGACGCGTGACCAGAATCAGGCCCGCGAAGTGGCGCAAGTTCTCGAACAGGAGAACCGTCGCCGCAAGGAAATTGACAACGACACGCTGGCGCAGGCGCTCGAAGAGATTCGCTACACGATGAACCCGCAGCAGCGCTGTTCGATCGTGCTGTCCCGTGAGGGCTGGCATTCGGGAGTGATCGGCATCGTCGCATCGCGCTTGATCGAGAAGTTTTACCGTCCGACCGTGATGATTTCGGTCGAAAACGGCATGGGCAAAGGCTCGGCGCGTTCAGTGTCGAATTTTGACATTTATGCGGCGCTGAAAGCCTGTTCCGATCTGCTCGAGCAGTTCGGTGGTCACAAGTACGCCGCCGGGCTGACGATCCCGGCTGAGAATATTCCCGCGTTCAAGGAACGCTTCGAGCAGGCCTGCAAAGACCTGATGACCGAGGAGGACCTGATTCGCAAGGTTCGCATCGAGAGCGAAATTGCGCTTGACGAAATCACCCCGGAAGTGGTGCTGGCGCTCAAGAAATTCGAGCCGTTCGGTCCGCACAACACGCGGCCGACGTTTGTCTCCCGCGATCTCGGCACGGCATATCCGCCGCGCATCGTTGGACAGAACCACCTGAAGCTCGTTGCTTTGCAGCACGGGACTCAGTTTGAGGCCATTGGCTTCAATCTGGGTGACCGGATTGACCGCTTCATGAATGGCCGCCGTCAGTACGAGATGGTGTACGTGATTGAAGAAAACGAATATCAGAACCGTAAGACCACGCAACTGCGCATCAAGGACATTCGATGAGCACACGCCGGGTAAAAATATTGTTTATGCTCGTCCTGGCGGCGGGCGTGATGGGTATGGGCCGCAAGGAGGCCAAGGACCAGAATGCTCCCGCCGCGCCGGCGAGCGGCGTGACGGGCCGTGTGGAAATCTGGAGCGGCAATCACATGCCGATGGTGGATAAGGGCGCGACGGACGGAAAAAACGTGCTGCCGGGCGCAAGCCTGCGCGTGCGTCTTTACGAGCCGGTCCGCGGCTTGACCGGAGCGAGTGCCGATACGATTCCAGTACCGCTGGTGGCCGAAACCACAACTGACGCGGACGGCCGTTTCACGATCCCTTGTCGTGAAGGCAAGTACAGCCTGTTTGTCGAAGACAGCACGGGCTGGTATGCCAATGGATGGGACGGCGACGGTGTGCAAGGCGCTGTTGTCGTTGAACCGATGAAGATGACTGAAGTGATTCTTAAGAACACGCGTAAGGCGACGTTTTGATGAATCTTCGCATCGGCACTTTGGTTCTGGCGCTGATGCTGATCGCACAGCCTGGCATAGCGCAGTATTCGCGCCCCGCTGCGCCGTCCGAATCCGACAGCACCACGGCGGACTCACTGCGGGATAGCACGGCGCAGGCGCTGCCCACGCCGAGTGTCAACGCTCCTGGTCCGAAAATCGAGCTGATGCAGCAGGCCATGCGCTGGGTGCGGCGATTGCTTTATCGCGGCTACCTTGACAACTCTACATCCGGAACGAGCGCGACCTACGCGTTGACCGAATGGACCGAAGCTGCGGGGCCGCAAGGCCCGGTGATTGCCCACGTCACGATTATCTACCTCGGCGCGGTGTCGTGGATGGGCAAGCCCGCTGAGTGGTTTCAGGCAACGTACAAGAGTTTTGAGAACGAACGACCGACGGTAGATTTTGATCTGGTCATGGCGGCGAGTAACGACAAAGTCGGCGAAGCCTATCGCGCATTATGGCGGGTAGACAAAGACGAGTTGGCGTCGGCGCTGTTTAATGATACCAAAGGCATGTTTGATTTTGATCGTGAAGACCAGCCGGTGGCCGGCGAGCAAACGGTGTTGAAGCTCTTCGCGGGCGAATTTCCGGTGACCAAGTACATTGGTTCAGGCGGAGACGGCGCAAAGGTCGTCGCGTATCGGTCGTCCGATGTTCCGCCGCTGAATCTTGTGCGCTTGGGTTACGGGAATCATAGCTTGAATCTTCGCGATCGCGGTTACGATATTGAACCCAGACTCCAGGTCCCGCTTCCCACTTCACGTTAGAAAGGAAGCATCCCATGAAGGCAATGTTGTTGGCCACCTTGGCCCTGTGCGCGAATCTGTTCGCCGCGGATTTTGTGAAGAAAGGCGGCGACTACGTCTATCGCGACACGCTCGTCTTCGACGAGTCCTCTGTGAATCTCACGTCGGTCGCTTGCGAGTCGATCAACGGTGAAACGAAGATCACCGGATCGGACCGCAACTCTGTCCATGTGACGGTTTACGTCGAAATCAAGTGCGACGACCTGGAAGAAGGTCAGAAGTACCTAAAGAGCTTCCGTCCGGTGGTGGCCCGTGAGGACGCCAGGCTGCGCATCTACGGTGAATACCCGGATGGCAGTTGGAGCTGGAATGAGATCAGCGCCAACATGGATTTTGTGATTGAGGCGCCGGCTGGTCTGAACCTCGATGCATCATCGGCCAATGGCGAGATCGTCTGCGTCGGCATGACAGGTGCGGCGGACCTCGAATGCGCCAATGGAGAAATTAGCTTCCTGTCGGAGACCGGCACAACCGGCTCGATCTCGGCTTCGTGCGCCAATGGGGAAATAGATGTGGATGTCGCGAAGTTGAATGGTAGCTCTTCGTTCGAGTGCGCCAACGGCGAAATTGATGTGGTCGTGCATCAACTGCTGGCGGCCAATATTGACGCTTCGACTGCTAACGGCGAAATCACCATCGCCCTGCCGGAGAACTCCAGCATGAGAATCGTCGCAAGATCACTGGTGAACGGCTCGATCGAGTCTGATTGGGCTGGCGTTCACGACAAAGGACTGATTGGCGACAATTACGAGTTGGTCGTTAATGACGGCAAGTACAAGATTGACTGCAGCTCCGCCAACGGTGAAATCACCATCCGTAAGTCAAACCTCGCGAACTAAGCACATTCTGTGAAGCGGCTCCCGACAAACGTACGACTTTCTGATCCCGGCTTCGCTGAAAATGCGGCCGCCATGCGCGCGTTGGTTGATGACCTGCGCGGCAAGTTAAACGCACTGCAACCCGCGGGCGGACCCAAAGCGCACATCGAACGCCACGTTGCCCGCGGGAAACTGCCCGTGCAGGAGCGTTTGCAGCGTCTGTTTGATCCGGGGACGCCGTTTCTCGAATTGAATCCGCTGGCAGCCAACGGGATGTATGACGACGAAGCCCCCGGGGCGGGTGTCGTAACAGGTATCGGCGTGGTACATGGCCGTGAAGTCCTGGTGGTCGCCAATGACGCGACCGTCAAGGGCGGCACGTACTTTCCGATGACGATCAAGAAGCATCTGCGCGCTCAGGAAGTTGCTCTGCAGAATCACTTGCCGTGCCTCTATCTTGTGGATTCCGGCGGCATCTTCCTGCCTGAGCAGGCGGGTACGTTTGCCGATCGTGATCATTTCGGCCGTATCTTCTACAATCAGGCCAATCTGAGCGCGAAGCGTATTCCGCAGGTCGCCGTAGTGATGGGTTCGTGTACGGCCGGCGGAGCTTACGTGCCCGCGATGTGTGATGAGACGATTATCGTCAAAGGCACGGGCACGATTTTCATCGGCGGTCCGCCGCTGGTGAAAGCCGCGACCGGCGTGGACGTATCGGCGGAAGAGTTAGGCGGCGGCGATGTGCATACGCGCATCTCTGGCGTCGCGGATCACTTTGCGGAAAACGACGGGCACGCAATCGAAATCGCGCGTTCGGTCGTTGAGTCCATCGGACCGCGTCCGAAGTTTGAATTTGATTGTGAAACGCCTGAAGATCCGTACTACGATCCCGCTGAGATGCTCGGCTGCGTGCCGGTGGATGTGCGTAAGCCGTTCGACATGCGCGAAGTAATTGCGCGCATCGCGGACGGGTCGCGGTTTCAAGAGTTCAAAGCGCGCTACGGCACAACGCTGGTTTGCGGCTTTGCGCGGATTCACGGCTATCTGGTTGGCATCGTCGGGAATAACGGCGTCCTGTTCGGCGAGTCCGCCAAGAAGGGTGCGCATTTCATTGAACTCTGCTGCCTGCGCAAGATTCCTCTGGTGTTCCTGCAGAATATCACAGGCTTCATCGTCGGCAAGGAATACGAGCACGGAGCGATCGCTTCAGATGGCGCCAAGATGGTGCACGCTGTGGCGGTGGCGAATGTGCCAAAGTTCACCGTGGTCATCGGCTCGTCCGCAGGCGCAGGCAACTACGCGATGTGCGGTCGTGGGTACAGTCCGCGCATTTTGTGGATGTGGCCGCACTCACGTATCACGGTCATGGGACCGCAGCAAGCGGCCGATGTTTTGGTTCAGGTGAAGCGCGAGCAGTTGGAGGCGAAAGGCCAGAAGCTGTCCGAGGAGGACGCCGAGGCGATTCGTCGGCCCGTGCTCGAACAATACGAGCGCGAAGGAAATCCCTACTATTCGACGGCGCGGCTGTGGGACGACGGGATTCTCGATCCGCTGTCGACGCGCGATGCGCTGGCCTTGGGCATTGCGATGTCGGCGAACGCTCCGGTGCCCGACTATCAGCCGGGCATCTATCGGATGTGATGCTTGGAGATCACTCTCTATGAAGAGACTCAGGAAATTCCGTTACGGGGACCGTTGACGTTTCTGTCCGCGGCCGCCTTCTTCGTGATTCCGCTGTTCACGACGATGCCGCTGGCGCTGATTCTGCTGATGTTCGCGCTCGGAATCGGGATGAGCTATTTGATACGGTCATTCATGCGCATGCACACGCGTGTGACACAGATCACGCTGAGTTTTGGACCGACGATTTGGACCAAGCGCTATCCGTTAGCCGAAATTGAAGTCATCGGCCCCTGCGATATCCCGTTTTGGGCGGGCGTGGGTATTCATGGTTGGCGCAACAAAGTATACTACAACATGCGGTTTGGACAGGGATTGGAAATCAAGCACGGACAAATGCATTTTGTGATTGGCACGGCCCGCGCGGCCGAGTTGCAGGCTGCGCTGCGCGACGCACAGCGGAGCGTGCTCCCGTGAACTTTTTGCGTATTGAACGCGATGGCGCGGTGACTCGGCTGGTTCTGGCACGCGTGGAAACACGCAATGCGTTTAACGCGGCAATGATCTCTGAACTGACGCATGCGTTACGCACTCTCAGCGCCGAACCGGAATTGCGTATCCTCGTGCTGGCGGCGGATGGACCGACGTTTTGCGCCGGCGCCGACGCCAACTGGATGCGCGAGCAGAAGAGCGTATCAGAGGCCGAGAACTTGGCCGATGCCGAAAAGCTGTTTGATCTCTTTCGTTCGGTGTACGAATTCCCGCACCCGGTGATTGCGCGTGTGCAGGGCGGCGCCTACGGTGGCGGCGCCGGCTTGATCTGCTGTTCCGACATCGTTGTGATGAGCGAGGACGCGCAGACGGGCTTCACTGAAGTACGGCTCGGGATCGTTCCCGCGACAATTTCCGCGTTTGTCTTGCGCAAGTTAGGCGAGGGCCGCGCTCGCGAGCTATTCCTTACCGGTCGCCGGATCGGCGCAGCGGACTGCCTGCGCCTGGGTTTGGCGAATGAAGTTGTTCCTGCGACTGAATTGGATAATGCCGTTGCCCGTTGGATCAATGAGCTGATCCTGTCTGGCCCGACTGCCCAGACGATGACCAAGGAGTTACTGCGCGAAGTACCGCTGTTCTCGCTCGATCAGGCGCGCACGTTCACGACGCAGCGCATTGCCCGCCAGCGCGTCAGCGCTGAAGGGCAGGAGGGACTCTCGGCGCTCCTTGAGAAACGACCACCCTCGTGGAGTAAGGCGTGAAGATTAAGTCGTTGTTGATTGCCAATCGCGGTGAAATCGCGGTGCGTGTGATGCGCACGGCGCGCGCGTTGGGCATTCGCACGATTGCGGTCTACAGCGACGCCGACCGTGACGCTCTGCATGTCGAAACGGCGGACGAGGCCGTGTTCATCGGCGCGTCGCCCGCCGCCGAGAGCTATTTGAATGTTGAGAAGATTATTGCCGCGGCGCGCGAGCATGGCGCCGACGCTATTCACCCGGGCTATGGTTTTCTGTCGGAGAATCCGCGGTTCTCAAATGCCGTGCGACTTGCCGGCCTAATCTTCGTCGGACCGCCGCATGATGCCATGGGACTGCTGGGCGACAAAATTGCCTCGCGCGAATTGGCCATGAAGCACAACGTGCCCGTGACTCCCGGAGCGTTGTTGCCGCAGGCGACGGCAGCGCAGGCGACCGAAGCTGCGGCCAAGATCGGCTACCCCGTGCTGATCAAAGCGGCGGCGGGTGGCGGGGGTAAGGGCATGCGGATTGTACGCAGCGAGTCCGAGGTATCGGCTTCACTCGATGCGGCGCGCCGCGAAGCGCTCTCGGCATTTGGCGACGATGCGGTCTATCTCGAAAAGTATATAGAAAATCCGCGCCACATCGAGTTTCAGGTCTTCTGCGATGACCATGGCAACGCGGTCCACTTGGGCGAACGCGAGTGCTCGATTCAGCGGCGGCATCAGAAGATCATCGAGGAAAGCCCAAGCCTTGCCCTGGCACCAGAGCTGCGGCAGCGCATGGGTGAAGCGGCGCTCCGTATCGTCACGGCGGCGGGCTATCGCAACGCGGGCACGGTGGAGTTTTTGCTAGACAGTGATCAGTTCTATTTCCTCGAAGTCAATGCGCGTCTGCAAGTCGAGCATCCGGTCACTGAAATGGTCACCGGTGAGGACCTTGTCGCCTGGCAATTGACCGTTGCGGCGGGCGAGCCGCTGCCGAAAAAGCAGAACGAAATCCAGTGGCGCGGACACGCGATCGAGTGCCGCGTCTATGCCGAAGATCCATCCACCGGATTTCTGCCCTCGACCGGTACCATCTATCGCTTGACTGAACCGCACGCACCGGGGCTCAGGATTGACTCAGGCATTCGTGACGGTTTTGAAGTTCCGCTTTATTACGATCCGATCCTAAGCAAAGTCATTTGCTGGGCGGACAATCGCGAAGCCGCGCGCGTGCGCATGCTTGACGCGTTGCGGCAATATGTGATTCTTGGCGTGCGCACGCCGCTGAACTATATTCAGGACGTGCTATCCCATCCTGAATTCATTCGCGCAAACATGTCCACGCATTTTCTTGCTCAGCATTTCGCCGACTGGCGCGACCGCTTGCCGACAGGAGAGGCTCTTGCTGCGCTCCTCACCGCCGCCTCAGAAGCCAAGGTCATGGCCGCATTGGACAGTCCCGTAGGCAAAGTGGAATCGCACTCTCCGTGGCAATCGCTTGGCAGTTGGCGTATCGCTGGAGCAGGCGCGTGATTCGCACTTTCCGGACTCACGAGCAAAACCTCGGTGCGACGGTGCGTCACCTGAGCCCGACGCAAGTCGAGGTCGAGCACGGCGAGACCACGCACGTGCTGGCCTACGAACGCATGGGCCGCCTGCTGATCTTTGACGGCGAACGCCGCCGCTATTTCACGCGTGCCGTGCGCGACAAGGATCGCATCTATGTCTGGCTTGACGGCCGCATGTATGAATTAGTCGAACTGGAAGACGTGCATGCCGCGGCTGATTTGGACCGCAACCGCGACGATATCCGCGCGCCGATGCCGGGTACCGTTATTAAGTTGAATGTCACCGCCGGAGATTCCGTGGCTGCCGACCAAGTCGTGGCGGTTCTCGAAGCCATGAAAATGGAACACAATCTGCGCGCCCCGCGCGCCGGTGTCGTGGCGAAACTCGACGTGAAGGTCGGTCAAACCGTCACCGCCGACTCAGTCTTGGTCCATTTGGAGCCGCAGTGAGTGACATTCTGAATCCGCGCTGTGTCTATGTCGGTATTCGCGACGTCTCGACATCGCTGGATCGCCTGCGCGACATGGGCTTGGGCGTGGAGGTGATTTTCAACACGACGGCCGACCTCTGGCCGAAAGTGAAGTGGGATGTTCTGTTGGGTTTGGCGGATGACCTAAGTGAAATGCAAATTCCGGTCGCCTGCCACGGTCCATTCTACAATCTGAATATTGCGGCCAAAGACGAGCACATCGCGGACTACTCGTATCAAGTGCTTGCGGCCGGTATCGAGGGCGCACGCGTGCTGGGGTCGCCGCTGATGGTGTTTCACACAGGTTATCTGCCGCAGTTGCCACCAGCGCAGCGGGAGAAGTGGCTCGATACCTTTTGCAACAAACTTCACCATTTGTTGGAAGTCGCCGCCGACAATCGCATCGTGCTGGCGATGGAAAACACCTACGAGCCCGACACCACGCTGTTCGAAGACGTGTTCGCGCGCATCCAGCATCCGTTTCTGGGGATGTGCCTTGATACCGGGCATGCATCGTGCTTTGGGAAAGTGCCGCCGGTGCAATGGGTCGAACGATTTTGCGAACAGATTGTGCACTTGCATTTCAGTGACAACGACGGCGTGTCCGACCTGCATTGGGGATTGGGCAAGGGCGTCGTGAGTCTATCTTCATTGCTGGGCCCGCTGCTTGCGCGCGGCGCCCGTCCTTCCGTGACTTTTGAAGTTTCTTTGGACGATGCCGCAGCATCAAACGAATACCTGAATCGCGTGCTGGCCGCCGCGCTTCCCACCGGACATGAGTAGCCCTGACAAGAAACCTGAAAAGCGCACCCCCAAGCTCGACCTCGAGAAGCTCGAGCGCATGCTGCGCGACGCCGATATTTCTCCCGAAGAATATCAGGCCCTGAAAGACGAACTACGCCGCAACCGCCGCCGCAACGAGGGCGCAGGCGATAATCCGCTCGATAATTTGTACGACGAATCCTAACCCAAGTAGTAACTCCGATGAGCCTGGGCGACCGCTTACCACTGACTGAAGAGCAAAAAATGCTGCGCGATATGGTGCGCGATTTTGCTCAATCCAAGATCAAACCGATTGCCGCCGAAATTGATGAAACCGAGCGCTTCCCCGAAGAAATTTTCGCGGAGATGGGCGAACTCGGATTGATGGGCATCCCTTATCCCGACGAGTACGGCGGTGCGGGTATGGATACTGTGTCCTACGCGTTGGCCGTTGCCGAGATTGCGCGCGTGTGCGGCTCGACGGCGTTAGGATTGGCCGCGCATATTTCCCTCGGCTGTGGACCGATCTACCTGTTTGGCACCGAAGCGCAGAAGAAGAAGTATCTGCCCGATCTGTGCGCGGGCAAGCATATGGGCGGCTTTGGTCTGACCGAACCGCAGGCCGGCAGCGACGCCGGGGCCACGCAGACGACCTGCATGGACATGGGTGACCACTACCTGCTTAACGGCACGAAGATTTACTGCACGAACGGTTCGTACTCCAAGACCTACGTCGTCAGTGCGCTGACCGAAAAAGACAAAGGCACGCGCGGTATTAGCTGTTTCATCGTCGAACGCGATTGGGACGGTTTCGCGGTCGGCAAGAAAGAACGTAAGCTCGGCGTGCGCGGCTCTGATACCGTGGTTTTGCACTTCAATGACGTCAAGGTTCCCAAAGATAATTTATTGGGCAAGCCCGGTGAGGGCTTCAAGCAGATGCTGATCACGCTCGATGGCGGTCGTATCTCCATCGGCGCAATGGCTTTGGGTTTGGCGGAAGGTGCGTATCTTGAAACACTGAAATATGTCACAGGCCGCAAGGCTTTTGACCAGCGCATCGCCGATTTTCAGGCGACTCAATTCAAACTGGCCGACATGCTCGTCAACATTGAAGCCGCTCGCCATCTTATCTTCGACGCGGCGCGCCGCAAGGATGACGGCGAGGACTTCTCGCGGGAATCGGCAATGGCCAAGCTCTTTGCCAGTGAAATGGCGGCGCGGGTAACGTCGCAGGCGATTCAGTTGCACGGCGGCTACGGTTACGTGCGTGAGTATCCGGTCGAGCGCATGTTCCGCGACAATAAGCTAACGGAAATCGGCGAAGGCACGTCTGAAATTCAACGCCTCGTGATCGCGCGTTCGCTCTTGAAGGAGTGGGACGCCGCGGCGTAAGCCGGTTATGCAGCTCCAGTTGGGTTTACTGCGTCTTGACGTGCTCGATGACGGGCTGTTTGAACTGCGCCCCGAGACATTCGTCAAGGTCACCAAGGGCCGCAATGCGGAGCTTCTGGACCGGAGCAAGTATCGTCCGCGCATCAAAGTCGGTTTCAACAGCCTGCTGGTGCGTGGGGAAGGCAAGACGGTTCTGATTGATCCCGGTACGGGAGACAAAGAACGGTTGGCAGAACGCCGCAACTACAATCTTGATTGGCCGCGTAAGGTCCTGCCCCGGCTCAAAGAGCTTGGCGTGCGTCGCGAACAGATTGATCTCGTCGTTCTGACGCATTTGCATTGGGATCATGCCGGGGCCTGCACAACCGTTGGCCACAGTGGACAACTCGTTCCGACGTTTCCTCAAGCGCGCGTGATTGTGCACGAGCGCGAATTGATCGGCGCGAGAGCGGCGCTGGGCACGGGCGACGATGGCTATTGCGCCGATGACTTTGAACCACTGGCCGCGGTCAACGCGCTTGAACTGGTCACGACCGACGACGCCCGTATTCTGCCGTGGCTTTCGTGCCATTGGAGCGGCGGACATTCGCCCGGTCACATGGTGATCCAGATCGGCTACCCCGAGCAGGCTAAGCTGCTGTACCTCAGTGACGTGTTGCCGACGACGGCGCAGCTACCGCTCGATAGCGGCATGTCCTACGACCAGAACCCGTCTGAGTTGGAAGCCGCCAAACAGAAATTTCTCGCTCGCGCCGCCGCTGACCACAGCCTCATTCTGCTGGTGCACGCTCCACGCAACAAGCTGGGCTATCTGCATCACAGCGCGAGCGACGGCTACCGTTTTGAACACCGCACGCTTGACCAATTGGCTAATTTGTAATTCAATATCACATTCGGAAAATCACTTCCTAATCCCCTCATGAATCCGCACACTCCAGTCATCACGTCCGGTGCCCGCACCGCCATCGCCTCGTTCATGGGATCATTCGCGGGTATTCCCGCCCCGGCGCTCGCCGCGCATGTTTTGAAAGCCAATCTTGAGCGCTCAAACCTCGACCCCAAAGAGGTGGATGAAGTCATCTTGGGCCAAGTTCTGCAAGGCGGCGTTGGTCAGGCTCCCGCCCGTCAAGCTGCGATTTTCGCGGGAATTCCTCACACGACGTCCGCCTGGACGGTGAACAAGGTCTGCTCGTCGGGTTTGCGCGCGGTAATGTCCGCGGCGCAGACGATTACACTGGGTGATGCGAAGGTGATGCTCGCCGGCGGAATGGAGAATATGTCACTTGCACCGTATCTGCTGGATCGTGCCCGCGCTGGTCTGCGGTTGGGGCACGGGACGGTCAATGACATGATGATCACCGACGGTTTGTGGGATCCGTACGGCAACGTGCATATGGGTTCATGCGCTGAGATGTGCGCGCGTGAACACAAGATTTCACGTGAAGCCCAGGATGAGTTTTCCGCTGAATCCTACCGCCGCGCCATCGCTGCGCAAAAGGACGGCAAGTTCAAGAACGAGATTGTGCCGGTGATCATCAAGGACCGCAAGGGCGAAATCGCCATTGACCTCGACGATGAACCCGGCAAAGTGAATTTCGAGAAGATGGGAAGCCTGAAGCCCGCGTTCGAGAAGGACGGCACGATTACGGCGGCCAACGCTTCAAAGCTCGATGACGGCGCTTCCGCAGTGGCCATGATGTCCTATGAAGAGTCGCAACGCCGTGGCATAAAGCCACTGGCGCGCATCGCCGGTTACGCCACCCACAGTCAACAGCCCGAGTGGTTCACGACGGCTCCTGCCGGCGCGGTGCAAAAACTTCTGCGCCGCCTGGATTGGAAGGTCTCAGATGTAGACCTTTTTGAATTGAACGAAGCGTTTGCGGTCGTCGGTATTTATAATACCAAGGAACTCGGAGTCAGTCCGGACAAAGTGAACGTCTGGGGCGGAGCCGTGGCTCTGGGTCATCCGATTGGATCGTCGGGCTGTCGCATTCTCGTTACGCTGATTCATGCGCTGCGTGATCGCGGCGGCAAGCGCGGTGTGGTCGGTATTTGCAACGGCGGCGGTGAAGCCACCGCAATGGCCGTGGAACTGTTTTAAACTCTAAAACCACGTTATATACTATGAGCATCAAGATTGTAGCCGTCATTGGCGGCGGCACGATGGGCAACGGTATCGCCCATGTTTGCGCCCAAAAGGGCTGCACCGTTCACTTGATCGAGACGCAGCAGAACTACCTCGATCGGGCGTTGGGCACGATCGACAAGAACCTCGCGCGCCAGGTGACCAAAGGCGCGCTATCGGAAGCGGACAAAGCTGCCACGCTGGGCCGCATTCACGGATCGCTGAGTATTGACGACGTCAAGGATGCCGACATTATCATCGAAGCCATCGTTGAAAATGAAACGGTAAAGAAGGACTTGTTCGCCAAAATTGACGCTATCGCCAAGCCGAGCGCCATACTCTCGTCGAACACTTCGACGATTTCGATTACGCAGATCGCAGCCGCGACCAAGCGGGCCAATAAGTTTATCGGCATGCACTTCATGAATCCGGTGCCGATGATGCAGTTAGTCGAGGTCATTCGTGGTCTGGCCACCGATGACGCGACGCACGCCGCGGTCGTGGAGTTCTCGCAGGCATTGGGCAAGACGCCGATCACAGTCAATGACTTCCCGGGCTTCGTGTCAAACCGCATTCTAATGCCGATGATCAACGAAGCCGTCTATTGTTTGATGGAAGGCGTCGGCGAAGCGGAGGCCATTGATGGAGTGATGAAGCTCGGCATGAATCACCCGATGGGCCCGCTGGCGCTGGCCGATCTGATCGGTTTGGATGTTTGCCTTGCGATCATGGAAGTCTTGCACCGTGACCTCGGTGATTCTAAGTATCGCTCCTGCCCGCTGCTGAAGAAATATGTGGCCGCGGGTTTCCTGGGCCGCAAATCGGGACGTGGATTCTATAACTATGCTAACTGAGGATTGCCGACGATGATTGTTACGACGACGCAAAATGTTGACGGACGGAAGGTGGAAGCCTACCTTGGTGTGGTAACCGGCGAAGCTATTGTCGGCGCGAATATCTTCAAAGACCTGTTCGCAGGCATCCGCGACATCGTGGGCGGTCGGAGCGCGGCCTACGAAGACGAGCTGCGCAAGGCTCGCGAGATCGCGCTCGAAGAATTGACGGAAAACGCGAAGCAGCTCGGCGCCAACGCCGTTCTGGCCGTGGACCTCGACTATGAAGTGATCGGTTCAGGCGGTTCGATGCTGATGGTCAGCGCTTCCGGCACCGCGGTTAGACTGTCGGCGTAGCCGAGTTTCTATTTACAAATTCTAATTCCAATTTCGTATTACCATGGATCATCTCCTCACCGAACAGCAGCTTGAAGTAAAGAAGGTCATTCGCGAATTCGCCGAAGCGGAGATTCGCCCGACGGTCGCCCACCGCGACGATAAGAGCGAATATCCCGCCGCCATTGCCAAGAAGATCGGCGAACTCGGCTTCATGGGTGTGAATACTCCCGAATCGCTGGGCGGCGCGGGCATGGACACGGTGACCTATGCCATCGTGATCGAAGAACTCTCGCGCGTGGACCCCGCGGTCGGCGTGATCGTGTCGGTGAACAATTCGCTCGTCTGCTACCCGCTGCAGAAATTCGGCACGCCCGATCAGCACGCGCGTTTCCTGAAGCCGCTCGCCGAAGGCCAGCGCCTGGGAGCTTTTTGTTTGACCGAACCGGGCGCAGGCTCGGACGCATCGGGACTGACGATGTCCGCCGTCAAGGACGGGAACGACTATATTCTGACCGGCGAGAAGGCGTTTATCACAAACGGATTGATGGCGGACACATACATCGTGATGGCGCGCACCGACAAGGCGCAGAAGGCCAAAGGCATTTCGGCGTTTATTGTCGAGGGTGACGCGCCGGGCTTCCGCCGCGGCGCCAACGAGAAGAAGATGGGCATCCGATCGTCGGACTGCTGCATGATCATTCTCGATGAATGCCGTGTTCCGGCGGCCAACCTGATTGGCAAGGAAGGCGATGGCTTCAAGGTGGCCATGACGGCGCTCGACAGCGGCCGCATCGGGATCGCGGCGCAGGCCATCGGTCTGGCGCAGGGCGCGCTCGAAGAGGCGGTCAAGTATTCCAAGATTCGCGAACAATTCGGCCATCCGATCGCGGACTTTCAGGCGATTCAATTCAAGCTCGCCGACATGGAAATGCTGACCGAAGCCGCCCGGCTCTTGAACTTCAGCGCCGCGCGCAAGAAAGACATGGGACTCAAGTTTACGCACGAAGCCGCGATGGCCAAGCTCTATGCATCCGATATCGTCATGAAAGTGACAATGGAAGCGGTGCAGGTGCATGGCGGCAATGGCTTCTTGAAGGATTTCCCGGTAGAACGCATGCTCAGGGATGCGAAGGTGACCGAAATCTACGAAGGCACCTCTGAAATACAACGCACTATTATCGCTCGAACTCTTTTGAGTAACTAACTATGGAAACTGTCCTAAAACAGGAGCCGCGGGTGGCTAAGTCGCGCTTTGACGAAACGCTGAAGATCTGGATGAGCGGCAAGCTCATCAAGTGGGAAGACGCTACCACGCACGTTGCCACGCACGCGTTGCACTACGGTTCCGCGGTCTTTGAGGGCATTCGCGCCTATAAGACCGATCGCGGCACCACGATCTGGGGATTGAAGCAGCACATTCGCCGACTCTTTGACTCGGCCAAGATATACCGCATGCCCGTGCCTTTCACCCCGGAGCAGATTGAGCTCGCCTGCGCCGAGGTCGTCATTTCCAACGGCATGGACGAGGCCTATCTGCGCCCGCTCTTCTACCGCGGCTACCACTCACTCGGCGTCCATCCCCGCGATTGCCCGACCGAATGTGTGATCATCCCGCTGCGCTGGGGCAAATACCTCGGCCCGGAAGCGCTGGAATTAGGCGTGGACGTTATGGTCTCGTCATGGACCCGCATTGCGCCTAATACTCTACCTGCGCTGGCGAAATCCGCGGCCAATTATGCCAATTCGCACCTCACGGTAGTGGACGCTACGAACTTCGGGTTCACGGAAGGCATCGCGCTTGATGCTTCCGGTTACGTCTCCGAAGGCTCGGGTGAAAACGTCTTTGTGATTCGCGATGGTAAGATGGTCACGCCGCCACTTGGTGCCTCGGTTCTCCCCGGTATCACGCGTTCCTGCGTGCTGCAATTGGCTCAGGAGCTTGAAATTCCCGTTGTGGAAGGGCTGATACCGCGCGAAATGCTCTATATCGCGGACGAGGTTTTCTTCTGCGGTACTGCTGCTGAAATCACGCCGGTCCGGTCGGTTGACAAAGTCACGGTCGGCGAAGGCAAGGCCGGTCCGCACACCCGTCGTTTGCAGAAGGCGTTCTTTGATCTAATCGAAGGCCGCCGTGACGACAAACTCGGTCTCCACTATTGGCTCTAAACTTAGATAGGTCCGCCGATGCGTAGCCGCCGATCCGCCCGTGAGTGGGCTCTGCGTGTGCTCTATGCCACGCGCATGACCGGCTACGACGTCGAGCGCTGTTTCAACGACGTGCTAAAGGATGCGAAAGAGGATCAGAATCTGGTCTTCTGCCGCAAGCTTTGCGATTCCGTTGCGGCCGCGAGCGACGACCGGATTGACACCTCAATCCGAACTGCGGTGCAGAAATGGGACCTTGCGCGACTGGCGATAATTGACTTGATCATCCTGCGTATGGCGGTCGCCGAATTCTTGTATTTCGATGATATACCGTACAAAGTGACAATAAACGAAGCGATCGAACTGGCCAAAGAGTATTCGACCAGCCAGAGCGGACGGTTCGTCAACGGTATTTTGGACGCGATTTGCGCTGAATTGAAGAAGAACAACCCCCGCCGCGAAAAGCTCGAAACGGTTGAACCTCGATGAAGATAGGCGTCATCAGCGACATTCACGGGAACCTCCCGGCCCTCGAAGCCGTTCTGGAAGATTGTGAACAGCGCGGGCTAAGCACGATCGTCTGCCTCGGTGACTCCGTGGGCTATGGCGCCAATCCCAATGAATGCTGCGACCTCGTGCGGACTCGGTGCACGGCCTGCGTGATGGGAAATCACGATTCGGCCCTGTGCGGCGTCACGCCGCTGCAATTTTTCAATGCCTACGCCCGCGCGGCCATTGACTGGTCGCTGGCCATGGTAGATGACCCGAACAAACAGTGGCTGCGGGACCTGCCGTTGACGCATGCCATCGAAGATGCGCTGTTTGTTCACGCCACGCCTAAGGATCCCGGTGCGTGGAACTACATTCATAATCCAGATGAGGCCGCGATGCATTTCGCCGTGATGGCGCCGAGCCGTACAGCCTTCATCGGACACTCGCATATTCCGGCGCACTTCACCGGTTCCGAGAACCGCCGAATCATCAATGTCGGCGCGGTCGGCCAGCCGCGGGACCGCAATCCGCACGCGGGCTACGTCGTATACGATACGGAAACGCGCAACTTCCAATGGTGTCGTGTCAACTACGATATTCAGCGGGCGGCCCAGGCGATTCGCGATGCCGGACTACCGGAGTTCTTGGCCTCCCGGCTATTCATCGGGATGTAACAACTCACGATATGGTGGGCGGCCCGCAAGCCGCCCATGCTGTGATATTCACTGGCCGAACCGGAACGGCATTCATCCGGAATCAGACCATTTTCCCCAACATGCTCGACTTTATTCTCACAAAGATATTCGGTTCCAAACATCAACGGGCCGCCAAAAAAGTGCTGCCGCTCGTGATCGAGATCAACAAGCTCGAACAGGAGTATCAGGCGCTCACGGCAGAGCAGTTGCGGGCCAAGACGGATGAATTCCGCGCGCGGCTAACTGACGGCGAAACCGTGGATGATCTCATGGTCGAGGCCTTCGCAGCGGTCAAGAACGCCTGCCGCCGATTGGTCGGACACGAGTATCTTGTGCGTGAACAGCGCATGACCTGGAACATGGTCCCCTATGACGTGCAGGTCATCGGCGGTATCGCTCTCCATCAAGGGAAGATCGCGGAAATGGCCACGGGCGAAGGCAAGACGCTCGTGGCGACCTTTCCCCTCTACCTGAACTCATTGCCCGGGAAGGGCGTGCACTTGGTCACGGTCAATGACTACTTGGCCCAGCGCGACTCAGAGTGGATGAGCCCGGTCTTCGAGATGCTCGGCCTGAGCGTCGGCGTGATCACGTCCGACATGTCGCCGCCGCGCCGTCGTCAGGAATACGCCAAAGACATCACCTACGGTACCAATAACGAATTCGGCTTTGATTACCTGCGCGACAACATGGCCATGCACATGGATTACGTCGTGCAGCGCGGTCACCACTTCGCCATCGTAGATGAGGTGGACAGTGTTCTGATTGACGAAGCGCGGACGCCGCTCATTATCTCCGGCCCGGTCGAACACTCGACGCAGCGCTTTGAGGAAATGAAGCCGTCGGTCGAGCAAATGGTCAGATTGCAGGGGCAATTGATCATCAAGCTCGCCGATGAAATCGAAGCCATGCTGAAAGAGGCCAAGCCCGACGAGTATGAGATCGGCAAGAAGTTGCTGATGTGCCAGCGCGGCTATCCCAAACACAAGCGGACGCTCAGACTGTTTCAGGAACCGTCGAACACGCAGCTTCGCCAGCGCGTCGAGAACGAATACATGCGCGACAAGAAGATGCACAAGCTCGACGAAGAGCTGTACTTCTCGATTGACGAGAAGTCGCATCAAGCGGATCTTTCCGAGATGGGCCGTCAACAGCTCACGCGCTATTTCGGCGGCGACAAGGACCTGTTTCTCTTGCCGGACTTGGCCGACGAGTTTGCCAAGCTCGACACGGACGAGTCGCTGACTCCGGAAAATCGTGCCGAGACCAAGGCAAAGTTGCAGGAAGTCTACGCCCATCGCGCCGAACGCGTTCAGAACGTCGCCCAGCTCCTCAAGGCGTACACGATCTACGAGAAGGACGTCGAGTACGTGCTGCAGGACGGCAAGGTGCAGATCGTGGACGAGTTCACAGGCCGCATTTTGTCGGGCCGCCGCTACTCGGACGGCCTGCATCAGGCCATCGAGGCCAAGGAGGGCGTGAAAGTCGAGCGCGAGACGCAGACCATCGCCACGATCACCCTGCAGAACTACTTCCGCCTATACGGGAAATTGGCCGGCATGACCGGTACGGCTGAGACGGAAGAGTCGGAATTCTATTCGATCTATAAGCTCGAAGTGATGGTCATTCCGACGCATCAGGCTGTCCGGCGCTTGGACGATGACGATCTGATCTATCGCACGAAGCGCGAAAAGTACAACGCCATCGTGGACCGCATCGCCGAACTGCATGAACACCGCCAACCGGTGCTTGTCGGTACGACCTCGGTCGAGGTGTCCGAAGTCATTGCCCGAATGCTGAAGGGGCGCCGTATTCCGCACAACGTGCTGAATGCCAAGCAGCATCAGAAGGAAGCTGAAGTCGTGGCCAATGCCGGCCAGCTCGGCGCGGTGACGATTGCCACTAACATGGCCGGTCGCGGCACGGATATCAAGCTTGGTCAGGGCGTCGTGCAATGGAAGGGCGGCGCGGGCGACAAGGCCAAAGCCGAGGGCGGTCTCTTCATTCTGGGAACGGAACGCCATGAGTCGCGCCGTATTGACCGTCAGTTGCGCGGCCGCGCCGGTCGCCAGGGCGATCCGGGAACGAGCCAGTTTTACGTTTCTCTTGAAGACGACTTGATGCGCCTGTTCGGTTCCGACCGCATGGCGGCGGTAATGGACAAGCTCGGTTTGAAAGAGGGCGAAGTTATCTCGGCCGGAATGATCACCCGTTCCATCGGTCGTGCGCAGCAGCGCGTCGAGGCCTACAACTTTGGCATTCGTAAGCACCTGCTTGAATACGATGACGTGATGAACCAGCAGCGTTCGGTTGTCTACTCGCGCCGCAATATTGCCCTTCGGGGCGAAGACCCGCAGCCTCTTGTGAACGAGATGCTCGGTGACTTCGTGGACTATCTCTTTGAGAAGCACGGAGAAGGTGAAAACATCGCTCGCGAGGCTTTCACCGAAGAGGTGATGCGCACGTTCTTGGTTGACCTGTCACATGATGAGGCGTTCTTCCATGCGAAGCCGTCTGACCAGACGGTTATCATGAACGAGCGGATTGAAGAGGCGCGTTTGCGCCGTATCGAGCTTCTGGGCGAGGATCTGTTTCGTGACTTGCAGAGGCAAGCTATCCTCCGGGTGATGGACGTGAAGTGGAAAGACCACCTCTACGCGATGGATGGCCTCAAGGAAGGCGTGGGTCTGCGTGCTTATGGCCAGAAGGATCCGCTCATCGAATACAAGAAAGAGGGTTTTTCGCTCTTTCAGAAGATGTTGGACGAAGTCAACGCGGACGCGCTGCGCATCATGTTCAGCTACCGCTTGCAGGTGAATCCCGCACCGGCGCAGGCCGCCCCGCAGCCGACGGTAACCCGCACACCCGCTATGACTTACTCGCACGCCAGTGCGTCCGGCCTGGCCTACTCGGCGGCGGTTCGTCCGAATGCCGAGGGAGGAGCCCCACCGCCCGCAGGTCCGGATGCCGCTGGCAAAAAGGAACCCGTCCGGGTGGGCGAACGCGTGGGTAGAAATGACCCATGCCCGTGCGGGAGCGGGAAGAAGTACAAGAAATGCCACGGCACAGCCGAAGAAGTTTCCGATTGAGAACCCTTGCCTTTGGCGCTTTTTTTCGCTAAAATGCAGGCGCGTCCGGTATGAATTGCTTAAGACCATTGTTGCCCGCAAGTTAGGCGGCAGGCAACCTCGCCCGTGGAACTCGTCCCCCTGACCCGGGGTAAAAGGAAGGCCACTGCATGGACCAACGGATAGTCGAGATAATTTTGTATGTAATTGGCGAGATTGAATCCCGCCGTGTAAATTTGGATGAGATTGACGGCATTTCCGAGGACCTGATCAAGCAGGGTTTTTCGCGACGTGAGGTCACGACGGCCTTTTCGGTCTTTAATCAGCGTGGCATGGGGGCTCGGGACCGCTCGCAGATTATCGAACCGGCGAATCCCAACGCCTTTCGTGTGCTGCACGACATGGAATCGCAATTCATCAGCCGCGAAGCGTTAGGCCACGTGTTGCAATTGCTGCGATTGGGCGTGTTGTCGCATGCCGATGTCGAGGAGCTGATTGAACGTTGTGTCATGATGGGTTCACCGGCCGCCGAGATGTCCGAGATGAAAATGATGGTGGCCACACATTTGTTTGAAAAAGAGCTGTTGCCCAGCGAGAGCATGATGCCTGCGGCATCGGCTCGTCTTCTGCCGGAGCTGATTCACTGAGCAGTTTCGTTCGGAACACGGTACGGAATCTTACCCATTTTCATGTTTTTAGCCGCTTCACAACGGCTGTAATCCCTTTCGCTAACTTAAAGCTTTGAGCCCGCGCTTAAAGCTTTTGCTTTCTAACAGGCATGCCCAAAAAGACGACCAAAAAGACCGCTCGCGCCAAGTCTGCGCCGAAAAAGAAGTCCGCTCCGGCCAAGAAAACGGCCGCGAAGACGACGACGGCCAAGACTGCGGCCAGCAAGAAGAGCGCGGCCAAGACGCCGGCCAAGAGCGCTGCTAAAAGCGCTGCGCGGCGCAGCACACGCGGCGGCGCGGACTTCGATTCCGTGTCCAGCGTTGGCCGGAAGTTTGTCATCGTCGAATCGCCCGCCAAGGCGCGCACGCTGTCAGGCTATCTTGGCCGTGAATTCGCAGTAGCGGCGTCGGTGGGTCATGTTCGCGACCTGCCTGAGAAGAAGCTGGGTGTGGATCTCAAAAAGAACTTTGCGCCCGAGTACGTGACGATAGTGGGCAAAGAAGACGTCATCGCGATGCTGCGCCGGAATGCGCGCGATGCGAGCGAAGTGTTCATCGCCACCGACCCTGACCGCGAGGGCGAAGCCATCGCTTTCCATATCGCGCATGAGATCGGCGCTGAGCATCATCACAAGGTGCATCGCGTGCTCTTCAACGAAATCACGCGGGACGCCGTGAAACGCGCGCTCGCGATGCCCGGTGCCATTGACGACACCAAGGTGGACGCGCAGCAGGCGCGGCGTGTGCTTGACCGTTTGGTGGGCTATTTAGTTTCACCGCTGCTTCAGAAAATTGTTGCACGTGGAACGTCCGCAGGCCGTGTCCAATCGGTCGCGCTCCGCTTGATTTGCGAGCGCGAAGAGGAGATTCGCGCCTTCACGCCGCAGGAATATTGGACCATCGCGGCGCTGCTGTCCGCCAATAAGCAGGAGAGCTTTGAAGCCAAGCTCTCCAAGATCGCAGGCAAGAAGGCGGAAATTGGCGACGAGAAGACGGCCAAGAGCATTGTAAAGGACTGCGCGGGGAAAGAGTTCCAACTCGCGGACCTTAAGAGCCGTCCTTCGAAATCTTCACCAGCCGCGCCCTATACGACCTCGACTTTGCAGCAGGATGCGGCGCGCCGCTTAGGTTTTTCGAACGATCGGACGATGTCCGCTGCGCAACAGCTCTATGAAGGCATTGAGCTTGGCAAGGACGGCTCCGTCGGTCTAATCACCTATATGCGTACCGACTCCGTTCGTGTCGCGCCTGAAGCGCTGGGGACGTTACGAGAATTTATCGGTGAACGATACGGCGAAGAGTACTTGCCCAAGACTGCGCGGTTCTACAAGACGAAGAACTCAGCGCAGGACGCGCACGAGGCGATTCGCCCGACCGATGTAACTCGCGATCCCGGTTCGGTCAGGAAGCATCTCAAGCCGGAGCAGTTCAAGCTCTATGAATTGATCTGGAAGCGCTATGTCGCCTCGCAGACGGAGGATGCGCGCTTTGAGGTCACGACGGCGACGCTCACAGTGGGAGATTACGAGTTTCGTGCGGGTGGCCGCCGTTTGTTGTTTCCCGGGCACTTGCAAATCCTGGCCGAAGTTGCCGACGACTCGCCGCGCGATGCCCGCGAACAGCTTGAGTCTGATTTGACCAATGAGCTGCCGGAGCTGAAGGTCGGGAAAAAGTACTCGGCCCAAAATGTCACGCCCACCCAGCACTTCACTGAGCCGCCCCCGCGCTACAATGCCGGTTCGCTTGTCAAGACGCTCGACGAATTGGGCATCGGGCGACCGAGTACCTATGCGCAGATCATCTCTGTGCTGGTCAAGCGCAAGTATATCACGGACGAGCAGCGCCGCTTTCAGCCGACCGATCTTGGCGAGGCTGTAAACAAAGTGCTGGTTGAGCAATTCCCGGATATCTTTAACGTGTCCTTCACGGCGCAGATGGAAGAAGAGCTTGACTCGATAGAAAACGACAAGGTTGCTTGGCAGAAGGTCGTGAAGGACTTCTATACGCCGTTTGCCGTTGACCTCGCGCGAGTCAACGAGAATCGTCAGGAGCTTAAGAAGGCGATCCAAGAGACGATTGAGAAGCCGTGCCCCGATTGCGGCGGCGATCTGGTGATCAAGTGGGGCCGTGCCGGCAAGTTTATCGCCTGCACAAATTACCCTGAGTGCCGCTACACCGAACCGCTCGAAGCTGAAAAGGTGCCGGACTTCCCGGCCACGGACTGCCCGAAATGCGGCAAGCCGATGGCTCCGAAGAAGAGCCGCTACGGTTGGTTTTTGGGCTGCACGGGCTACCCGGAATGCAAGACGATTCAACCGATGCCCGATCCCAATGCGATTGACTGTCCGCGGGAGGGCTGCGGCGGCAAGGTCAGCGTGCGTCGTTCTAAGCGCGGCAAGGTCTTCTACGGCTGCTCGAATTACCCCAATTGCGACTTCGTGAGCTGGAACAAACCGGTGGCCGAAAAGTGCCCTGAGTGCGGCAACAGCTACATGGAGGAGAAGAACCTTAAGGCCGGTTCCATCCGCCAATGCCCGAAGTGCAAACACAAAATCGAGATCACCCCGGCGGCCAAGCCATAGCGCTCGCGGCTTTAGCTGCGGACTACTTGGACGCCTTGCGTGTGCGGCGCCGTTCTGTGCATACTCAGGCGGCCTACCGGCGCGATTTGATGCAGGCGCTCGACCGATTGCATCTTCAAATCGGACGGGAGCTATCTGTTTCGGATTGGCGCTATGAGTCGCTGCGGGATGTCATGTACGCGTGGGCGGAGCAGGACCTGACCGCAAGCAGCCTGCAACGCAAACGCGCGGTGTTGAGCGATTTCTCGAAGTTCCTCCGAGGCCTTGGGCTGTTAGAGGGCAATCCGATAGCGCTGATAGATCCTCCTCGCGTCAAGAAACCGTTGCCGCACGTCTTTACGGAACGAACGCTGGCAGATGTGTTAGACAGCCTCGGGAGCGGTTGGCCGGTCGTTCGCGATCGTGCGCTGCTGGAAGTCCTGTACGGCGGTGGATTGCGCATCTCCGAGGCGTTGGCGTTGGATATTGACCACCTCGACCTGCCCCTGGGGACGGTACGGGTGCTGGGAAAAGGCAACAAGGAGCGCGTGGTGCCGCTCTCGAAAGCGGCAGTGTCGGCGCTGCAAGACTACCTATCGGCTCGTGGTGAGACCTTTCCGTCGCACCCGGCCGAACCGATGTGGCTTTCGGACCGAGGCAAGCCCTTGACCCGTTTTCGGGCTGCGCGAATCGTGAAACAGCGGTTGGGGGCCTGGATGGGCGAGGCCAGTCCGCATAAACTTCGCCATAGCTTTGCGACGCATTTGTTGGCGCGCGGTGCGGATCTGCGCGCGGTACAAGAATTGCTTGGTCATGCATCTGTGAGCACAACTGAGCGCTATACGCATGTCACCGCTCAGCGCTTGCGCGACGCCTATCAGCAGGCTCACCCGCACGCTGGGGAGCCACCACTTGAAACCCCGGCGGAATCGCAACCGCCGCAAAGGACGGAGTCATGAGAACCCAGATCACCGCAGTACACTTCAATGCCACGGATTCCTTGCAAGAGTTTGCCGAAAATGAAGCCCAGCGTCTGCTCAAGTTCGCGGACGACATTCTGCACTGCGAAATCGAGTTCAGTTTCAACAAACAGGAGAAGAAAGCGCACGTTCATATCAGCCTCGACGGCGTGGTGTTGAACGCTTCGGCGATCACCGAAGATTTTCGCAAGTCCACCGTGCTGGCCGTGGACAAACTTGAAGGCCAGGTCAAGAAGCACAAGGACAAGCTCCAAACCCGGTATTAGACCGGACCGATTATGATAGAGCGACTGGCCGTAAGCGCCTTTTATCAAGAGAATCAGTCGCGACTGAGTCTCAAGCTGCGCAATAGTCCGCGCGGCTTGACGCGCGAGATATCGCAAAAGGAACTGCACCGTCCCGGCCTGGCGCTGGCCGGGTTCCTCGAACTGTTTACGTATGACCGGGTGCAAGTGCTCGGGAATACGGAAATGAAGTACCTGGCCAGCTTGTCAGACCATGAACGTCGGCAATCGCTGGCCAGGCTCTTCAATTTTGAAATCCCCTGTCTGATCGTTACGAACGACAATCCGCTTCCGCTCGAATTGATGCAGGCGGCGGATGCGTCGGCGGTGGCGATTTTCACGACGCCGCTGACGACGACGGAACTGACACATCTGCTGTCGGACTATCTCGACCACAAGTTTGCGCCCTCCACGACGATTCACGCTTCGCTCGTGGACGTCTACGGCACTGGTCTGCTGTTCACGGGCCGCAGTGGAATTGGCAAGTCCGAAGTCTCGCTCGACTTGGTTGAGCGCGGGCACCGGCTCGTCGCGGACGACATGGTGACGTTGACGCGCACCGCCGAGAATGTGATGATGGGAACGGGCCGCGAATATCTGCGCCACTACATGGAGATCCGCGGTATCGGGATCATTGACGTGGGCCGCATGTTTGGCGTGCGCGCGATTCGTCAGCAGAAGCGCGTCGAGACAGAAGTGGAACTTGTGGATTGGCGCGCCGACGCTGACTACGAACGGATCGGGCTGGACGAGCAGTACAAGGAATATCTTGGCGTGAAGATACCGCACGTGATACTGCCCATCTTCCCCGGGAAGAATATTACGGTCATCGCCGAAGCCATCGCGCTGAACTTGCACCTAAAGATATACGGATTTCATCCCGCCAAAGAATTCAGCCGCGCACTCTCGCAAGTTATGGAAAACAAGACCGTCCTGCAATCCTATCTCGAGAAAGATTTCGAGTAGGAGCGGTCATGATCCGCGTAATAATTGTCACTCATGGTTCGTTAGGCCAGTCGCTGTACGAGGCCGCAGCTTCGGTTTTGGGACCGCAAAGCGGCGTGACGGTGCTCTCGAACTCAGGATTGTCTCTGGATCAGATTCAGTCCGGCGTGCGCGAAAATCTGTCCGGCGAACCCACGCTGATCCTCGTTGATCTGTGCGGCGGTTCACCGTTCATGGCGTGCTGCGCGCTGACCGACGACACGGCGAACACCGCCATGGTGTCCGGCGTGAATCTTCCCATGCTGCTCTCCTTCTTCACTAAACGCGAAAAACTCTCCCTCACTGAGCTGGCGCAGACCGTCGAACGTGACGGCGTGCGCGGCGTTCAGGTTCGCTTGCCCGCATGATATCTCTCCCGTGGAAGAACAAGAAGAACGAATTCCCCATCGTTCGGGTTGACGATCGTTTGCTGCATGGCCAGGTCGTCGTCGGTTGGGTCGCCGCGCTGGCACTCGACCGGCTGATCGTGGCCAACGACCGGCTGATCTCGGACAAAGCGCTATGCGCAGCGCTGCGCGCCGGAGTGTCCGCGGATATTCGCGTGGACATTCTTGATCTCGACGGCGCCGTCGCGGGGTTGAGTTCGGGCGACTTTGCGTCGTCAAAATCCATGCTGGTGCTTGAAAGCCCCGGTGACGTTCTCAAGCTGATTCACAAAGGCGTGACTTTGAAGACCGTGCACATCGGCGGCCTGCACTTCCGTGAGGGCAGTGATGAGCTGCTGCCTTACGTCTATCTGTCCAATTGGGATCGCATGGCGCTCGATGAAATGGTCGAGCGCGGCGTGCGTGTCTCATGTCAGGACCTCCCCGCAACCACACCAGTCGTTTACCGCGGCTAACCAAATGAAGCTTGAATTGAAGGTCGGCATTGCCGTGCTGATGTCTATTGCCATAATTATTGGCGGCATCATGTGGGGCAAGGGCTACCGCCTTAACGCGAAGCGCTACGAAATTTCCGTACTCTTTACGAACACCGGCGGATTGGAGGTGGGCGCAAACGTGCTGGCTAACGGCGTGGTCAAGGGCCGCGTGAAGCACATTGACTTTCAGCAGGGTTATGTGCGTGTGACCGCCAAACTCGACGACGACGTGATCCTGTTCACCGATTATCTGGCCACCATCGAATCGCCCACGGTGATGGCTGGTCAGGTGCTCAGTTTGTATACGGGCACATCGCTGCAACGGCTGACGAATTACGTTGACCTGAAAGGCTCTGATCCGCAGGGCATGGCCGCGGTCATGATCAAACTGCAGGATTTCACGGGCCGCATTGAAGTGACGCTGAACCGTCTCGATTCCGTCTTGCTTGACGCGCATGCGATCATGGGTGACACGGCCAATCAGGCGAATCTATCGCGGCTCATGAGCGGCGCGGCCGGCGTCGCCGAACAGAGCAATGAGCTTTTGCGCGACAACCGACAGGCGCTCGAGGCCTCTTTGCGCGATCTGCGAGCGGCCATGGCCGCCGCGCGTGAGCTGGCCGAGTCATTGAACGGACGGTCGGATGGCACGATGGCGCGCGTGGATAGCGCCTTGTCCGAGCTGACCGGCGTAGCAGGCGAAGTGCGAACGCTCGTTTCCAACCTGAATTCCGATCAGAGTTCGATAGGGTTGTTGATGAACGATGATGAGTTCTATCGCAAACTCAACGCGACGCTCACGGAAGTGGACTCGCTGTCGTACCATCTGCGCACGGTGGGCCTGCGCCACAAGATTGTCCTGTTCTAACGAGAGTAGCGATGCTTGAGCTGACCGCCAAACAACGATTGTTAGCCGTCGCGCGCGGAGACCAGCCGGCGGACATCCTGTTGCGCAACGTGCGCGTGGTAAACACGATTTCGCACGAGATCGAGGACGTGAGCGTCGCGATTTTCGAGGGCCGCATCGCCGGACTTGGCGATTACTCGGCGCACGAGACGATTGATTTGGGTGGTCGCTTCTTGGCGCCCGCGCTGCTCGATGGTCATATTCACATCGAGTCCACGCTCCTCACTCCGCCTGAGTTCGCGCGTGCGGTGGTGCCATTGGGTACGGGCGGTGTGTTTTGTGATCCGCACGAGATCGCCAATGTTCTCGGCGGAGCCGGGATTCAGTTCATGCTCGACAGCTCTGAAGGCCTGCCGCTGAACGTCTGGGTGATGATCCCGTCGTGCGTGCCCGCGACGCACATGGAAACGGCAGGCGCAGCGATGCAGGCGTCCGATATGGCGCCCTTTCTGGCGCATCCGCGGGTGCGAGGGATCGCCGAAGTGATGAATTTCCCCGGTGTGGTATTGGGCTTCGAAGACGTATTGAAAAAGGTGGAGCTTGGCGCGGGACGACCGGTTGACGGGCATGCGCCGGGCGTGCGCGGCAAGTGGTTGAACGCTTACGCCGCCGCCGGGATCGGGACGGATCACGAAAGCACTCAGCTTGAAGAAGCGCATGAGAAGCTGCGGCGCGGCATGGCCGTCTTCATTCGCGAAGGCTCGACGGCCAAGAACATGCAGGCGCTGCTTCCGCTGGTGCGTCCGGAGACCGCGCACATGTTTGCGTTTGTCTCCGATGACCGGCACGCTGATGAATTGCTGCTTGAGGGCCACTTGAATGCCACGTTGCGCAAGGCGGTCAGCTTAGGACTCGATCCAATCATGGCCGTGGCGATGGCCAGCACGAACACCGCCCGCATCTTTGACGTCCGCAACACCGGCGCGATTACGCCCGGTCGGTACGCCGATCTTGTGTTGTTTGAAGACTTGCGGCAGTTTCGTCCGTTACGTGTCTGGCATCGCGGTCAGGAAGTCGCCCGCGAGGGCGAACTGCTCGCCAGTATTGCCCGTTATGACTCCAAGCGCGCGACCGGCACGGTGCACGTGCCCTCGCTGTCCCACGCTTCGTTCGCCGTTCCCGGCACGGCTGCCGTGCACGTGATTGACCTTATTCCCGATCAGATTGTCACACGGCGGTCCACGGCGCAGCTCCCCGTGGTGAACGCAGAATTGCAGGCCGATGTAACGCAGGATATCGCCAAGCTGGTCGTGATCGAACGTCACGGTCGCGGCGGCGCGATTGGCAAGGGCTTCGCGCGCGGATTCGGATTGCAGAGCGGCGCCTTGGCGTCAACGGTTGCGCATGATTCGCACAATCTAATTTGCGCGGGGATGAGCGATGACGACATGCTCTTGGCCGCGCGCACGTTGGCGGAATTGGGCGGTGGCTGGGTTGTAGTCAACCGTGGACAGATTCTGGCGCAACTGGCATTGCCGGTCGCCGGACTAATGTCCACCCAGAGCGCGGCCGAGATCACACCGGCCCTGGAAGCGCTGCATCATGCGGCTCGCGAACTCGGGTGCAAACTTTCGTCGCCATTTATGGCGCTTTCTTTCTTGGCCTTGCCGGTCATTCCGAGTTTAAAATTAACCGACATGGGTCTTGTGGATGTCGACGCCTTTGAACTCACCGGGCTCTTTGCCTGACCTCGCCAGCGCTATACGCGCCGAGATCGCGTCGCGTCTCACGCGACTGGCCCGTTCGCTGGCTGATACGCCGGCCGAGGAGTCAGCGGACGGAGACGTCACCCGCAGTCTGACGGACTTTCTGGCGACGTGGAAGGGATCGGCGACATTGCCGCTGGCCGACTCCGGCGCGGAGCATCGGTTGTTGCGCCGACTTTTTCCAGCCGGTCTCACGGCGCTGGATGCCTACCGCGAGTTACCGGATTCACCTGAAGTTCTGTTGGACCAAGCGCTGCAGCAGTCCGGCATCATTGGCAATTCTCCCGAGTTGCGCGACATCATGTCACGAGCGCTGTTGCTGGCCGCCACTCCTGCGCGGGTTCTGATTTCTGGCGAGACCGGCACTGGCAAAGACGTTATTGCGCGGTTCATTCACGAGCACTCGGCTCGGCGCGCCAAACCTTACGTTGTCGTTAACTGCGGCGCCCTCACGCCGCAATTGACTTTGGCTGAGCTTTTCGGACACGAGCCCCATTCGTTCACAGGGGCTGCCCCGCGCGGACGGAAGGGCAAGGTCGAGGCCGCCCACGGTGGTACGCTGTTTTTGGATGAAGTTGCCGATCTCTCGGAGGTCGGACAATCGGCGCTGCTCCGGCTGCTCGATCAAGGGGAGATCCAGCGCATCGGATCCGCGCAGACGCAATCGGTTGACGTGCGCATCATCAGCGCCACTCATCGCAACCTGATGGAGATGGTCGAGCGCGGCGCATTTCGTGAGGACTTATACTATCGGTTGGTCGTCGTGGAGCTGTCCGCGCCGCCGTTACGTCGGCGCGGAGAGGACGTGCTGCTATTGGCGGCGCATTTCATGAATCAACTTCGCCTGCAATACGGCCGGGCATGGCCGCGCGGCTTCACGTCGGCGGCGCGCAGCACGTTGCTCAATTTCCCGTGGAAAGGCAACGTACGCCAGCTCAAGCACGCGATCGAGCATGCCTTCATTCATGCGCAGGATGAATTGCTGGACGAAGCTCACTTCCCGATGCTCAAGAAGGTGGCCAGTCCTGCGCCGATTGCCGCTCCGCTCAACGTCGAACTGCTGAGCACGGATGTTGCCAACGTACTCGGCCGACCTTCACAGCATATCGTTAGTTACCTCCAATTGGCACCGGGCCACTGGTTCACGACTGTCAATGCGGCGAGTCGGCTCGAAAGCTCGGAAGCCACAGTCCGGACGCGGCTGCGTGCGCTGGCCGATGCCGGAGTTTTAGAGCGCCATGGCGACCGTCGTGGCCGCCGCTATCGGGTGGCACCTCAGTACATTCTTGATTTTGCGCCTAAAAACTCTGATATTAATAGCTTAGGCGAGCCGGATTGAGCTGCTGAGGCGCTGTCAGAACAGGTTTCAGGGCTCCGGGAGGAGCCCTTATTTAATTTTTTACAAAGGTTTAGATTTTGACGCGTCTGGAGCCCCGGACATTTCGCGGAACACGCGACTTCCTGCCATCCGAGCTTATCCCTCGTAGGCGGATTGTGCGCGTCATCGAAGATGCCTACCGGCGCTACGGTTTTCAGCCGTTGGAGACGCCGGCGATTGAGTATTTGGAGATTCTTACCGGGAAATCCGAAGAGAATGACAAGCTCATCTATGAGATTCGTCGCGCCCGGGGGGATGCCGAGGATACCGCCGAGAGCGCCATTGCGCTGCGCTACGACCTGACGGTGCCGCTGGCGCGAGTCGTTGCGCAGTACGCCGAATTGCCGCGACCGTTCAAACGCTATCAGATCCAACCGGTCTGGCGTGCCGACCGTCCGCAGCCGCGGCAGGGCCGCTATCGCGAGTTTGTGCAATGCGACGCGGACATTCTGGGCACAGCGTCGCCGTTGGCGGATGCCGAGATCCTCGCGCTCACGCATGAAGTGCTGCGCGACTTGGGTTTCGGGGATTTTCGGATTCGACTCTCTTCGCGAAAGTTTCTTGCCGGTCTTGCCGCCGTAATCACCGGTGATGAAGCGCACTTCACGGCCTTCTGCCGCTGCTTGGATAAGCTCGACAAGATCGGTTGGGACGGCGTCGAAGAAGAATTTCGCAAGAACGGTATTCCGGCCGCCGATGCGCGGACGCGGGTCACGGAACTTATGGCTGCGGGTGGGACTGCGCCGGATTTTCCAGCAGCGCGCCGACTCGTCGCGGCCAACGACGCAGCGCAAACAGGCTTGTTGGAGGTCGAAACGGTTTTCCACGCGGCCTGTGAACTTGGCGTCGCCGCGGGGCGGCTGTCATTCGATGCTACACTGGCCCGTGGCTTGGACTACTACACGGGTCCGATCTTTGAAACGGTTTTGCCCGCGCTGCCGCATCTTGGATCGCTGACCGGCGGCGGTCGTTATGACGGATTGGTGGCGACATTCTCGAAAGACAGCGTGCCCGCGACGGGAACGACAATCGGACTTGATCGTATTCAAACCGCGTTGACTCAGCTTGAACGCTTCACGCCGGAGCCTTCGGAAACTCAGGTGCTCGTGGCGCGATTCGATGACGCGGGTGTAAATGCAAATCTCGAGATTGCCGCCGAATTGCGCCGCACCGGACTGCGAGTCGAAATCTGGTATGACCAGGATCGGATGAAGAAGCAGTTTGCCTACGCCGATCAGCAGCGCATCCCGTTTGTCGTCGTCTGCGGTCCTGACGAGCGCGCGCGCGGCGAGGTTTCGTTGAAGAACCTGCGGTCGCAGCAGCAGGTGACGATGGCGCGTGCGGAACTTATTGGCGCGATACAGTCCGCGCTTTCCGGCCTGTAACACTCAGTGAAACTGCCGTCGCCGCTCGTACGTGGGACGCTCCTGCGCCGCTACAAGCGCTTCTTTGCGGATGTCTTGCTGGACGACGGGCGCGAAATCACAGCAGTCACGCCGAACACGGGCAGCATGAAAGGCGTGTGCATCGTCGGTGCGCCCGTCATGGTCAGTTATTCGGATTCGCCCACGCGCAAAATACCCTATACTTGGGAGCTGGTGGAGATCGCGGGCCGCTGGGTTGGCATCAACACTCATCTGCCCAATGGGCTAGTTGCCGAAGCGTTGACGAACCGCGCGATTCCCGAATTGGAACACTTCGGCAAATTCCGCCGTGAAGTCAAACTCCCCGGCGGATCGCGACTCGACTTCGCCTTGGGAGAAGACGAAGCGTTTGTCGAAGTCAAGAATGTGTCGCTGGTCGAGAACGGCGTGGCGCTGTTCCCTGACAGCGTTACCGAACGCGGCACTCGGCACCTCCACGAATTGATGGAACTGCAAGCGCACGGCAAACAGGGCTACATGCTCTACGTCGTACAGCACCACCAGGCCGTGAGTTTCACCCCGGCCGACGAGATTGATCCCGTCTATGGCACGACGGTCCGCGACGCGCATATGGCCGGTATCATATTGCTTGCCTACTCAGCCAAAGTTACCACCTCTGATATTATTCTGACACATTCACTGCCGATCGAATTGTAACCGTGCACGAACTGGTCACCCTGCAAGATAATCTGCGCGATCCCGCGCGCGCACCGATGCCTTCCACCGACGGCGCCGGACCGCGCGTGTACATTCGCACGTACGGTTGCCAGATGAATGTGTCCGATTCACAGACGATTGAGAGCATGCTCGCCGACGCGGGCTATCAGTTCACGGATTCCGCTGACGAGGCGGACGTTGTGCTGGTCAATACGTGTATGATTCGCGAGAGCGCCGAAGTGCGGGCCCTCGGTCAACTTGCCAATCTTTCCGCGCTCAAGAAATCGAATCCGGCTCGCGTCATTGGCATTCTCGGCTGCGTGGCGCAGGCCAAGCGGACGGAGATTCTCGAATCGCATCCCTACGTGGACATGGTTGTCGGGCCCGACGCCTATCGCCGTTTACCGATTCTTCTTGAAGAGCGTTTCATCTCTCCGCCCGGTAGCCCGGGATTGCTGGAGACGACGCTGCTGCGCGAGGAGCTCTACGACGACGTAATGCCGCGGCATCATGGCGGCGTAACCGCGTTCGTGACGATTATCCGCGGCTGCGACAAGTTTTGCAGCTTCTGCGTTGTACCGCGCACGCGCGGTCGTGAACGCAGTCGGCCGCTGCCCAGCGTCTTGCGCGAAGTCGAGCATTTGGTCTCGCAAGGCGTGCGCGATGTGATGCTGCTCGGTCAAAACGTAGATTCTTATCGCTGGCAAGGGCGCGACTTTGCCGATTGCCTTGCTGCCGTCGCCGAACTGCCCGGCGTCGCGCGCGTGCGCTACATGACCTCGCATCCGTCCGACATCTCTGAGAAGCTTTTGCGAACGATGGGCGAGCATCCCAGGATTTGCCCGTACCTGCATCTGCCCGTACAAGCAGGCAACAACCGCATACTTGAAGCAATGAATCGCCCGTACACCCGCGAGCACTATCTCGGTATTATCGAACGGGCGCGCAAGTATGTTCCCGGTATCGCGCTCTCGACCGACGTCATCGTCGGTTTTCCGACGGAAACCGAGGCCGAGTTCGAAGACACGTTTTCGCTGATGAACGAAGTCCGCTACGATACGGCGTTCATGTTCAAGTATTCAGAACGTCCGCTGACCAAGGCCTCGCGCCTCGAGGATGACATCCCCGAAGAGGTAAAAGTGGCACGGCTTGAACGGCTGATTGCGCTGCAGCAGCAGATTGCCCGCGAGTGCAACGAGGCGCAAGTCGGCAAGCTCAGCGAGATTCTGATTGAGGGCACTGCACCCAAAGATGCGGCCATGTGGTCGGGCCGCACTCCCGATTTTCGACCGGTTGTCGTGCCGATGAACGGCGAAGCGATCGGCGATATCGTGTCCGTGAAGTTGGACTCGTTAGTCGGCTTCACCTTCCACGCATCGCGACTTTCCTGACTCTCTCATCCTGCCTGGAGCCAATCCATGTGGATATTACGCTGGCTATTCTTACTGGTGGTCATCTTTTTTCTGGTCGGTTTTCTGTCGCAGAATGCCGAGCCGAAGGTGGCTGTCCAGATTATCACGTGGCAATCGCCTGAACTGCCGCTGTCGTTCATGCTCTTTCTGGCCGCGCTGGTTGGTTACATCGTGAGTTTACTGGTCGCGGTAATCAACCAATTGCGCTTGCGCAGCGAGCTTTCGACGCAAAAACGCCGCGTGCAGTCGCTGCAGCACGAACTCGATCGTCTGCGCAACTTCGCACTGGAAGATGAAGGCACCGAGACGGGAGTGACGCCGTCATGAGTTTCTTTGAATTTCTCTTCCTGCTGATCGTCGTTCTGGGCGGTGTGGGCGCCGCCTCGTACTTTCGCGACTGGAAGGTGCGTCGCAATGTCACGCCGGTGACGCCGTACGCGGAAGGATTGCGGGCCATGCTCGACGGTGACTCGCCGCGCGCCATTCAGAAATTGCGCGAAACGGTGACCGCCGACACGAACAACATAGACGCCTATTTGCGCTTGGGCACGCTTTACGCCGAGAACGGCGATATGGCGCGCGCGACGAAAATCCATCGCGCCCTGACTCTGCGCGGCGATCTGGTGGACCGGCAGAAACTGGACATCTACCGCGCATTGACCGAAGACTATCTGAAAGCGGGCGACACGGCGCGCGCGCTTGAAGCGGTGAATCAGATGCTCGGCATTGCCAAGAAAGATCCGTGGGCCTTGCAGCATCGGAGTGACCTGTTGGCGATGCAAGGACAGTGGCAGGCGGCCTACGAGTCCGCTGAAAAATTGAACGGCCATAGTACGACGTCCACGTCGCGCCGTCTGGCGGTGCTCAAGACGCTTGAAGGATCTCGTATCTGCCAGACAGGCAAGGAACGCGACGGCCGCATTCAGTTCCGGCAGGCCATTAAGCACGATGCCACGCTGGTCGCGCCCTACCTGTTCTGGGGCGATTCATATGTTCGCGAGGATCGGATCGAAGACGCCGTGAAAATTTGGCGGCGGTTGATAGACGTCAACCCCGCGCAGAGCTACGTGGCTTTTGAGCGGCTGGAATCTCATCTATTTGATTTGGGTCGTTTCTCTGAGATTGAGCAGATCTATCGCGGAGTGATCAGCAGCTATCCGCAGAACGTGCATGCCTACGCGGCTCTCTCGCGCTTCTTGCGCAAGAAAGGCGATGCGGGCGGCGCGATCACCACGCTGCGTGACGGTTTGGAACACAATCAGGAGAGCCTCTGGCTGCGCCGCCGCCTGATCAGGTTGTACCACGATGTGCATGACGTGGACGGAGTTTTGAACATGTCGCGCGATGTTCTGACGCGCGTGATGAAGGAGAGCTACGAATATACGTGCTCGAGTTGCGGCAACGTTTCGCGTGAACCGATCTGGCATTGCCCGAAGTGCAATAAGGTGGATTCGTATAATGTTTAAGTGGGCGCTGCTGCTCTTGTGTTTGTTGGCGGTGGCGTCAGCGCAGACCGTACGCAAATCTCCTGTGGACTTGCTCAAAGAGGGCCGACTGCTCGAAGCCCAGCGCATCCTCGAACAGAGCGACGCGCCGGAACGCTATTATCTGCTTATGGACGCTCTGCGCGAACCCAACGCGATTGAAGCGTGTTTCCTGTATCGGGAGATTTCAGCGCGATTCCCGGGCACGGACTGCGATGAGTTCGCTCAGGAGCGGCTCCTGCAAGCCGCGCAAATGGGAATTGACATCAGTGCGCTTGTTGTCGAGGCCACGCCCGAGTCCAAGCCTGGCGAGTGGCCGGCCGAGTCGCGCTACGAAGTTGAACGTCCTTACACTCCTCCGACTGATACGCAACGCGTCACGTCGTCGCCCGAGTTAAGCAGCACGACGCTGGACTATGGCACGGCTGCGCCGGTTGCGCCGGACAGCGGCGTTGTCGCGGCCTCGTTTACGCCGGATAAGCCGTTGACAGAATCAGACGCGGAGCCTCGACCGAAAGTTGTACCGCTCGACGACCCGCGCCGCCCACACGATGTGGTCGGTGGTCAGCCCGAGGGTTGGTACATACAGGTTGGCGCATTTAGCAATCATGCCAACGCGGACAAGATCGCCGCGCGCCTGCGCAGCGACGGTTTCAGCGTGTTTTTCAAACCCAAGGATCACCTGATGCAGGTGCGCGTCGGCGCCTATCCGACCAAAGAAGAGGCGCGCGCGATCGGCGATAAGATTCACGACAAGTACAGAGTGCCGGCTGTTTTGGTGACGGTGCCCTAAGCGCGGCCCGTTGCCCGTATCGCCTGCGCCGTTCCGTTTGGGGCGGCGCTTCCTGCCTAAAACAACTTCCCCGATGTCCACACCTTTGCTCAAACAGTACACTGAAATCAAGTCCCAATACCCGGACGTGATTCTGTTTTACCGGATGGGCGATTTCTACGAGCTGTTTTACGAAGATGCAAAGGTCGCGGCGGACGTGCTTGGCATCACGCTGACCAAACGCAACAGCGGCAAAGAGGGCGACGTTCCGTTGGCGGGCTTTCCGCATCATCAGTTGGAGACCTACTTGAGTCGTATGACGCGCGCGGGTTATCGCGTGGCCGTCTGCGACCAGTTGGAGGATCCAAAACTTGCAAAGGGGATTGTCAAACGGGGCGTGACGGAAGTCGTCAGCGCGGGCACGACATTCTCGACTTCACAGCTTGACGATCAGCGCAACAACTATTTGGCGGCGGTCTGTTTCGACGACGAGCATTGCGGACTGGCCTACGCCGATGTGACGGCGCAGGAATTTTTCACGGGTGTGCTGCCGAAGTCGGAACTGAGCGCGAGGCTGATCGCGCTCGAACCCGCCGAAGTAATTGTTGCTGCAGAAGACGAGGCGATCTTGCGGGAGCTGCTCATTGCCCTGCCGGGCTGCGCGGTATCGCCCGTGGCCCGCTGGCAATTTGCCGCCGATGGAGCGGACCGCGCGCTGCGTACGCATCTGAACGTCGCCAATCTCAAGGGATATGGTCTGGGCGACATGCAGGCCGCGGTGCAGGCCGCCGGTGCGTTGCTGCATTACCTGCGCTCGCAACAGAAGGATGCACAGGCCCTGCTGCCTGACCTGCGCGTCTTCACTGCCGGCCGTGAATTGGTGCTCGATCCTTCGACGCGCCGCAATCTCGAGCTAGTGGATTCGCCAAGCGGCCGCCGCGAAGCGACTCTGCTGCATGCGATTGACCGCACGCGAACCGCCGCCGGTGGGCGCTTGTTGCGCCGTTGGCTCCTTGCTCCGCTCACCGACATTGCCGAGATCGAACGCCGCCTGGATTGCGTTGAGGCGCTCGCGGCCGATGCCAACTCTGCGCTTACGTTGTCGGAGAAATTGCGCGAAACTTCCGATCTGCAGCGGCTGCTATCGCGCTTGACGACGCGCCGCGCCTCGCCGCGTGACGCGGTGGCTATCCGCCAAACTCTTGTGCAATTGCCGATTTTGCAGCGCACGCTGGCCCGGCATGAACAGAGTCCGCTCGCGCGCATCACCGCCGAACTCACGGAGCCTGTCGCGGTAAGCGGTTTGATTGCTACGATACTGGTAGATGATCCCCCTGTCACGTTGGGCGACGGTTCGGCGATTCGCGCAGGATTCTCGGCTGAACTCGACGACCTGCGTACAATCGGCACGCGCGCCCGCACTTGGATGCAGGAGCATCAGGCGCAGGAGCGCAATCGCACCGGCATTCCGTCGCTCAAGATCGGCTACAATCGCGTGTTTGGCTACTATATCGAGATTACCAACGCGCACAAAGAACGCATTCCGGCCGACTACATTCGCAAGCAGACGCTGACAGGAGCGGAGCGTTATGTAACGCCCGATCTGAAGGTGTGGGAAGAGCGTATCCTGCATGCTGACGAAAAGGCGGCGCGGCTCGAAGAAGAAATCTGGGAATCGCTGCGCACCGAGCTGTTGAGTCATGGCCCCGATTTGACGCGCATCGCACGGGCCCTCGCCGAGTTGGATGTGTATGTCGCGTTGGCATTGTTGGCGCGCGAGCAGCGCTACGTGCGGCCCATCATCAACGATAGCACGCGGCTCCTGATCGAACAAGGGCGGCATCCCGTGGTCGAGCGCCTCGTTTCGCAGGGGACGGGATTCATCGCGAACGATCTCGAGCTTGACACGCAGGCACGCCAGATCATGATCCTGACGGGTCCGAACATGTCGGGCAAGTCCACCTATCTGCGCCAGGCCGCGCTGATCGTGCTGCTCGCGCAAATGGGTTCATTCGTTCCGGCGGCGCGCGCCGAGGTCGGCATCGTGGATCGCGTCTTCACGCGGATTGGTGCCGGCGATAACCTTGCCGGTGGCGAGTCCACGTTTCTCGTTGAAATGGGCGAGGTGGCGAATATCCTGCGCCACGCCTCGCCGCGCTCGTTGCTCATTCTCGATGAAGTGGGTCGTGGTACCTCGACCTACGACGGTCTGTCCCTCGCTTGGGCCATCACGGAACATCTTCACGAGTCACCGCCTGTTGCGGCCAAGACGCTGTTTGCCACGCATTATCACGAACTCAATCGAATGGCGGCACAGTACCCGCGCATCTTTAACGCCCGCGTTGACGTTGAAGAGTGGGGCGACCGCGTTGTTTTTCTGCATCGGATTTCCTCTGGTGAAACTGACCGATCGTATGGAATTGAAGTCGCACGCTTGGCGGGACTACCTCAGGCGGTTGTCCAGCGTGCGCGAGAACTGCTTCCCAGTTGGGAAGATACCCCGAAATCCCTGCCCGATCCCCCCCCTTCCGACCCCCCTCGAATCCAGCTAACTCTTTTTGAATCCGATACTCAGCGTGTGGCAGATGCCCTCCAAGACCTCAATTTGGATGACTTAAGCCCTCGGGAAGCACTTGCTAAATTGTACGAAATCAAGACATTGGCCCTTGGCGACCGGAGTGCGAAGTTATTCCAAAAGCCTTGACTCTCCGTTAGTTTATCCTTATTTTTACTGTATATAGGCATAAGGTAGGAGACCGCCCGAGCGCATAACGCGCACCGCCCCCTTGATCGCTGCTTTGTACATTACCATCTAAACAGCTCAACAACTAACTTGAGCAAGTACAATTTGGTAACTCACATCTGATGGTGGAATTGCGAAGAATGGAGCAGTGCATGCGAACGGTGCGATGCATCGGACTGGTCATGGCCGTAGCGTTGTGCGCACAAGTTGCGACAGCGCAATGGGTTATTGGTAGATATGCCGGTGAGTTTCTCGACTTGGGTGCCGGAGCACGAGCCTTGGCGATGGGTGGAGCCTCAACCGCTTCCCCCGTTATCGCAACAGCAGGCTATTACAATCCTGCGGCATTAGCCGGAATGGCGGGCCGTTCGATTGAATTCATGCATGCATCGCAATTCGATAATCTGTTTACCTACGATTTCTTGTCCTACGCGACTCCGATGCAGCGCGGGATGTCCGGCGCGGTTACGGTGCTCTATGCGCGAGTCGGTGATATTCCACTGACGAAGTTAGCCGACCCGAGTCAGCCGCTCTCCGACGCGAATCGCGTCGAAGTTGACGGCGAAACCGGTGATCACGAATGGGCGGTCATGGCTTCCGGCGGTCGCCAGTTGAACGCTTCGTGGGATGTCGGAGCGACGGCCAAGATTCTCAGCAAGTCCGTGGCAGGTGAAACGGCGGTCGGACTGGGCTTTGATCTCGGTGTCCAGCGAGCCGTAGGGCGGCGGTCAGAAATCGGGGCCGCAGTGCGCGATGTCACCACCAGTACTATGGCGTGGTCCACAGGCCGTACCGAGTCCATTTTACCAACAGTCAGTCTTGGCGGGCGCTGGTCAGCACCGCTGCGGGCGATGAATGCCGATATTACGTTGGCGGCTGATGCCGTCGCGCGATTCGAGACCCGCGGCGAGGCCGAGGTTATCGCCGCCGGCCCGGTCTCGATTGAACCCCGGCTTGGCGCCGAGTACTTGATTGCACGGACGGTAGCTTTGCGGGCCGGCTTGAAAGGCGAGCGCTTCACTGCGGGAGCCGGACTCTTGTTTGGGAGTTTGAATGTCCACGCGGCCTTGGAAGACCACGCGGACCTTGGTCTGACCAATCGCGTCTCCGTCGGAGTCGCATTCTAAATTGCATTTCACTTACTGTGCCCAGATACATACATGATCTATTCGATGACCGGCTTCGGGCGGGGTGAAGCGACGGAAGAGGGGACCTCTGTTTCGGCGGAACTGCGGACGCTGAACAATCGCTACTTTGACTTCAGTTTGCGCGCGCCCAGATCACTGGTGAACTTCGAATCCGAGTTGCGGGAGGCCTGCCGCAAGGGTGTTGAGCGCGGGAAGATCACGTTGTCGTTGACCGAAAGCCGCGCCGGTTCGACGGCGGCGGCGCGGATTGACTTTGAGGCAGCCCGCCGAGTCGCCGTTCAGTTACAGGACCTTTGCACGGAATTGCGCATCACTGAGTCGGTGCATCTCGATCACCTGCTGCATTTCCCCGAAGTTGTGACGCCGATTGATCCGCCGGAAATTTCCGAACGCCTCTTGCGGTTGGCGCTAGCGGCAACGCAAGGCGCGATAGACAATTTGCGGCAGATGCGGCTCGAAGAAGGTCAGATGCTGACTCGCGATATGCATGCCCGTCTCGACCTGATCGCCACCGCGACGGAAGAAGTCAAGCGTGCCCAGGAAGGGTTGCCGACTCGCGCGCTGGAAAAGCTCAAAGACCGGATACAGCGTCTGGTCCCGACAGAGAGCTACGATCAAAGCCGCCTCGAGATGGAATTGGCGCTGTTGGCCGATCGCCTGGACATCACCGAAGAGTGCGTTCGACTGAACGGACACATTGCGGCCTTTCGCAAAAGCCTTAACCAGCCCGACGGGCCGGTGGGCAAAAAGCTCGGCTTTCTGTTGCAAGAGATGAATCGGGAGGCGAATACGATTGCCTCAAAGACGTCGAGCCTTGAGATTTCTCATTTAACCGTCAGCATCCGCGAAGAGATCGAGCGGCTGCGAGAGCAGGTGCAGAATCTTGAGTGATCGCGGCCGGTTGATCGTTTTTGCGGCTCCGGCTGGTGGCGGGAAGACGACGGTCATCAAGGCCGTGCGGGCGCTTCATCCCGAATGGAGTTTTTCGTGCAGCGCGACGACGCGTGAACCGCGTCCCGGCGAAGTGGACGGACTGGATTACTATTTTTTGTCTCGAGAGGAATTTCTTCGCCGGGTGGCGGCGGGTGAATTCATCGAACACGAAGTTGTGCACGGGAATCTGTACGGCACATTGCGCTCGTATATAGAACGGGCCCTGGTTCACAAACAGACGATGGTTCTCGATCTGGATGTGAAAGGCGCGGCCAATATTAAGCGCTACTATCCCGAAGCACTGACGATTTTTATCAAGCCGCCGTCGCTCTCCGTTCTGCATGAACGGCTGACACGGCGCGGCACGGAGAGCACGGAAGTTATCGCGCGTCGGCTGGCGCGCGCCGAAATGGAAATGGCGCAGGCGGATTCATTCGACTGTGTCGTGATCAACCAAGAGATTGAACAGGCTGTTGCGGACACGCTGCGCTGTATTGAGCACGGCCGTCCACTGACAGCATAACCCATCGCCGCGGAATCCCTGACAGTCGGGGGGACATTCCGCACAACATGACAAGGAAACCATGCCTTATACCCCAGAATTCCATCCCGAGTCGTTTGTCGGCAAGGCCGAGAATGTGTACGAAGCCGTCCTGGTGATCGCGCGCCGCGCTCGTCAGGTTGGCGAATTGCAGAAGCGCCGGATTGATCGGCACCTCGGTCAGACCGAAGTGCTCGAGCAGGCGGCGGCTCGCGCTCGCGCCGAAAGCGGCGACGACTCGGTGGAGATTGAAGAGATTGAGCGCGAGAAATTGCACTTCACGAAACCTGTGGTGATTTCGTTGCAGGAAATGGTGGACGGCAAGATCGAGAAAAAGTATGAAGAATAATCGTCGCCCCGAGCGCGAACCGCGCGCGGCGGGCGAATTGAGTGGACGGCGCATTCTTCTCGGTGTTACGGGCGGTATCGCGGCTTACAAGGCCGTCGAGCTGGCCCGGCTGCTGATGCAGTCCGGCGCCAAGGTACAGGTGATTATGACGGCGGCGGCGACGAAGTTTGTCGTGCCGCTGACGTTTGAGACGGTGACGGGGCGCAGTGTGTTTGTGGAGATGTTTCCCGATCACGGGAAAGAATCGCCGTGGCATACTGAACTGTCGTCATGGGCCGAATTGATCGTCGTCGCGCCGGCGACCGCGGATCACATTGGCCGGATTGCCTGCGGCTTGGGAGATGATCTGTTGACTACGACGCTGCTGGCGTATGAACGCCGCCGCGTGATCTGCCCTTCGATGAACCCGCGCATGTGGGCCAATCCGGCGGTGCAGGAGAATCTCAATACGCTGCGTCGCCGCGGCTTTCGTGTGATTAATCCCGAAGAGGGCGAAATGGCGCGTCCGGGTGAAGACCCGGGTCTGGGCCGCCTGGCCGAACCGGAGACGATTTACGCCGAACTGCGTCATCTGCTCAGCGCGCCGCAGGATTTGCGCGGAGTGCGCGTGCTGGTGACGGCCGGTCGCACCGAAGAGAGTTGGGATCCCGTGCGCGTGCTGACCAATCGCGCCTCGGGCCGCATGGGTTTTGCCTTGGCCGAAGAAGCGCGCGAGCGCGGTGCTGAAGTGAGTCTTGTCGCCGGACCGACTGATGTCACGCCGCCGACCGGCGTGCGCTTGACTCGCATTACTACTGCGCGGCAGATGGCGGAAGCGGTCAAACGCGATTTTCACCAATGCAACATTTTGTTGATGTCCGCCGCGGTCAGCGACTACACCTTCGAGAACACCGCGCAGAATAAGATCAAGAAGGGCGACCCAGACCCCGAGATCCACTTGGTGCCGACGGAAGATATTTTGCGCGGCATCTCGCAGAACAAGGGCAGTCGCGTGATCGTCGGCTTCGCGCTCGAGACCGAGAACGTGTTGGACAACGCCTTGCGCAAGCTGCGCGAGAAGCATCTTGACATCGTCGTCGCCAACAATCCGCTCGCCAAGGGCAGCGGGTTCCAGGTTGAGACGAATCAGGTCTTCATCATCCACCGTTCCGGCAATGTGCAGGACCTGCCGTTGCAATCGAAGCGCGAAATCGCGCGCGAGATTCTCAACGCGGTCATGGAAATCTATCGCAATCCGCTGCCCGAACCGGATGTCGAGCCGGAACTCGATCTGGATATTGAGCCGGAACTGGATGATGAGATCATCGAAGACACGCACGGTCTCGTGCGCTTCGAAGGCTTGGATCTCGAAGACGCTGCGGACGAACGACAGAAGTCGCAGCCGAAATCCGGCAAGGGTCAGGGCAAGCAGAAGCCGAAAGAGCAGCACAAGCAGCCAAAGCCACAGCCCAAAGCTCAGGCCAAGCCGCAGCCGCCGCAACAGCAGAAGCCCCAGCAGCCTACCAAGCCGCAACCGCAGCAGCAACCGAAACCGCAGCCCAGGCCTCAATCGAAACCTGAGCCGGTCGAACTGAAGAACGGGCATACGCCGCCCGCGCCCGTCGTAACACCGCCGCAGGTTCAACCTGCGACGCCACCGACCGCCGCGCAAATTGCCGCCGGTCAGGCCGCGAAGAAGAAATCGCGTCGTGGTGGTCGTCGTGAACGCCTGCGTCGTGAACGTCAAGCTCAGCGAGCGGCCAATCAGTCGGGCATGCCGTTCGTCAACGACGCGCCCGTTGTGACACACGCCGCTCCCGTCGAGGCCGTGGCCAAGCCGCAGGGTGCGATGGCCGAGCAGCAGCCCGCTAAGGCCGCCAAGAAATCGCGCGGTCGGGACAAACCTAAGGCCGAGCCGAAGCCCGTAGAATCCGTTGCCGCCGCTCCGGTTGTCGAGAAGCCCGAAGCGCCGAAAAAGGCCGCCAAGAAAAAAGCTGAAAAGACTCCGGCGGAAGCCAAGGCCGCGAAGCCGAAAGCTCCCAAGAAAGCCGTGAAGAAGTCGGCGAAGAAACCCACCGAAACCGAACCGGTGGCATGAGTAAGGCGCGCGCCGTCAAGAATTATCTCGACACGCTCGCGCTATTCGAAGATGAACTCTATCTACCGACCGTAGCCGCGCCGGCAGCCGCGCCATCGGTCGCAGCGACTTCCCGATCACTACGTGTATTGACCGGCGCCGTGCAACCGCTGCCCGCAAGTCTGGCCGAGTTCGAAACGCAGATCTGTGATTGCACGAAATGCGCGCTGGGGCATTCCCGCACGAAATTTGTCTACGGCGACGGCGATCCGCAGGCCCGTATCGTGTTTGTTGGCGAAGCCCCCGGCCACGATGAAGACATGTCCGGTATTCCGTTCATCGGTCGCGCGGGTCAACTGCTCAATGAAATGCTGGCCGCTGTCGGACTTGACCGTAAACAGGTTTACATCTGCAACACGCTCAAATGCCGTCCGCCGAACAATCGCGATCCGCTGCCCGAAGAAAAGGCCGAATGCCGTCCCTATCTGCGTACGCAGCTATCGCTCATCAGTCCCGAGATCATCGTCTGTTTGGGAAAGCACGCCGCTAACGAATTACTCGGCAGCGACGATGCGATGAAGAACCTGCGGGGCCGCGTCATTCCGTGGGAAGGGATGCGGCTGTTGGTCACCTATCATCCGGCGTATTACCTGCGCAACATGAGTCAGAAAGTGTACGGCGACGAGGACTTTAAGCTGCTGCGCAAGCTGTACGACGAATTGAATTGACCGGATCACGGCTGCCGCCGCGCGAAGGTCATTCTGAATCACATGACGGTTTTCTCTGACTCCGGATTCGGATTTGGAGTTTTGAATTTGGAGTATTCTATTGGCTCAACCCGCCTACTCAGAGCGCTCGCAACAGCCGGATATGGCCGGTGTGCGGGTACCGCCGCAGTCGCCCGAGATGGAGCGGGCGTTGTTAGGCGCGCTGCTGTCGGATGGCGGGGCGTTCGTGCGGATTGCGCACCTGCTCGAACCGGCGTCGTTCTATAAGCCGAACAACCGCACGCTGTTTCAGGCGATGGCGGATCTTGATCTGCGGCGCGAGCCGATTGATCTGATCACGATCACCGATGAACTGCGGCGCGTTGGCAAGCTCGAAGAGGTCGGCGGCGTACCATTCTTGAGTGAGATGGCCGCCGAAGTACCGACGTCGGCCAATATTGAGCACTATGCGGCCGTCGTGCATGAGAAGGCGCTTCTGCGCAACATCATCTCGATGAGCGCCAAGTCAGTCAGTTCGGCCAGCGACCCCTCGGCGCGTGCCGACGCGGTCTTTGAACAGGTGCAGCGCGAGCTTGTGGATCTTATCGGCAGACGGCGCGGCGGGAATATCCTGACCTCGCTTGAAGCCGTCAAGACGACCTTCGAGCATATCGAGCACATGAAGTCGCGCGAAGGTCATGTCCACGGCATCACCTCGGGGTTTGATCGCCTCGACGACTACACCACAGGCTTTAATCCGGGCGAGTTGATCATCGTGGCGGCGCGGCCCTCGATGGGCAAGACGGCCTTGGCGATGAACATTGCTACCGGTGCCGCTCAGCACGGCGGCGCCTCGGTTGCGATCTTCTCGCTTGAAATGGACGTCCGGCAGTTAGTGCTGCGTATGCTTGCGGGCGAAGCGCACATCGGCTTGCAGCGGGTTCGCACGGGCCGCATGACCAAAGACGAATACGCCCGGCTCTCGAATGCGGCGGGACGGCTCGCCGACATGAATTTGTTCTTTGACGATCAGCCCGGCTTGGAAATCGGCGAATTGCGCGCGCGGGCACGGCAGCTCTATATCGAACACAAGATCAATCTAATCGTGATTGACTACTTGCAGCTCATTACGCCGCCTAAAATGGTGGACAATCAGCAGCAGTGGATCGCCTATGTGTCGGCGTCGCTCAAGAACCTGGCCAAGGAACTGAAGATTCCAATCATTGTGCTCTCGCAGTTGTCTCGCGCGACCGAGTCTCGCGGCGGCGAGCGCAAACCGCTGCTGTCCGACTTGCGCGATTCCGGAGCGATTGAGCAGGATGCGGACGTCGTGATGTTTGTCTATCGTCCCGAGTATTACAAGGATTTGTGGAAAGGGAAGAAGGACCCGCAGTACGAGATCGGTAGCCAATCCTATCCGATTGAAGGTCTGGCGGAGATCATCGTAGCCAAGAATCGTAACGGCCCGACCGGTTCACTCGCGTTGACGTTTATCAAGGAATATACGATGTTCGCCCCGCTTGAAGGCCACGCGCGAAGTCTGCCGCCGGCCGGTGGCGAAGAACATACTGATTATGGCGACAATACTCTGTCGCCCGTGGATGATTCTCCGTTTTAGACAACATAGGAATTCGCTCGCACACGCATGGGAAGCCCCGCGCCGAAACTCGATGTTCCGGAGGCCGCGCCAAGTACGCTGGCACCGTTAGCCGGTCCCCAGTACGAGGGGATCGAGCCCGAGTTTGTGCGTTCGCTCGATGCCATTCGCATCGCGCTGTTGCAGACCTTCCCCAACGCGGATTTCGGATTTGTCGAACGCGCCTTTCACTTCGCCTACGACGCGCATAAGAATCAGCGCCGCCTATCCGGCGAAGCCTACATTACGCATCTGCTGTCCGTCGCCGAAATTCTGGCCGAACTGCACATGCGCGAAGACGTCATCGCCGCCGGACTCCTGCACGACGTCGTGGAAGATACCGAGACGACCATCGAGCAAGTGCGCGCCAAGTTTGGCGAAGGCGTTGCCAAGATGGTGGACGGCGTCACCAAGATTCCGCAGCTCAAGTACGAGTCCAAGGAGAAGCAGCAGGCCGAGAATCTGCACAAGATGCTGCTGTCGATGGTCAATGACTTACGCGTCATTCTGATCAAGTTCGCCGACCGCCTGCACAACATGCGCACTATCGGTCACATGACGCGGCAGCAGCAGGAACGCATCGCGCTCGAAACAATGGATGTGTACGCGCCGCTGGCGCATCGCCTGGGCGTCTATCAGATAAAGTGGGAGTTGGAAGACCTGGCCTTCAAGGTGCTCGAACCGCGCGCCTATCATGAATTGGCCGAGAAGGTCTCGCTGAAGCGCAATGAGCGCGAGCGCATCATCAAGCGCGAATGTGCGCGTATCCAGTCGGAGTTGCAGAAGGCCGCCGTCAAGGGAATGGTGACGGGCCGCCCGAAGCACCTCTATTCGATTCACAATAAGATTAAGACGCGCGGCTATCCGTTCGAGGAGATTCTCGACCTGCTGGCCATCCGCATTATCGTTTCGAAGATGGAAGAGTGCTACTATGCGCTGGGCATCGTGCACTCGCTCTATACGCCGATTCAGGACAAGTTTACTGACTACATCGCGACGCCCAAGTCAAACATGTACCAGTCGCTGCACACCAAGGTGTTCGGTCCTGACGGCCGCAAAATCGAAGTGCAGATTCGCACCGAAGAGATGCACAGCCGCGCGGAGTTCGGCATCGCTGCGCACTGGCGCTATAAAGAGGGCGATCAGAGCCGCAAGGAGCTTGACCGGCAGATCGAATGGCTGCGCAGTCTGTTGGCAAATCAGGCCGAATCGGGCAACTCGCGCGAGTATCTTGAAGACCTCAAGATCAATCTGTTTGAGGGCGAAATCTTCGTCTTCACTCCGCGCGGCAAACTGTTGACCTTGCCCGTCGGTTCGACTCCCGTGGATTTCGCGTTCGCCGTGCACACCGATGTCGGCCTGCATGCGATGGCGGTGAAAATCAACGGTCACATTGCGCCGCTGAAGGCGGTGTTGAAATCGGGCGACCTGGTCGAAGTGATCGTGTCTCCGAACCAGCGCCCCAATCCTGATTGGCTGCAGTTTGTCAAAACCAGCCGCGCGCGCAACAAGATCAAGAAGTGGCTGAAAGAGCAGCACTTTGAAGAGTCGCAGCGCTTGGGCCGGGAAATGCTTTCGCGTGAACTGACGCGCCTGCGCCACAAAAAAACCGACAAAGAGCTTGTGGAGATCGCGCAGCTCTTCGGTCATAACCTTGAGAGTTTCCTGGCGGCCATCGGTTCGGGCGACCTGACGCTTGAAAACGTGGTGCGCAAGCTGGCTCCCGATCCCGGTCCGACCAACCCCGTCGCGAATGTGCTGTCTAAGGTCATTCAGCGCGTCAAGGGTTCGGATAGCGGAATTCGCATTCACGGCATGGATCAGGTCGCGGTCAGCTTCGGCATATGCTGCCAGCCGCTTCCGGGCGATCAGATCACCGGGTTCATCAGTTCAGGCCGCGGCGTGGTCGTACACCGCGTGGACTGCAAGAATATTCCCTTCCTGATGCGCCACCCTGAGCGCAATATGCAAGTGGAGTGGGACGCGGACCGCGAGGCCAAGTTTAACGTGCGCGTTAAGCTCGTGGCTGAAGATCGCCAACAGCTTTTGGGTGACGTCACCGTCGGCCTGGCCAAGGAGGACGTCAACATGCTCTACATTGAAATGAAGCGCGAAGATCAGTTTGCCACGGGGCGGCTGGTCCTTGAGGTCAAGTCGCTGCTGCATCTGCAGCGCGTCCTCAAACGTATCCGCGCGATTCCCGGCGTGCTTCATGTGGAGCGTCTCGACGAAGAGACCTCGGCGCAGCAGCCGATGTAGCGGCAACAGGTTTAATGACAATAAAGTGCAGTTACTATATTCGCAGAGGAACAGCAAAGGAGGCTGAATGCGAACTTACATCAAGAAAGATGTGGTAGAGCGAGTCGCCGTGCTTAGCAATGAGCGGCCGGACACGGTGGCCAAAGTGGTCAATGACACCTTTACGGTGCTCAGGCAGATCATGGCGGGCGACGAAGCGGAGTTGCGCATTGAAATCCGTGACTTCGGTGTGTTCGAAGTGAAGAAGACGAAACCGAAGCCGAAGGCCCGTAATCCCAAGACCAATGAGATTATCTACGTGGCGGCGCGGCGCAAGACGCATTTCAAGCCGGGCAAGTTGCTCAAGGAATCGTTGAAGACTCCTTTGGATCAGATTCCGCCGAACGAGCGCTGATGAAGTCGCGTGTCCTCGGTCTGGACTGGGGCACGCGCCGCATCGGAGTGGCGATTTCCGACGAGGAGCGGCGCTTCGCGGTGGGACTGGCGATCTGGCCGGCAGATGAGTCGGACTATCTTCCGTTGTTGCAGGCTACGCTGCGCACGGAAGATGTTGCGCTCATTGTCGTCGGCTTGCCCTTGACGCTTTCCGGTGCCGAAGGTCCGGCTGCGCAAGCGGCTCGGCGTTTTGCCGACTCGGTCGCTACGCTTGGCGTTCCGGTTACAATGGTTGACGAGCGCTTCACCTCGTATCAAGCCAGCCGGGCGCTGACGCAAGTGGGCATCAATCAGAAAAAACAACGCGGGAAACTCGACATGGCGGCAGCGGTTTTGCTGCTGCAGTCGTTTTTGGATGAACAGGTCAGCTCCGGCAGGAGGGAGTAGGACGGCTATGGCGGACAAAATCAGGGTCGGTATTGTCGGCGCGGGCGGTGTTAGCCAGCTCTTTCACATTCCGCTGCTCAAGAAGAATGCGCAGGCCGAGTTGGTAGCCATCGCCGACACGGACTATGCCAAGGCCGCGGCGCTGGCGGAGAAAGAGAAGATCCCCAAGTTCTTCCGAGATGCCGAGCGCATTTTCGATGATCCCGACATTGACGCGGTGCATATCAACACGCCTACGAATTCGCATCTGGCCTTGACTTTGGCCGCGCTTGCTGCGGGGAAGCATGTGCTGGTGGAAAAACCGATGGCCCGCAAGTCTGAAGAAGCGCAGCGAATGGTGCAGGCCGCCAAGAAAGCCAACCGGCATCTGATGGTCGGCATGAATCTGCGCTTTCGTCCGGACGTCATGCTTCTGCACGAGTGGGTGCAGGGCGGAGAACTTGGCGCAATCCGCGTCGTGCGTGCGTCATGGCTCAAGCGCAAAGAGACCTGGTCACGCAGTCCGTGGCTGCATGAGTCGCGTATATCCGGCGGTGGTGTGTTGATGGATCTGGGGTTGCAGTTGCTCGACGTTTGCTGGTGGGTATTGGGCAAGCCGAAGATCAAACGCGTCTCGGCCAACCTGTCCAAGGATCGCCTCAACCTGCGCGTGGAAGACACCTTCTCGAGCTACGTCACGTTCCAGGGCGGCGCGTCGCTGCTGCTGAATTCCACATGGGCCTACATGAGCGATGACTCGGCAGCCCTAACCGTGTTCAGCGGTAACAAAGGCATCGCCGAGTTAAATCCCCTAAAAATCACCAAAGAGATTCACGGCAGCCTGGTTAACGTCACGCCCGCCGGACCGCAGCTCAGGACGACAACGGTTTACAATAAGTCCTTCGAGTACGAGATCGAGCACTTCTATAACGTCGTCTCCGGCAAGGGAAAATTGATGTCCACGGCGGAAGAGTCCGCCTACATTCTCGAAGCGGTGGAAGCGGCCTATCGTTCAGCCAGTGAAGGCCGCGAAGTGTTAGTCGGCGCGGACGATTAAGATCATGCGTCGCTGGGGGTTCTTGCTTGCCGCAGTTATCGGTGCGCTCGCGTTTCCTCCAGTTTCGCTTTGGCCGTTAGCTTACGTCGCGCTGATACCGTTCCTGTGGGCGGCGACCGATCCCGCGCGTGATCGAGTGTTTGGTCCCGCCTGGCGAGCGGGACTCTTGTTCTATGGTGGGGTGCTCTATTGGGTTGGCCTGAATTCCGGTGCGCCGTGGTGGGCATCGGCCATTGCGGGTCTCGCCTTGATCGCGGTGCTCGCGACGACATGGGGGATGACAGCGTGGGTCGTGCAGCGCACTGCGCGCGCGATCAATTTCCGGGCCGCGGCGCTGATATTTGTCGCCGCGTATCAAGCCATTGACATCTTCTGGGGCACGGGCGAAATGAGCTTCCCGTGGGCAACGTGGGCCCTGCCGTTGACCGCCTCAGTCCCGGCTCTGCAGCTCGCGGAAGTGGTAGATGCCCAGGGGTTGTCGTTCCTCGTTCTAATCGTCAACGCGTTGCTCTTTCTGGCGTGGCAGACCCGGCGCAGACCCTACGCTCTAATCGGCGCTGCTCTGATCGTGCTACCGTTGCTCTGGGGCGCATGGCGGTCAACGCAATTTGATGGCGGCGCACGCACGCTTGAAGTAGCCGCTGTGCAAGCCAACATACCCGCCGAGCTAAAGTGGGACATGAGTTCCGCTGAGATTCTCGACCGGCACGTAGCGTTAAGCGACAGCATTGCCCGGATCAGCACTCTGGATTTCCTCTGCTGGCCCGAGACTGCCGTGCCCATGCCGATTCGTTTTCGCCAGTGGGCCGCCGACAGTCTGCGCATGTTAAGCGAGCGGACCAACAGTGTTATCCTGACGGGCGGCACAGACTACGACGTTCTGGCCGACGGCGAACAGGTCCCCTACAACGCCGCCTTTGTGGTGCGCCCGGATACCCACGGCTTCCAGCGGAGCTCCAAGATCCACCTTGTGCCGTTCGGCGAGCGAATTCCCGGGCAAAACTGGTTTCCGTTTCTCGGCAATCTCCATCTTGGCCAGGCCGAGTTCAAACCCGGCGATTCCGTCGTTGTGTTCTCCGGCGGCGTGATTCCTCCGTTTACCTGCCTAATCTGCTTTGAAGTCGTCTATCCCGACATCGCCGCCGATGCCGTGCTGAACGGCGCACAGTTCTTTGGCCACGTCACCAATGACGGATGGTACGGCCACTCCAGTGGTCCCTACCAGCATCTGGCGCTTGCGCGTTTGCGTGCGGTCGCCATGCGCCGGGCCGTCGTGCGTTCTGCCAACACCGGCATCAGCGCCATTATTCTGCCCAGCGGGCGCTATGCGGATCGGCTCGGCTACGACCGCACCGGTGTCGTATCTGGCGCAATACCTATGCGGACGGACATCACCGTGGCGGCGCGGCTGGCGACCTTCTGGCCGACGTTCTACTACGGCATTCTCGCGCTTGTTATCGCAGCGTTGTGGATGCACGTGCAACGCTATGGAGCGCCCGAGTCGTCATGAAATACGCGCTCTGGCTGCTGCTTTGGGCAGCTCAAGCATGCGCAGTCGAGTGGGATGCGCTATGGGTGCAGCCTGGAGTGGCGCGCGACCTGGCCTTGGGATCGGCCACCGGAGCCCTCTTTGGTTCTTATTCGACGGCCAGCCAGAATCCCGCGGCCTATATCGCTTTCCCGCCAGCTCAGCGCACGGCGTTCGGTGCGATACTCATTGGAAACGGAGTCGTTTCACAGGACGACTATCGTCAGAATGACATGTCGCGACGCTCGACACTGAGCCGTTTCGGTGATTTCCCGAGCTTTTTCATACGCTCATTGTCCTTCAAACATCGCTGGCTTTCCGCGAGTGTCATACCGGCTGAACCGGTCATGCGCCGTGAGGATCCGGGCCGATTGACCTCCTCATCGCCAGTCCATGCTTTGGCGGAATATCAGTCGAGTGTAATGACACAACTGCTGCTGCATCCACGGGTGCAAGTCGGCGGGCGGGTTGACTTCTACTCGCGGGACTTCAAGGGTGACGGCGAAGGCTTCAGCTACGGAGTGATCTTGAAACCTCACGGCGTTCAAGTGGGTTTACACTATCAGCGGTTCCCCGTCTCTGGACCGCGCTGGTTGCATCCTCTGGATCGCCGGGTAGACCAGGGAACGACCGCCTCGCTGGCCTTGCAACGTCAGAACTACAGCGTCGCTGTACAGGTCACAAACCTGAGTCGCTCGGATGAGCTCGGCTTTCTGGAGCCTCGGGCAGGCGCCGAATGGCGGCCCGCCCGCGCCATCGCGCTCCGCGCCGGCGGCAGCCTCTTCACCCGCAGCCATGGTGCCGTCGCGACGTTCGGGGTTGGCCTGCTTGACGCGAACTGGTTTCGCGCCCGCAACGATCGGCTGCCGTTCCCGGAGGACATTCTCTCCATTGGTGTTGCGCTGTTGTATAATGACGGTCATCTCAATGCGGGACATACAGCGGTAACACTCGCGTGGCGACTTTGATTCGCGCCGCCGTCCTCGGCATTTTGGCGGCGGGCTCCGTTTGCCGGGCACAAGGCTCCGGCGCCGATTCGCTCTTGAACGACACTCTGTTCGCCGTGGCGGATACGCTGGCCGCGGATAGCAGCGCATCAAACGCGGCATCCTGGCTGCTGCCGTTGTCCGTGATTGCGGCGGCAGGCGCGCTGTTCGTCCTGCTGTTTACCACGCGCAGCAAATAGCCCATCGAATTCATCGCAGACTCGCACATCGGAACTACTCTTCGTATGCTCAAGCACACGCTACTCATATTTTTGTTCATGCTCGTCGTGGGCTGCGCTTCGCAGACGCGTTTCGTGTCGGATGACGGCGCGGACGTGGATTGGCAGCGCGCCCGCGGCCTGTTCGAACGCGAGCGCTACTATCGTGCGGCGCAGCTGCTGCGCGACATCACGCTGAACTACTCGGGTTCGAATTTCATTGATTCGGCCTATTTCTATCTTGGCCGTGCGGAGTTTGAACAGGGCAACTACCTCGTCGCGTCAGATGATTTTCGGCGCATGGTGCAGACCTTCCCATCGAGTCCGCTGACCGGCCACGCAGCCTTTTACGAATCGCGTTGCCAGTTTGAAATGGCGCCTGATTTCCGTCTTGACCAGACCTACACCGAGCAGGCCTTCGACGGCTTCCAGCGCTTTCTCGAGGACTATCCGCAGAGCGAGTATGCCGACAGCGCGTACACGTATATGGCCAAGTGCCGCGACAAGCTGGCGCGCAAAGTCTTCGCGGCTCTGAAGCTCTACGTGAAGATCGAGGAGTGGGCCTCCGCGGTGATCTATTCCGACGCGATATTAGCCGACTATTACGATACGAGCTTTGCAGACGAAGCCGCCTATGAGAAGCTGCATTCTCTTTTGAAGCTCGATGAGTATGAGAAGGCTCAAGCCGCCGCAACCGACTACCGCCGCCGATTCCCCAACGGAGTCTATTTGGACAAGGTCGCCGCACTTGAGCTGGAAATCAAAGCTGCCCCTGTGCAGGCCGCTACGCCCTGATGCAGTTAGGTTTGTTCGGCGGGACCTTCGATCCGGTTCATTACGGACACTTGCGAACAGTAGAGGCCGCGCGCGTGGAACTGGGTCTTCCGGAAGTTTGGATGCTGCCCAATCCGCATCCCCCGCACAAGCTGCATTTGCCGATGACTCCGTATGCGCACCGCAAGGAGATGTTGCGGCTTGCACTGCTTGAGTTCCCGGCTTTGAAACTGTCGGACACGGAGGAACGCGCCTTTGGACCAGCCTATACGACTGATACGATCCGCCACGTCGTTGCCGATTTGCCGCCCGGACCGCATGACCTGTGGCTGATTGTCGGCGCTGATTCCTTGGTCGAACTGCCGAAATGGCGCAATCCGGAAGAGCTGTTTGAGCATGCGCGCGTGGCCGTATTACGGCGGCCAGGCGTGGACCTCTCCTTGGCGCCGCCTGAATATGTGCACCGGGTTCGGCTGCTCGCCACGCCGTTGGTCCCGATATCCGCGACGGAAATCCGGGCCGCCCTCCGTTCTGGCGCACCCACAGAAGCCTGGTTGCCGGAAGCCGTCCGCAACTATATCGCGCTGCACCGACTCTATCTATAGAGAAGCACAGGACTGAGCCCAAAAGGCTTTCTTTTTTTCGGCAAAATCGCTATTTTGGTGAGTGGGCCGTTTGGCCCTTCTTTTTTCCCTGAAAACGACAGGTGGAAATAGTCCCGGAACTTGTTGAAATGTTTGTAGATACCCAAAACTGGAGGCATCCCATGCGTTGGACCCAATGGATCCTGCTCCTCTGCCTGACTACCACCTTGTCCGCCATGGCCTCGGACAATGTGATGCTCATGTCACCCGAGGGGTTTGTAGCCCGCCCCACACCCGGCGGCAGCCTTGATGATCCCCAGCCGGATTCGTTGTTTTACGACGACGGTACCCCGGCGATTCTAAACACTGGTACGAACTACTGGTGCCGTGTGCGTTTTACGCCGCTGGTGGATTTCAACATCATCAGCGTTTACCATTACATCATTGACGGCGCCGGCAACGCGCCGTGCTCGCTGTTCGTGTTCAATTCGACTCCGGCTCCCGGCGGCGAAGACGCGGTGGCCGTGCGCCCCGGTCCGCAGCCTGCCAACGGTTGGATTGATGTCAACTTCAACGATACCGTGACGGTGCTGGCCAATCAGGACTTCTGGATCGTGTTCGGTCCGGTCCCCGGTGGCGGCCAGAGCGACGGCAACTGGAACTCGATCGCTGACGGCGGTTCGACCAGTGGCCGCAGCCAGCTTTCAACACAGGGCAAGTTTGGCACGTACAACAACTTCCCGTATGACTGGATTCTGCGTATTGGCGGCACGTTTGCGAACACCTTCGTGGACCTCTCGGCTGGCGATCTCGTGAACGAAATCAACAGCGGTGATCCCAGCTTCAACTTCATGCCTGGCCAGGACGTGACGTTTACGCAAGACGTGACCAACGTTGGTACCGGCGCGGCTGGTCCGTACGTGTATGAATTCCAGGTTACCGGCCCGCAGGGGACTGTCGTTTACACCGACGAGACGGTTGGCACGGGTCTGGCCGATGGCGCCAGCGATCAAATCACGACCAGCACTCCGTTCACTCCGACCGCGGAAGGCGAGTATGTTGCTCGTGGTATTTTTCTTTCGGATGAAGACGGATCGGCCGAGAACGACACGTCCTATCTGCGCTTCTTTGTCGGCGGCAACGACCGCTGGTATCGCTATGATGACGACGAAGATCCGGACAGCTATTTGAATTTCAGCGTTGGCTCGGGTTGGGGCCTCAAGTTCATTCCCGCCGAATATCCCGCTGAACTCTCGCAGATTCGCCTGAATGTAAACGGCGCGGCCACCGGTACGATCAAGGTATGGGTGCATCCGGCGGACGAAATCGCCGTGGCTCCGGAAGATCGTTCGATTACGACTGCCCTCGTGGCGGGCTGGAATACAGTTGCGGTGAACCCCGGGCTGACGATTTTCGAAGGTCAGGCCTTGACGATTGGCTATCTGTTCGCAACGGGCGCTCCGATGGGCTTTGACCTCACTCCGCCGAACGCGGCGGGTATCACGGCCATGGGCCCGATTGCCGTTCAGTTAAATAACAACGGCACAGACATCACCGAAGACGACGGCGGCAACATCTGTATTCAGGCTTACTTTGAAGTCTCGACTGCCGTCCCGCCGTTCCCGGTGATTGATACCGACCGCGACACGATTAATTTCGGTGCGGTCAGTCCCGCTTGGCCGGGCGTCTCGCAGACTCTGACGGTCTACAACAATGGTGGTGTGGATCCGCTCAACGTGACGAACATCACGGTGACGCCGAACAACGCCGCGCCGGCCTATCAGATTTCGCCGACGAGCTTCACAGTTGCCGCAGGCGGCAGCCGCGAAGTGACCGTCACCTTTGATCCGCCAGTTCAGCGCACCTGGAACGGCATTCTGACTATCGCGAGCAACGCGGAAAACAACCCCGCATTTACAGTCCTGCTGCGCGGTATCGCCGACACGAATGCGTCTGTTGCCCGGGAAATCAATTTGCCCGTGCCCAACGAATTCAGCCTGCGCCAGAACTACCCGAACCCGTTCAACCCGCAGACGGACATTCAGTTCTCGCTGCCGGTGAACGCCGACGTTCGCCTGACGGTGGTGAATATGCTGGGTCAGGAAGTTGCCGTGCTGGTCAACGAGACCATGTCGGCCGGCGTGTATACGGCGTCGTTTAACGGTGCCAACCTGCCCTCTGGTCTATACTTCTATCGCCTCGATGCGGGGGACTATACGTCTGTCCGCAAGATGATGTTGATGAAGTAAATTTCGCAACAAGAAATGGCCCCCGAAGTCTAATACTTCGGGGGCCATTTTGTCTTAGCCCCCTTGGGTCGCCGGCGGCGGACGCTTTCGCGGTTCGCCGGGCCGGATCACGGCCGACCACCTCTCACCAGCTTTCCTCAATCCCTCTGTTGTCTTGTAAGGATCCTGCATGAAACTGTCCCTCACATTTCTGCTCGCACTTGCGGCGAGTCTGAACACGGTTTTCGCCGAGGATGCACCGGGCTACTTCCGTTGGCCGACTGCCTACGGTAATCAGGTCGCGTTCACGGCTGACAATGATCTTTGGATCGCACCTCTGGCCGGTGGACCGGCCCGCCGTCTCACATCGGCTGCCGGTGTGGAGAATTTTGCCATGTTCTCGCCGGACGGCAAGTGGATCGCGTTCAGCGGTAACTACGACGGCAACGTTGACGTGTACGTTATCTCGCCGGACGGCGGTCAACCACGCCGACTGACCTATCATCCGGCGGCGGACATGGTCGCGGCATGGACGAACGACGGCCGGATTGCCTACCGCAATTTCGCCGACAACGGCTATGGTGGTTGGCAGATGTTCCTCGTGGGCACGGATGGAGGCTGGCCCGAGAAGATGAGCGTGCCTGAGATTGCCCACATCACTTTTGAACCGGGCGGCGATCGCATCGCCTATACCCGTTTCTCGTTAGGTGGTCGCACGTGGAAGCGCTACAAGGGCGGCTGGGCGGAAGACATCTACGTCGGCAGCACCAAGGCGCTCGACTACAAGAAGGTGACGACTTGGGAAGGTAACGATGCCACGCCGATGTGGTACGGCAATAAGATCTACTACATTCGCAACGAAGATGATCGCGACAACCTGTGGCGCATGAATCCGGACGGCACGGGACTGGAGCGATTGACGGAGCATCGTGATTACGACGCGCGCTGGCCGAGTCTGGCCGATGGCAAGATTGCCTACTCGGTTGGTGCGGACATATTTGTCTACGATATCTCGGCAGGTCAGACCCGCAAAGTTGCGGTGACCATGCCCGCCGAGCTCCTGCAGACTCGTGATCGTTTCGTGTCGCCGGACGACTATACGAGCGACTACGGTCTGTCGCCGGATGGCAAGCGGCTGGTATTGGGCGCGCGCGGCGAACTGTTTACCGCTTCGACTGAACGCCGTGGCGTCGTTCTGCAAAATACGGACTCGCCGGGCGAACGCGAACGGTCGCCGGTGTACAGCAAGGACGGCAAGGAAATCTATGCCTGGACGGACAAGGAGGGCGACCAAACGCTGTGGGCCTATCCTGCCGATGGCAAAGGCGCTCCCCGCAAGGTGGCTCCGGGACCCTCGACGTACAATTTCCAGATTGAGCTCTCACCTGACGGAGAGTGGGCGGTCTGCGGCAATAAAGACCGCAAGCTGTCGCTGATCAATCTTAAGACGGGCTCAACGTCGGTGATTGACACGTCGGACTGGGAGATCTATAGCTACGAGTGGTCGCCCGATTCACGCTATGTCGCCTACTCGGTCATTCTGCCGAACAAGTTCGGCGGTGTCAAAATCTATGACACGAAAGACAAGTCCGTGCATCTGGTCACGGACCCGATGTTCGACAGTGATTCGCCTACTTGGGATCCCGACGGTAAGTGGTTGTTCTTCACGTCGCGCCGCAATCACAACGCCTTCTACGGTGAGAACGAGTATAGTTTCATCACCTTGAACACCGGCCAGCTCTTCGCGCTGGCGCTGGCCAAGGACACCAAGAGCCCCTATCTCGAAGTGGATAACACCATCGAGTCCGGCGACAAAAAGGACGATGAGAAGAAGGACGACGAAGACGACGACGGCGACAAGAAAGACAAGAAGGATAAGAAGGGCAAGAAGGACGACAAGGATGACGACAAGAAGGTCGAAGTCAAGATTGACTGGGACGGTCTGATCAATCGCATCGTTCTGTTGCCTGCCGATGCGGGCCGTTACGGCGGTTTAGGCGCGGTCGAAGGCAAGCTCTATTATATCGCTTGGGATGCTCGCGGCTGGAAAGATGACGCCGACGAGGACGACCCGACTGTGGCGCTGCACTGCTACGACATCGAGAAGAAGAAAGACCATACGGTCGTGGATGGCGCGCGCGGTTATGGCTTCTCTCATGATCGGAAGAAGATCGTTGTGCGCACCAAGAATGACTACGTGATCCTCGATGCGGGCGACACGAAAGAACCCGAGGCTGATAAGGACGACAAGGACAAAGGTCTGAAGCTCGACGAGTGGACCTGCGACATAGACCCGCGCGCCGAATGGAAGCAAATCTACTGGCAGGCCTGGCGCGATCAGCGCGACTTCTTCTACGATGCCAACATGCATGGCGTTGACTGGAAGAAAGAGGGCGAGCGTTATGCGAAACTCGTTGATCGTATCACCACCCGTCATGAGTTGAACGACGTTCTCGGTCAGCTCTTCGGCGAACTGAGTGCCGGCCACGCCTATATTTTTGGCGGCGACCTTGAACGCAGCAAGAACGTCGGCGTCGGCCTCTTGGGCGTTGATGTAGCGCGTGAGAGCAACGGCTACTACAAGATCGATCGCGTGCTTGCTCCCGATCCGTGGGACAAAGGCCGAACCAGCCCGTTGTCTGCCGTCGGCCTGAATGTCAAGCCCGGCGAGTATCTCGTCGCCATTGATCGCAAGCCTGTCAATTCAGTCGCGAACTACCTCGAATTACTGACCAACAAATCCGGCAAGCTGGTCATGGTCTCGATCAACGACAAGCCGTCGCTGGACGGCGCCCGCGAGTTTGTGGTGCGCACGATGTCCGATGAAGGCGAATTGCGTTACTGGGATTGGGTGCAGAGCCGCATGGCCTATGTTAAGGAACACGGCGGCGATGATATTGCCTACCTGCATCTATCCGACATGAGCCCTCCGGGGATGGAACAGTTCATGCGCGAATACTACCCGCAGGTGTATGGCGGCAAGAAGGCCTTTATCTTCGACGTGCGTAACAACGGCGGCGGCAATATCGCGCGCTGGATTCTCGCCCAGTTGGATCGCGAAATCTGGTCGTGGGGCATTTCACGCGGCGGTCAGCGTGACCACGATCCGTGGGCGGCCTTCCAAGGGCACAAGATCGCAATTTGCGACGAGCAGACCGGATCGGATGGTGAAACGTTCTCAGAGGGGTGGAAGCGTCTGCAGCTTGGTCCGCTCGTGGGCCAGCGCACCTGGGGTGGCTGGGTCGGTATCCGCGGCGGCAAGGGTTTCGTGGACGGCGGCGGCGCGACACAGCCCGAGTTCACCGGTTGGGGTGCCGACAGCAAGTGGTTGATCGAAGGCCCCGGTGTTGATCCGACCGATCCGGTGGAGCAGAACGTCAAGAACCTGATCGGCGGCAAGGACGACCAGTTGGACTATGCCATTAAATGGTGCCGGGACATGATCAAGAAGGATCCGCGCAACGATGCGCCGATGCCTCCGTTCCCGGTCAAGCGTGCTACCGGCCCGATGAAGTAGGCCGATCGCGTTTCTTTTCACAAAGGGGCGACTCCATCCGGAGTCGCCCCTTTGTTATGAGTATTGAGTTAGGGCGATGTGAGGACATGCCTCTCGTCGTTATCCTCGGTTTCTCGCAAACAATTGATATTTAGCGAGGCATTGCGGCATTATGGACCCAGTGTTACGGTGACTTTCTTACATAGCTTAGGCAGATTTCTTGTCAATACCGAGCATAACGGGTAAATTGTTTAAGATTCGTGACATTTAAGGAATGAGGGTCCCGGCTATGAACACACGCTATCTTCTTGGATGGCTCCTGCTGCTGACACTGCCCCTGCTGGCCCTGGCAGACCAGCAGAAGCTCAGCGGCAAATCGCCTCGCAGCAAAGACGACGTCGCTACGGAACTGCGTCGTTTGGAAAACGATATCTGGCAGCTTTCGCTAAGTTGTGCGGGTCAGACTGCCGTCGAACCGTTGCAGGCGCAGTATGCCGCTCTGCAATCGGAGTATCAGTCGCGTGAACAAGCTGGACGCGATCCACTAGATCAAGGCGGCGATGTGTGCGCCGGTGCGACGATCATCCCCTCGATTCCCTATACGGATGCCGGTACCACGACGGGCTACGCGGACAACTATCCGACGCCGTGTTATTCCGGTGGGAGTTCGCCTGATGTCGTCTATCGCTTCACTCCCTTGATGGACATGACGCTCGACGTATCGCTCTGTGGTTCAGCGTACAATACGGTGCTGAGTATCTGGCTCGGTTGTCCGGGTTCCGACGAGCCCGTGATGCTATGCTGCAACGACGATTCGCCGGATTGTGCTCCGCAAAGCTGCTGCTCAGGTTTTCACTTCACCCGCAATGTAACCTACTTCATCATCGTAGATGGCGCTGCCGGTGAATCCGGCAACTACCAGCTTGTGATGGATTATTCGGTCATGCCGTCCTGTTTTGTCGGATTAGGCTGCACCGAATGTCCGCCGGGGAGTAACTACGAAAACGAATCGTGCCCGGCGACCTTTCCCGACCCGAACGCCGGCCCGGCCTGTTTCGCCAGCGGTTGCGAGAACATTCACTGCGGCGACACGTGGTGCGGCAAAGCCACGCACACGAACACGTGGCTGGACAAGGACGCCTACTGCTTCTCACTCTCGCAGCGCGATAGCATTCACTTCTGCGTCGTCGCCGAGTTTGATGTAACGGTCGTTCTCTACGAATTCTTCCCTGGTTGAATTATGCCCACTGCCCAGACCGGTGGTCTGGCCTGTGATACGGTTTGCATTGACGCCTGTCTCGAACCCGGCAACTACTACTTCCTGATCGAACCCTCCGGTCCTGCGGGCAGTGTCAACTGCGCCAACGGTGATTATGTCGCTTCGCTGCAATGCCAGCCGTGCATCGCCTGTCCGGTCTGTGATCCGGCAGGTCTTCAGGAAGGCGAGCCTTGCCCGAACTATCCAGATACCTACAACAGTGGCTGCACGGCGGCCGGAGAATTTGCCACGCCCATACAATGCGGAGTGGATGTCTGCGGCACGAGTTGGGCGCATCCGCTCAACCCCTCCTATAATGTCCAGGATGTAGACGTCTATGAGCTCGTCCTTACGCAATTCGACAGCGTCGTGTGGCGTGTTTTTGCCAACGTCCCCGCACAGATATTTATCACCGAGCCGTTGCCCGGTTGCGGCGGGGAAATCATGTGGGCCGCGAGTCCGTACAAGCAGAAATGTGACACGCTGATCGCCAGCGCGTGCCTGCCGCCGGGGCGGTATTGGCTGAAAGTAACTCCCTATTCGCTGCCCAACTACTGCGAACCGTACACCGCGCGCGTGGACTGCTATCCATGTTCACCGGGCTGTGTGCAATGTCCTCTGTCCGGCAATGCCCGGCCTGAAGGTGAGCCATGCCCCAATTGGAACGACCAGTATAACGCCGGCTGTTTTTCTACTCCGCCGTCGGCAGTTCATGTGCAGTGCAGCGACACGATTTGCGGATCCTCCATTTTCGTGGACATCCCCGACCGTGATTTTTACGAGCTGAATATCACCACGCGTGACACGGTGACGTGGTGTGTGACGGCGGACTTCGCGGTAGCCGCCGCGATAACGACGCCGAACGCGAACTGTTCGGCGATGATCGTGCATGCACAGGGTAACGCACCCGCCTGCGTGCCGCTTTGTCTGTCGGTTTGCTTGGACCCGGGCACCTACTGGCTCAGCGTGCGACCGGTGACACCCGCCGATTTCCCGTATCCGCAAAGCTGCAAGCCCTATGTTGCTTCGGTGCATTGCGCACCCTGTCCGACCGGGCAGACGTGCACGTATGCCAATCTCGATTTTGATCCGTCCAATAACGCCTGTTCCTTCAACAACATTCAGGTTAGCTGTAACGACACGCTGTGTGGCGTGATCATACCCGGCGCGGCTCCTGATAACGACTGGTATACATTTGAAGTGCCCGCGGGCACGCCGTGTGTGCAAATTGTGGCAAATGTCCTCGGGGATGATACGCCCGGCTTTTTCCCGTTTGGCCAAGGCCTGGACCCGGCGATTGCCATCTACCAAGCCGACTGCACGACGTTACTTGGACAGGATAACAACGGCGGCGTCGGCAACGATGCGCAGTTGACGACGACCTGTTTGCCGCCCGGCTGGTATCACATCCGGATCGGTGGTGTGCAAGGAACCACGGGCCCGTACATCCTGACACTGACCTGTCTGCACTGCGCCTGTCCGCCGCCCTGCCCCTACCAGCGCCGGGATTTCGAACCTGCGAACAACAGTTGCGCAACCGCACCGGCGGAGTTCGTTTGCGGCGACACGCTGTGCGGCGACATTCCGCTTGGGCCGTCCGTGGATGAAGATTGGTACATGTTCTGGGTCTTCGGTCCGCAATGTCAACGCCTGACGCTTGATGTGTTCGCCAATGGCACGCCCGGGTATTTCGGCTATTTGGCCGGGCTGAATCCGGTGGTTGAACTGTGGGATGCCACTTGCAGCACGCAGCTTGCCCTTGACGACAATTCCGGTGTGAGTAATGACGCGAAGCTCATCACAGCGTGCTTGACGCCGGGATTGTACTATGTGCGCGTGGCGGGCGTCGCCGGAACGACCGGACCGTATATTCTGGCGGCGGATTGCCAATTCTGCTCGTGCAGCAATCAGTGTCCGTTTCCGGATCTCGATTTTGATCCGGGCAACGATGTCTGTAACCCGTTCGTGACACTCTCTTGCACGGACACCATCTGCGGCGACTTGCTACCGAGCAATAACGGCTTGCCGCCCGATCCTGCGGATTGGTATCAGGTGTTTGTACCGGCGGGCTCGTGCATGTCATTGGCAGTAGACGTTTTCGCCAACAGCACGCCGGCGTACACTCCGTTCGGCGGCGGTCTGGATCCTGCTGTGTGGTTATACGGTTCTGACTGTGTGACGATGCTCGAGTTCGATTTCGATTCCGGCATCGGCAGCGACAGCCGGTTGGTCTCAGGCTGCTTGGCGCCGGGTACCTACAACTTGCTGGTCAATAGCCCGTCCGGTTCCTCCGGGCCGTATGTGCTGGCCATCAACTGCACACAATGTACCTGCCCCTGTTCACTCGATTGTCCCGTCGGCATTCCGAGCGAAGGAGAGCCGTGCCCGAATCTGTTCAGTTCGTTCAACGAAGGCTGTTTGACCAATCCGCCGCTGTTTTCACCGATGACCTGCAACTCCACTTGGTGCGGAGAGTCATGGGCGATGGGCGGCCTGCGCGACACCAATTGGTACGAGCTCAATCTCGCGGTATCACGGCGTATCAAGTGGAGCGTCTCGGCTGAGTTCCCGTTTGAGATGGCCATCTATAAGCCGAATCCGAATTGCAGCAGTTTGCAGACAATTCGCTACGCGACTGCCGGACCGTGTGAGTCAAGGCAGGTGATCGCAAAGTGCCTCGCTCCCGGAACGTACTACTTCTACGTGGCGCCGACTGTTTACAATGGGGTGCCATGCGGTTCGGACTATCGGTCGCGTGTGCAGTGCGGCAAGTGCTTCCTCGATCACGTGGTGATCCACCTCGAAGCGGCGAGCATCAAACTCAATTGGGAACCCGATGACACCAACCCGGTGTTTGTCGTGCATCGCGGCACGTCGCCCGATTTCGAACCCAATGAGCAGACGATCATCGGTTCAACGCAGGAGAACTTCTTCGAAGACACGGATGTCATCTCCACCGGCCAATTCAAGTATTTCTATGTCGTGACAATGGAGTCGCCCGATGTGCAAGAACCATAGACCCTAGTAGGTGGGGCACAAGAAGCAGCGGGACGATCGTGTGATCGTCCCGCTGCTTTTTTCTTGAATACTTGCATGCTACAGTCTGTGACAAACTTGCATTGCCTGCGCGATGCGAGGAGCGCCAATTGTAACAAAAATTTGATGATTGTGGTCGAGCATGCTCAATCAGCCGACATTGTTCGAGATTGCTCGCTTGGCTAATCCTTGAAACCGTTGTACCTTAGTCATCTGGGAGAGACTGTTCGCAAATCTGTAAACTGCTTTCACAGGAGGTACTTGAGAAGATACTCCGCAGCCTGTTGTTGCTTGCCCTCGCCGGATTGCTAATTGTTGGCTGTCCGAAGGACGAAGATGACCCGCCCGATCAGACGACGCCTGAAGACAACGCCAGCGGTTCCGTAACCTCGTCAACGTCCGGCACGATTGAGACAGAACTGGGCGCTCAATTGGTCGTCCCGGTCGGCGCGGTTCCGCCGCGTGACAATGGCGATCCCGGAACGATGGTCTTTTCGATTGAACGCAACAACGACATTACCGTGACCGTTCCGGACGGCGAGGCCCGGGTTTCCGACATTTATCAATTCGGTCCCGAGGGCTTCACGTTTGCCCGCCCGGTCGAAGTGGCTGTGCCTGTGCCCGGCGAAGATGACCCGGGTGATGTCAGTCTGTGGCGGCGCAATCCGACCACGGGACAGCCTGAGTTTTTTGCATCCGCGTTTGATCCCGAAACGCGCACAGTCCGCGCACAAACCTACCAGCTTTCACCGTGGTTCATCACGTCGCGTCCCGTCCAGGATGATGCATCAGGCTGCCTGCACGTGACTAACACGGCATTGAGCTGGCTGTACGTTTGCGTCGAGACTGTGACACTCGAATATCCTGCCCAAACGGACTGGATTCCCGAGGCCGGCCAAGGTGTGCTGTATGCGCCATCCGGCACGATCGGTTGGACGCATTCGGGTAACTGGTATCTGCCGCAGGGAGCGTACACATTTTGTATGCAGCGCGAGAGCTCGACCGAACCCGGGACGTACTACAACACGATTTCGGATGTCGTGACGATCGGCAGTGCTTGGCACTACAACGATCCGCGGTGTGTGGAATTCTCCGTTGGCGACTTCGGCTCGCCTGCGCCGGGACGCTGTGCTTGCGTGCCGAACGCTTCGACGTCCGTGGGTACCGGCGACATTCAAGTGACGCTCACATGGTACAACGAGCTGTCGCTCGATCTCGACCTTTGGGTCCAGGACCCAAGCGAGGAGTGGTGCTACTATGGTAACGGCCAGGCACCGGGCACGACCACGTCCGGTGGCCAGCTCGACCGTGATAATCTTTGCGGCAATTACACGAACGGCCGTCCCGAAAATATCTACTGGACGCAAACTCCGCCGGCCGGTGAGTACGTTGTCGCGGTGGATTGGTTCAGCAGTTGCGGCAATGAAATCGCCAATCAGCCGATCACCGTGCGCACGGTGGTGGCCGGCGTAACCCGGAGTTTCAACGCGACGATTGCCTCGGGTGAAGACATGAAGGAGATTACGCGCTTCTCCATCAGCGGTTCGACGGTTAATTTCCTCCCGCCGAAGCCGTGGGTGGTGCATTCAGTCGCCAAACCTGCCAAGGAATAGTCAGTTTCTCGTAACCTGGGTCCCGGTCCGCAGTCATCTGCGCACAACAGAAAACCCCCGGCAAATGCCGGGGGTTTTCGCAAAGGTCAGCGAAGGCGACCTGGGGAAAAACCGCCTTCGCTGCGAACGACGCTGCTTTTTGTGGAATGGTAAGTCTCGCGCCAACGCCTCACCATTCAGCAGCTTCGATTATCTCTGATTCTCTTGAATTACAATCCTCGTGCCATAGCATCCTGAAGTGCTAAACACATTAAACAATAAGGTTGCAAAAGAAATTGGCGACCTGATGGTCGCCAATTGTGTGAGCCACATCTCCCAATGGGAGGGGGACCTCCCATTTAGGGGTCACTTGTAATCTTCCTTGCGCAAGTCATACTGCTTCATCTTGTCGAAGATCGTCCTGCGGTCGAGCCCGGCGTGGTCTGCGGTCTTGCTAACGCTGCCGGCAAATCTCGCGAGAAGTCCCGCCAGATATTGTTTCTCAATACGCTCGGTCTCTTCCCGCAAAAGGTCCTTCAGCGGCTTGTCGAGGAACAACGGGGTGGAAGAACGTGGCGCCGGCATCTCCGTTAGGGCGAGGGACTTTATTTCATCGCCTTCACACAGCACGGCCGCGCGTTCAATCGTATTCTGCAGCTCGCGCACGTTACCCGGCCAAGCGTGTTCAAGCAGCGTTCTCCACGCCGTCGGGGAAAACGTGAGCGGTGATCGCTTCAGGCGCTGCGTGGCCTCGGCGAGAAAGTGCAATGCCAACATTTCAAGGTCTTCGCGCCGTGCCCGCAGCGGCGGCAGCGTGACCGGTACGACATTCAAACGGTAGTACAGGTCTTCACGGAATTTCCCGTCCTTCACGCGATCCGCCAGATTGTGATTCGTGGCGGTGATCAGCCGCACATCCACCTGAATCGTCTGCGACCCCCCCACACGCTCGAAACGCTTCTCTTGCACAACTTCCAACAGCTTCGTCTGCAATTCCGGAGTGAGTTCACCAATCTCATCAAGAAACAGCGTGCCGCCGTGCGCCAGTTCAAAACGGCCCATGCGGCGCTCGACTGCGCCGGTAAACGCGCCCTTCTCATGGCCGAAGAGCTCGCTTTCCAGCAGCGTGGGCGTGAGAGCGGCGCAATTCACGCTGATGAACGGCCTGTTCGCGCGCGCGGAATGCGCATGAATCACCTGCGCAAGCATCCCCTTACCCGTGCCGGTTTCACCCAAAATCAGCACGGTGACGTCGCTTGCTGCTACCTTATTGGCGAGCGTGAATACAGCCTCCATCGCGCGGCTGCGCCCCAACATACCGCCAAGCCCTTTGGTCTGTGAGAATTGCTCTTGCAGGAGCACCAATTCGCGCCGGACTCGCTCATATTCCACCGCTCGCATCATCCGCAAGCGCAGCTCGTCGGCGTTAAACGGTTTCGTCACGTAGTCTATGGCGCCGGCTTTCATCGCCGCCACGGCCGAGTCAATTGAACCGTGGCCGGTCACCATCACGATGGGAACATTCGGATCAATTTCGCGCAGCTTCGGCAGGAGTTCCAAGCCGCTCATCCCCTGCATCATCAAATCGCACAGCACCGCGTCGAAACGCACTTCGGCGAATCGCGCCAGCGCAGCTTCGCCGGAGGCGGAGGTCTCGATCACGCAGAACGCATCTTCCAGCAGTTTTGCGGTGGACTTACGGAATGCGAGGTCGTCATCAATCAGTAGCACCCGGGTAGTACTCATACGGCGGCGCTTTCTTCACTGGCGATATGCGCGGGCTTCAGCGGCAGCTTCACGCTGAACGTGGAGCCCATTCCCTGCTGCGAACGGACGTCAATGAGTCCACCGTGCAGGCGGACAATCCGATAGCATACGAACAGGCCCAATCCGACTCCGGCTACCGCGGACTTCGTGGTGAAGAACGCGTCGAATATCTTTTCGCGCGTGGCCTCGTCCATGCCGAATCCGGTGTCCGATACGTCGAGCGTGACATGCTCATCATCACCGTGTGTTGCCACGGTCAATGTGCCGCCTGCGGGCATCGCGTCCGCCGCATTAAGAATCAGGTTGAGGAGGACCTGCTTCATCTGATCGGAGTCACACCACAACTCGGGCAGGTCGGGGGCAAACTCTCGGCGCAGCGTGATGCCTTTGCTGTCAAGCTGAGGAGCCGAGACGCGCATTACGGCATCGGCAACCTGATTCAAATTGTTCGGCCGGAACTCTTCTTTCGCCGGGCGATGAAAGTCCAGTAACTGCCGCGTGAGCTTGGCCATGCGACCGACTTCGTCGCGAATCAGTTCAACATACTCCTGTGCCTCGCCCTGCGCGCCATGCTTCCGCAGAACTTCGACACAGTTTTGGATATTGCAAATCGGATTGTTCAACTCGTGCGAGAGCTGCGCCGAGAGCTTGCCGACCGTGCTGAGTTTTTCGGATTGCACGAGCTGGTGCTGCGCCGTTCGGAGGTCGCGCATCTGCTCCGCAAGTTTACCGTTAAGCTGCTCGAGCTCGGACTGCCGTTCACGCAGCTTCGCACGCATGGCGCCAAAGCGCCGACTAAGGCTGGCTAATTCGTCGCGACCGGCCTGCACGAGCGGCACATCCGGGTCGCCGAGTTCAAGCGCGGACGCGGCGCGATTCAGAGTCTGAACGCGTTGCACGAGGCTAGCCACTGCAATCGCGGCCAACAGAGTGAGCACGAGCAGCAGTGAGACGGCGAGAAAACCGACGCTGCGGTTGACCGAGCCCAGCATCGCCAACTCCGGTTCCAGATTACGCAGCAGAAGCACGCAAAGGTCCGGCGAAGGACCGCCCGGCAGCCCTTCGCACATGACAAGCATGTCTTGATCCGCCAGCTTCAACCCGATCGGTTTCACGGCGGCGGTCATGTCCCACGGCAGCGAGGCGGTCAACGGCTGAATGTAACTTGAATCAACACTCACAAACAGGAACCGGTCTCCGGTGAAGACGGCCATGCGGCTGCGGGTGATTTCGGACAATCCCCACAGCCAGCGTGTATCCAGACGTTTCCCGACAAAAACTCGCTTACCGGTCATGCCGGGGAAGTCCGCGGACGCGATCTGATAGAGATACATGTCGTCGTACTGAAAACGCAGTCCGGCGAGTTTGAACAGATCGCGCTGCGCGGACAGGTCCGGATTTCCGCGCACAACGCTGGTCAACACATTTCCTGCGGAGTCCTCAATTTGCAGCAGGTCGAGCATCGCCAGATCGAGATAGCGGCGCGCCCGGTCCGCAGCGCTGTCCGGCGCGGTCTGCGTGTCGAACATGGCCAGGTAATCGGCCTGATTGACGGCGACGGCATGCAAGAAGTCCTGTTGTTGATCGAGTAGCTGCCGCAGCACGCGTTGGCTCGTCATCAATTCATCGCCGACGGTACGCACAACGCTCCCGGTCACGACGCGCTGGAAGACGAACAGGCTCCCGGCGGTCAAGATGGCGCCGGTCACGAGCGTCCACAGCATGGTTCTGAGCAGCAGCGGGGATTTCAGCATAGGGGTCCTCCAGCAAAACAAAGCGGGCCAACAAGGGTCGGCCCGCCATGAACAAAGTCGTTCACTTGCACGGAAACTGTCGGCGTAAGGTCAGCGCACTTCTTTGTGCAGCGTCATCTTCCGCAGAAACGGATTATACTTCATCAGCTCCATGCGCTCCGGCGTATTCTTGCGGTTCTTCATGGTGCTGTAACGGCTCGGGGTCAAGCCCTTACCACGCGCCTCGGTGCATTCGAGGGTGACGATAATGCGTCCTTCTTTCGTCTTCTTGGCCATGATGACTCTCCTTACGCCTGGTGGGTATGCGAGTGAATCGCTGCCATCAACTCAAGCTGCTTGCGCCAATCGGCAGGCAGACCGTTCTTGGTCAGGGTTTTGAGACCGCGCGCGGATACTCGCACGCGCACCCACTGACCTGTAGCTTCATCGAAGAAGCGTTTGGAACGCAGATTCGGGTACTGCCACTTGCGCGCCTTGTTGTTGGCGTGGCTGACGGTATTCGCTTTGTGGCGACCGCGGCCTGTGACGGGACAAACTCGGGACATGACTTATTCTCGTTCAGTTGGAAACGTGGGGGAAAGGGCCTACATCACTTCGGCTTCTTGCACGAACGGCAACAGGGCCAGGTGACGGGCGCGCTTGATGGCGAGCGTCATGAGGCGTTGCTGCTGGCGATCCAATCGGGTCAAACGGCGCGGCAAGATCCGGCCATTGGCGGCGATGAAGCGCTGCAAGAGCTTGATGTCTTTGTAGTCAATGAACTTAATCCCATGCTCTTCGAGATAGGACGGCTTTCGCACCATTCCGGCGCGAATACGGGCCGCACTATTACCGCGGCGGGGACGTGAAGACTGGTAGGCCATAACAGGGTTGAAAAATTGGGGTTAAGCCGATTCGGCACAAGCCTCAAAATATAATGGACGCCACTGGCATTGTCAAGTCGCTTTTGGCCTTTTTCGAGCCTTTGGGAGGCACAGGAAGGTGAACGGAGTGTACCACAGGCCTTGAACATTAGGACAAATATTAGTATCTTTGAGAGGCCCTGATTGCGTCTAACATCGGCAGGGGAGGTTTGCTCATGCGTACAGCAAGCTCCAATACTTACTATCTGTTACAGCAACCGGGGCGCGAAGGGCTGGAAATCGCTCACTTTAGGCACTCCTCACGGCTATCTCATTGTTTTCGCTCAAAAACCGAATGAAATTGTTGAAAAGTGTGGAATTGTGATGTGGAAAACTTTTTGAAAATGAATGTTTCGACCCTTGACTGGCCGCCCCTTCGCGCCTATATTACGGCCCCAACAGCGCATGACCCAAGATATTGTGGTTCGGTTCGTCAGAATGTATAGATGCAGTAGTTCGACGCGGATGAAGAGGCATGAATCAGGTGCTTACGTGGCGCGGCGCAGGGACGGGAGAGTTGGAATTAGCGTAAACGATCTGGAAGGAGCCTCCGTTGCAATTTGCCCGCAGATATACTCGTGAGGGGCAGGACATCTATGCCGATCTGCGATTCGTCCCCTGGACATCAAAGCTGACCTCGCCGGACGGGCGGGTCTTGTTCGAAGCCAAGGACATCTACGCGCCCGAGAGCTGGTCGCAGGTGGCCGTGGATGTGCTCGCGCAGAAATACCTGCGTAAGGCGGGCGTACCCATGGCAACCCGGCCGATTTGGGAAGAGGGTGTCCCCGAGTGGCTGCTCCGGCACGAGCCGGACTTAGCCATATTGGACAAGATGCCCGAGTCGGCCCGGTTTGCAGGAGAGCGTGACTCGAAGCAGGTCTTCCGCCGGCTGGCAGGCTGCTGGACGTATTGGGGCTGGAAGTCCGGTTACTTTGACGATGAGCATTCGGCCCGCGTCTTTTTCGACGAGCTTCAGTTTATGCTGGCGGCTCAAGTCTGTGCGCCCAATAGTCCTCAGTGGTTCAACACCGGGCTCTATTGGGCGTATTCTATTGAAGGCCGGGCACAGGGCCACTATTTTGTGAACCCAAAAACGGGGCAGCTCGAACGCTCACGCAATGCCTATGAGCGGCCCCAGCCGCACGCATGCTTCATTCAGTCGGTTGAGGATGACCTTGTGAATGAGGGCGGCATCATGGACCTGTGGGTCCGTGAAGCGCGTCTGTTCAAGTACGGCTCGGGCACCGGGACCAATTTCTCCAAGGTGCGCGGCGAAGACGAGCACCTTTCCGGCGGTGGGGTTTCCAGCGGTCTGATGAGCTTTCTGAAGATCGGCGACCGCGCGGCAGGAGCCATCAAGTCGGGCGGCACGACGCGGCGCGCGGCGAAAATGGTTTGTCTTGACGCCGACCACCCGGATGTCGAAGAGTTTATTCAGTGGAAGGTCGTCGAGGAGCAGAAGGTCGCCGCGCTTGTAGCGGGTTCGAAGGTGTGCGAGGCGCGTCTGAACGAAATTCTCAAGGCGGCGCACGACACCAGCGTCGCTCTGGATTCCCGCCTCAACCCCAAGCATAACGCCGCGCTCCGCTCGGCCATTACGCGCGCGCGCCGCGACTTCATTCCGGATCCGTACATCCATCGTACGCTGCAATTCGCCGCGCAGGGCTATACGGCCATGCGGATTGACACCTACGACACGGATTGGAACAATGCGGCCTATCAGACGGTGTCAGGTCAGAATTCGAACAACTCGATCCGCCTGAACAACAAGTTCATGCGCGCCGTAGAGCGTGATGAGAAATGGGATTTGACCGCGCGCATTGACGGCCGCGTGATGCGCACGTTACGCGCCCGCGACTTGTGGAACGAGATCGCGGAAGCTGCGTGGGCTTCGGCTGATCCCGGTGTTCAGTATGATACGACGATCAACGAGTGGAACACCTGCCCGGCGGACGGTCGAATTGACGCGTCGAATCCGTGCAGCGAATACATGTTCCTCGACGATACGGCCTGCAATCTCGCCAGTCTGAACCTGCTGAAGTTCCTCAATCCGTCAGAGCGGACATTTGACGTAGCGCTGTACCGTCACGCTATTCGTGTGTGGACGACGGTGTTGGACATTTCGGTTGAAATGGCGCAGTTCCCGTCGCAGAGCATTGCCCAGCGGTCGTATGAATATCGCACGCTCGGCCTAGGCTATGCGAATTTGGGCACGGTGGCGATGGTGCTCGGCATGGCCTATGACAGCCCCGAGGCGCGGGCGTGGTGCTCGGCACTAACGGCGGTGTTGACGGGCGAATCGTACCGCACCTCGGCTGAAATGGCCGCGGGTCTTGGCGCCTTCCCGGCGTACCAACGCAATCACGACGCCATGTTGCGCGTGATTCGCAACCACAGGCGCGCCGCTTACGGCGGCACGCTCGATGGCTATGAAAATCTCACGGTCATGCCCGTGCCGCTCGACGTGGCGCACTGTCCGGAATACCTGGCCGACGCGGCCCGCGATGTTTGGGACGAAGCGCTGGCGCTCGGTGTCCAGAACGGCTACCGCAATGCACAATCCACGGTGATCGCGCCGACGGGAACGATCGGTCTGGTAATGGATTGCGATACGACCGGCATTGAACCGGATTTTGCGCTGGTCAAATATAAGAAACTCGCTGGCGGCGGTTACTTCCGTATCATCAACAGCAGCGTGCCGCTGGCGCTCGAAAATCTCGGGTATCCTGAGGCGCAGATTCGCCAGATAACTCATTACGTTTCCGGCACGAGCACGCTCGATGGCTCGCCGCATGTCAATCGCGACACATTGCGCGCCAAGGGTTTGCCCGATGATGCGCTCGATCGCGTCGAAGCGCAGCTCAAAGGCGCTTTCAGCATCACGTTCGCCATCACGCCGTGGGTTATTGGCGCCGACATCGTGCGCGACCGTCTGAAGATCACCGAATCTGACATGCGCGCGGCTAACGGCGATCTGTTGACGGCGCTTGGTTTCACCAAAGAGCAGATTCGTCAGGCCAACGATCATATCTGCGGTCGCATGACGATTGAGGGCGCGCCGCACCTGAAGCCCGAGCATCTACCCGTCTTTGATTGCGCGAACCAATGCGGCGCGTACGGTCAGCGCTACATTCAGCCATTGGCGCATTTGAAGATGATGGCCGCGGCGCAGCCGTTCATCAGCGGCGCGATCTCCAAAACGATCAACTTGCCGCGTCACGCCTCGGTTGAGAATATCAAGGACGCCTACTATCAGAGTTGGCGCTTGATGCTGAAGGCGGTGGCGCTTTACCGTGACGGATCCAAGCTATCGCAGCCGCTAAACTCCACGGCCGATGATTTTGGCATCGCGGGGCTGGGCCTTGAGGAACCGGAGCATGTTACGGACACGATCAGTGACGCGGTCGAGAAGATTATCTATGAAACGCGCCGCCGCAGGCTGCCCGACCGTCGTTACGGCTACACACAGAAGGCCCGCATCGGCGGTCACAAGATCTATCTGCGCACGGGTGAATATGAAGACGGCACGCTGGGCGAGATATTCCTCGACATGCACAAGGAAGGCGCGTCCTTCCGCAGCTTGATGAATTGTTTCGCGATTGCCGTCAGCCTAGGCTTGCAGCACGGCGTGCCGCTGGATGAATACGTGGACGCTTTTGTGTTCACGCGTTTTGATCCGAATGGTCCGGTCGGCGGCAACGATCACATCAAGTACGCGACGTCGGTCATTGACTACGTGTTCCGCGAACTCGCCATCAGCTATCTCGAACGCCACGACCTGGCGCATGTCGTGGATGCTCACACCGAAACGACGCGCAGTGATGCCATCAACGGCGGCAAGCACGCGCCGGAAGAGGCCGCCGTCATAACGATTGCCCACGACACCATTGAGGAGAAGGCCGATCGTGAAGAAGATCCCAGCACGCCGTCCCAAGCATCTGGTGCTCATTCTGCAGTTGCGGAAGTTGTGGCAACGCAAACGTACGGAGGACATGGCGTCCCCGTCGAAACGAACGGCCACAGCACGAACGGACACCTGAACGGCGGCGGCAAAGCCAAGCTGATTGAGATTGCCCGAATTCAAGGCTACGAAGGCGACGCGTGCAGCGAATGCGGCAGCTTCACGATGGTACGCAACGGCACGTGCCTGAAGTGCGCCACCTGCGGCAGTACGAGCGGATGCAGCTAAGCGAATTGTCCGCGTTCGCGCGGTTCAAATGAGATGCAACGGTGCAAAAGAGCGGGCGGCCCTATCGGGTCGCCCGCTCTTTTCTCGTCGGTACTGTTAGCGGCTTAGATTTCAGCCGTCGCCGCCTTCAAATCGGAATCGGTTACTTCGGCCACCTGCTTGTAGTGGCGCCCCTTCAGCTTGAAGAAATCATGCACGTCTTCAAGGATCAAATACAACGCAGGGATGATGATCAACACAATGAACGTCGTGGCGAATTCTCCGAAGGCCAGACTGATTGCCATCGGAATCAGGAACTTGGCCTGCACGGACGGATCCGACATGAGCGGCAGCAATCCAAAAAACGTCGTGAAGAATGTCAACAAAATGGGCCGGAAGCGGCGGATGCCGGCTTGCACCACGGCCTCGCGAATAGGCACTCCCTGGTCGCGGAGCTGATTCATGCAATCAATCAAAACCAAGGCGCCGTTCACCACCACGCCGGCCAGTGCTACGAGGCCGAACATGGACATCAGGCTCAAATTGTAGCCGTAGATCATGTGGCCCACCACCGCGCCGACAAAGCCAAACGGAATCACGCTCATCACGATCAGCGGCTGCGTGAAGCTCTTGAAAGGGATCGCCAACAGTCCGTAAATCAGAAACAATGCGAACAGAAATCCCGTACCCAAGCTGCCCAGCGACTCACGCCGATCACGACTCTCGCCTTCCAAGTCCACGTTCAAGCCGGGATAGTCCGCGCGCAATTGCGCCAGCAGGCCGTTTTGCAAATCTGCGACAATCTCATCCGGGTTAGCTTCGGCTTCATTGACGTTAGCGGAGACCTGCACGACGCGTTTGCGATCCGTGCGCGTGATTTCACTGTAGCCCACGCCGTCCTGCACGGTCGCGGCCGCGGTAAACGGCACTTCGCCGCCATTGCGAGTGCGCACGTGCAAATGCTCGACATCCGATAGTGAACGCCTGTCTTCATCGGGATAGCGCACCATGACTTTGACTTCGTTGCGCCCGCGCTGGAATCTGAGCGCTTCCGCTCCGAAGAACGCCGAACGAACTTGCTGGGCCATGTCCCGCTCTGTGATACCGAGCGTGCGCGCTTCGGGATTGAGCGTAAGCTGCAGCTCGCGCTTGCCTTCCGCGTGCGAGTCTGAAATGTCCGAGACGCCCTGATAGCCGGATAGCGCCGCTTTGACCCGCTCGGTCGCGGCCAGCAGCATCGTGAAGTCGTCGTGCGAAAGCTGCAAGCCGATATCCGATCCCGAGCGAATCAATTCTGATTGAAAAGTCATTCGATCAACGCCGGGCAGATCGCCCACTCGCTGTCGCCAGGCATCGGCGAATTCCGTTGAAACGATATTGCGCTGATCGGGTCCATTGAACAGCATCCGCACCTGCGCCAAATGCCCGCCGTCTACGTCCACGGAACCGCGCGGGCCGCCCTCAAACGTCTGAAAACCGTTCGCCACGAAAACGTGCCGCAGATTGCTCAGGGTATCCGTGCGCTTGGCGTCGAATTCGCGCACCAACTCAAGCCCCCGCTGCTCTACAATCCTCGTAACCGACTCGGTCTGTTCGATCGGCGAGCCCGGCGGCAGCGCGATGTTCACGATGATTTCATCAGCGTCAATTTCCGGCAAAAAAACGAACTTGATGAGACCGCCGCCGACCACACCGAACAAGACGAACATCACAGCCGTGGCCGCCGCAATCGCGGTGTAGCGGTGTTCAGTCGCCGCGCGCAGCAGACGCTGATAGTACTTGCGGCTGAAGGCTTCCACCCAATCGTCAAAGTGGTGCCGCACGCCTTCGATTCGCTGCCAGATTCGCGCATTGCTTGAGCTAAGTCCACCGCATAAGTGCGCGGGCAGGATGAAATACGAATCGAGCAGCGAGAACAGCAGGACGGCGATCATGATGATTGGAATGACGGCCATGAATTTGCCGATAGCACCGGACACAAACAGCATGGGCATGAATGCCGCCACCGTTGTCAGAATCGAGAATGTCAATGGCGTCGCCAGTTCAATGGTGCTGTCAACCGCGGCGCGGTAGAGCGATTTGCCCATTTCGCGGTGCACGTGAACATTCTCGCCAATGACAATTGCGTCGTCAAGCACAAGACCAAGCGCCAGAATAAATGCGAACAGCGAAAGCATGTTGATGCTGACGTCAAAGAGCGGCAGAATCAGAAGCGCACCGAGAAACGACACCGGGATGCCCATGGCAACCCAAAATGCCAGGCGGACTTCGAGGAACAAGCCGATGATAATTAGCAGAAGTACCAAACCCTGCCAGCCGTTGTTGATGAGCAGGCTGAGCCGCTGGTCCAAGATGATGGACCAATCCTGCCAGATGTCCGCCTTTACGGACGTCGGCAGGGTCAACTTGTGTTCATCGAGATACGTGCGAACCGCCTGCGAAACTTCTTTCGGGGTTTGATTTCCGACCCGGTAGACCTTGATCATCACGGCGCGTTTGCCGTCGAACGTCGCCACCTTATCGAGATCTTCAAAACCGTCTTTAACGGTGGCGATATCACCGAGCTTCACGACGCTGCCGTCATTCCGCGTTTGCACGGTGATGTTCTCGTATTCGCCGCCGTGATACCGTTTTTCTTTGGTGCGCAGCAGGATTTCGCCGCCTTCCGTCTTCACGGAGCCGCCGGCCAAGTCCAAGGACGCTTGCCGCACCGTCGCGGCGACGTCTGTCAGTGTGAGATTCAAACTGCGCAAGGTCGCTTCGGGAATCTCAATCGAAATTTCATACGGGCGAGTCGCCGCAAGTTCGACCTGCGTGACATTGGGCAACGCGAGCAGGTCGTCCTGTATGCGTTCAGCATGGGCGCGAAGAGCCACGTCGCTCGCGTCACCGTAAACGACCAATGAGATGGCTTCCCGGCGATTGGTCACTTTCGAGATGACGGGCTCTTCGGCTTCTTCCGGGAAAGTCTGGATTCGGTCAACCTCGGACTTGATGTTGTTGAGCACGTCATCAATATCCGCGCCTTCGATCAGCTCGGCCGAGACCACACCGCGCCCTTCGGACGCCGTGCCATTAATTCGCTTGATATTCTCAAGCCCTCCGATCGCTTGCTCGATCGGGCGCACGATGCCATCTTCGACTTCGAGCGGTCCCGCACCGGGGTAACGTACCGCCACTGTGACCAGGTCAAGCTGAATCTCCGGAAAGACTTCTTGGTTCACTTGCCCGGCCATCAGGAATCCGCCGACGATGATGACGAGCATCAGGATGTTGGCGGCGACGTGATTTCCGGCGAACCACTTAATGGATCCGTTCACTATCGGAGTGCCTCCGTGAGTCGCAGTTTGAGTCCATCCGCCGCGCCGTTGATGCCGCTCAGGACGATGCGTTCGCCGGACTTCACCTCAGACCCGACGAACACGCTGTCAGGTGAATGAAATACAGCGGTAACTTCGCGCAGTTCCAGCGTACTGTCGGCGCGTGCGATCCAAACGATGTTGTTGCTGCGCAGCGCGAAAAGTGGCATTGGCGTCACGTTCGGCACTCTTCGGCCGCTAATCTCGACTGACACAAAGCTGCCCACGGCAAGCTCCGGCCCGCCATCGGATCGCGCGGCATAGGGGTCGTCAACCCGCACAACCACACGCGCGAGTCTGCCGATGCTGTCTATCACTCCCAGTGTCCGATCCACGGTTCCCTGCCAATGATACCATTGGCCGCCGGCATTAAGCGAAACCTGAGCGGAAGAATTGCCTTCTTCCAGCCACAGCAGTTCATCCACGGGTATGCCGACTTCAATTTCCGCCGAACCGGTCGAGAAGAGAGTCGCTATCGGCTGGCTCGGTGTGACCGTCTGCCCGATGTCAGCCATTTCGCGCTTCACCCGGCCGTCAAACGGTGCCCGTACGCGGGTACGCTCGAGTGCCAGATCCGCTTGCCGCAGAGCCGCGAGTGCCGAAGCGTGATTGGCTTCAGCCTGCTTAAGCTGCGGTTCACGCAGCACCAGCGACTCCGGCGTGCCGTTGGTTTGTGCGCCACTCTCTTGCATGCGTTCCCACTCTTTGCGGGCGATGTCGGCCTGTGCGCGTTCAACCGCCAATTGATACTCGGATTGCGCGACCCGCGCGCGCGCCTGTTCGACCGCCAGCTCATAGTCAATCGCCTCGATCCGGCATAGGATGTCGCCGCGGTGGAAGACGCCGCCGCTTTCGAAATTGTCCGCGACCCAATCAATGCGTCCCGCGACCTGCGGAGCCAAGGCGATCTCTTGCCGCGCACGCACGGTCCCCGTACCGGAGATGACCGCGTGATGAGTGTCGGCGAGTGCCGTCATCGTTTCAACCAGAACGCCCGGAAAAACAGTGGCCGCTTGCACAGGCTTCCGGCGGCTGGCGATTAACCCGAACATGATCACCAATCCGACAAGCAGAATGAGACCGGGTATGAGAATTCGTTTCATAATGTATAGTTCAGGCTTAGTGGATTTCTGAATGAAGCCGCGGCGCGGGCTTGCGTGTCTTACACGCGTCGTCGGTCCATGCGCCGCCCAGCGCCGTAGCGAGATCAATGCGGTTAGTGATCAATTCTCGCCGCGCCGAAATGAGCGTGCTTTGGGCCTGGAAATACCCATTCTGGGCGACCAGCACTTGCAGATACGTGATGATGCCTTGCCGGTACTGATCTTCGGCGACGCGCAGTGAATTGCCAGCGGCGGCGGTCTGTGTCTCTAACTGTTGGATGCGTTCGCGCGCCTTGTTCCCGCGAATGAGCGCGTCTTCGACTTCCCGAAATGCATTGAGGGCGACCTGTTTGTAGCCTGCCGCTGCTTCATAGAATCCGGCCTCGGCGCGCTGCGCTTCACTGACCAGTCGTCCGCCCTGAAATATTGGCGCTGTTAGCCCGGCAACGAGATTCCACAAGAGATTCTCGGGATCGAGTGCGTCTTCCAACTGCTTGTTCACGTTGCCATACGTTCCGACCAATGTGAAACTCGGTAGCAACGCGGCATTGGCGGAGCTCCAGCGTGCATCGCTGGAGAGTAACCGCGCCCGGGCCGCGCGAATATCCGGCCGGCGTTCGAGCAGTTCAGACGGCAATCCTACGGGAATCGCAATGATCTGCGGGGGCAGAACGCGTAAATCTCCGGCGATGTTTGTCTGCGGATAGCGGCCAACTAAGATGGACAAGAGGTGTTCCGTCGCCGCCAAATTGGCTTCGACAGCGGCCCGTTGACCCCGAGCTTGTGCGAGGTTCGCCTCGGCCTGATAGACATCGAGCGAAGTCACGACGCCAAGCATATAGCGGCTGCGCACCAGTTCGTAGGCACTCTGGTTTGAGACGATGGTCTGTTCCACTAATCGCTGCTGTTCGCGGAGATCGGCGATCTGGTAGTATGTTCGCGCGACTTGCGCGGTCAAGGTGAGGATCGCTGTACGGGCGTCATTTTCTGACGCCAAGAGATCGCCGAGGGCTGCCCGGCGGCGCGCCGAGAGCTTGCCCCACAGATCCACTTCGTATTGAGCGCTGACACTGACATCATAGTAGTCGAGCGTGATTTTTCCCAATCCTCCGAAAGCACGCTCGCCGTCCTGATACGATCCGCTCGCGGTGACCGCGGGTAAAAGTGTGGCCCGAGCCGTACGCGATTGAGCCCGGAATTGCTGCAGCCGCGCGAGCGCTGCTTCGAGATTCGGATTATTGTCAATGGCCTCATTCATCAGCTGATCCAACGTCGGATCACCAAAATCCTTCCACCACGCCTCCGCGCGCACGTCTTCACGTGCTCCGCTGTGGACATAAGCCGCAGGCACATCGGTCAGCTTCGGCGTATGATGACGCTGTACATAGCCGCAACCGGCAAGCATCGCCAATGCGCATATGAATAAGATAACTCTACTCCGCATGGGTCTCCTTCGCCTTCGGTGTATCGTTCCGTGCCGCCGGGCATCCGAGAAAGTCGTTTTCCGCATAGTGTGCCACGACATCGCGCATCAGTTCACTCGCGACCTTAATTCGCTCGTGACCAAAACGCTCCTCTAATTCGAGCGAGTAGCTACTCGCCATCACCTGTAACGACTCGGCCGCCGATTGGCCGCGCTCCGTCAGGACGAGAATTTTCACTCGGCGATCTTCAGGATGGGCCGTGCGTTCCACGAAGCCCAATTCTTCGAGCTTATCAATGTGGCGCAGGATGGACGGGTGCGAATGCTCGATGTGGCGCGTCAGGTCGGCCAACGTGTTATGCCCCATACTCATCTTGAGGAGAATCACGCCTTCCGCCCAGTTGATGCCCAGCACAGCCGCCCGTTCCGAGAAAACGGTACGAAATATATGGGCGGCCCGGTTGCACCATGCGGGGAACATATTGTCTACCACGAACTTCAAGAATGACCTCTTGAACTTAGTTCACTAAATTTATGTAACTTCCTACAATATACATTTGCACTTAAATAGATGCAAAGGGGACCAACGGAAGGTAAATAATTGATATTTAATTACAAAGACGAAAACAGGCGCACTTCGCGAGGCATTTGCATAGAATCGCACGCAGCAGAATCGGCCTCCAAGTGGTTGCTTTTAGCATCTGGTTTTTGTTCATTTAAGGTCTATGAAACGACTCAACTTAGCTCTGCTTATCCGCCCGCTTTTGCAAGCATCAGCGGTCGCGGCCATGGCGTTGTGGTCCGGCTGTGCTTCGACGATTCCCGCCAGTTCACCCGAAGCTCCGACGCCGGTCACGGCTCCATTGGACACAAGTTTCGTGCGGGCGACATCCGCAGTGTTCGACTCGGGCATGGTTGTCTGTGCGCACCAGCTGGCGGCCGCGGCTGGCCGCAAGGTCCTTGCGGACGGCGGCAATGCTATGGATGCAGCATTGGCCGCGTTGGCAATGCTCAACGTCGTAGAATCCCACGCCAGTGGACTTGGCGGCGGCGGTTTCGCGCTGTATTATGATGCCGCATCCGATTCGGCGTATCTGCTCGACTATCGGGAGCGCGCCCCGGCACGAGTGGAACGTGCGCAGTACTTTGATCCGCTCGACACATTGAAACTTGTCCAGCGCACGGGCGCGACCGCCGTGCTCACGCCCGGCGCACCGGCCGGTTGGCAAGAGTTGCACAGGCGATTCGGAACGCGCACGATGCCGTCGCTAATGGCTGATGCGATTGCCGTCGCTGATACGGGCTACGACATATCGGAGAAGCAGGCGGCAATCATCTTCGACTTCAACGAGACTGTTGCAGGTGATTCGCAAATCGCGGCGATCTTCTTGGACAATGGACTGCCTCCGCCCGCAGGATTCCGCGTCAAGCAACCCAAGCTGGCTCGCACGCTGGAGTTTCTGGCACGTACGCGACTTGAAAACCTCTACTTCCCGCCTTATTCTTCCCAGATTGCGGCAGCAGTTCGCACTCGCGGAGGGTTCCTATCCGAGTATGACCTCAACGGCTACCGGCCGGTGCAACGCGCACCGCTGCGAGCGACTTATCACGACTACGAAATTATCACGTCGGCGCCTCCGGCCAGCGGCGGCATTGTGCTGCTCGAGACGTTGAAGATTTTGGAAGGCTATGACATAAAGAGCATGGGGCTCCTGTCGCCCGAGTATATTCATACCGTCGCAACTGCGATTCGTCAGGCACGTACGGACGCCGCAGCGTGGGTCGGCGATCCCGATTTCGTTCACGTACCGACGGGAGTCATGATCTCGCCGAGTTATCTGGCGCAAGTGCGGGACTCCCTGCCAAGCGACACGGTGCCCCCGCGGCTGACTCCGCTGGATTCCATTCGCGCGTTTGGACCGGGGAACACAACACATCTGGTCGTCGCGGACAAATACGGTAACCTGGCATCCATCACGCAGTCCATTAACTACTTCTTTGGGGCCGGCGTTATGGTGCCTGAGCTGGGCATCATGCTCAACAACCATATGGCTGACTTCGGCAACGATACGACCAGCGTGAATGGCATAGTTGGTGGTCATCGCCCCGTGTCCAGCATGGCGCCGACCATCGTGTTGAAGGACGGTCAGCCCGTCCTCGTTTTCGGCACACCTGGCGGCCCACGTATTCCTGCGGCCCTTGTGGAAGTTCTGCTGGCGGTACTCGAATTCGACGTGCCGCTGAATGAAGCGCTCGACTTACCGCGCTTCTTCCCGGCCGGGGTCAATCTGGTGCATGAAAGCCGCCTGCCTCAATCTACGCTTGACGCCTTGGCCGCGCGCGGATGGAAACCCTATGCGGACGCGCCGATCAGCAACTATTTCGGGGGAGTTCAGGCGATTCACTTCCCCGGCGGCTCGCGCATGACCGGGTCGTCGGATCCGCGCCGCGACGGAGCTGCGGCTGGGCACTAATGCGAATGCTGTTGGCCACACTAATCGTTAGTGCCGTTCTGTGGACGACTCTACTGGCGAACGACGGGGTAGGGGAGAAGATGTTGGCCGCAGCACAGCGCATGCAGCGGGCGTCGCGCGAGATTTATCTCTACAAGTCCCGGCTCGGCCTGATCAATGTCGAGGGCGACTTTAACCGCACGGGTCTTGTCGGCGAAGAGTACACTCCGCTTACGACCACCGTGGGCTATCTGGCCGCGAAGCGCACCGTCACCAATCCGGAATTTGCGGCTTATCTGGTCAAACTTTTGTCCGGGCAAGGCTTGACTGAGCGCGACACGATTTTAGTCACCATGACCGGATCACTACCGGGGTTGAATCTTGCGCTATTGTGTGCTTTGGAAGAATTGCATGTTCCTGCGTTTCGCGCGGTTAGCCTCGGTGCATCCAGTTTCGGCGCGAATCAGCTTGACATGACTTGGATTGACATGGAAGATATTCTCGTGCGCGAGGGCTTTCTTACGCGGCGCAGCGATCTGGCCACACTCGGCGGCACGGGCGACATCGGCCAGGATTTGAGTGCCGAAACGCGCGAGGAGTTGCGGCGCAAGTGTGCGCGTCTCGGCTATCCGCTTCTTGAAAGCGGCAACCGTCGAGCGCAATACGAGGAGCGTCTGGCGTTGTTTGGCGATCCGCGCGGATATGAGCTGTTGATCAATGTCGGCGGCAATCATCTGATGCTTGGCACCGGACCCGAAGGCCGCGAATTGCCCGGCGGGTTCATTCATCCGGACAGCGCCGATTGGCGCTCGGCCGTGTCTTCATCGGCGGGCGGAATGGTCTTCGATTTTCTGCACGACGGCGTGCCGGTGCTGAATCTGCTCCATGTCGAGGAGCTTGCGGCCCAAGCAAAATTGCCCATGGACCCGAGCCCGTTGCCGCGCCTGGGCACTGCTGAATTCTATGATCAGGAGCGGCCGTGAGCGAAGGGTTGGTGCTCGGCGTGATGATCGCGGCGCTGCTCGTCGGCATTTTCACGCTGCGACTCCCGACCGGCCTTGCGCTATTGGCCTCGGCCGTGTGCGGTAGTCTCGCGTCCGGCAACGGAGCGGGTGTGCGCTTTCTGATCGAGGGGACGATGCTCTATTTGGACCCGATCTTGATCGTGGTCTCGTCGCTCTTTTTCATGACCGTGTTTGAGCGTTCGGGCGCCCTTAGCACGCTCAATGTCTGGATCATCCGCACATTCCGCGGCCAGCCGGCGCTTGTTGTATCGCTGCTGATGCTGCTGGTAATGTTCCCCGGCATGTTCACCGGGCTGACGGCGCCATGTGTGTTGACGACAGGGGCGATGGTTGCTCCGGTCCTAATGGCCGCGGGCGCGCCGCCCGCCGTGGCCGGAGCGTTCATTGCGGTGGGCGCGTTCTTTGGCATGGTCGCTCCGCCTGTAAATATCTGCGCAATGTTGATCGGTGCAGGCGTGGATATGCCCTACATCGGGTTCGATTTACCGCTGCTGCTCATGACGTTCCCGTTGGCGCTGCTTTCCGCCCACTTGCTTGTTGGGAAGTACTTTCGCACGTTTGACGCGGCGCGCGCACTGGCCGTGCTGCCGCCATCGCGCGGACAGGCGCACGGTTTGAAGCTGTTCCTGCCGCTGGTTGTCCTGGTTACGCTGCTGCTGGGCGAAAAATACGCTCCAGAAATGTTCCCCTATCTCGGTATTCCGCTGGTCTTCACACTCAGTGCAGCCGTAGGTTTTTTCACAGGCGACAGAGTATCCCTTGCTGATTCGTCGGCATGGACGGTGTCGCAATCATTGACAATTCTCGCCCTTCTGGCGGGAATCGGCGCGTTTATCGAAGTGTTGACGCTGTCCGGTGCGCGCGGCTGGATTGTCATTCATCTGCTCTCGCTTCCGCACTGGCAGCTCTACGTCGGCATGGCGATCTTGATACCGCTGTTCGGCGGCGTCAGCGCTTATGGTGCCAGCGTCGTGCTGGGCGTGCCGGTCCTGCTTGCGTTGCTTGACCGTAACAACATCCTCGTGGCCGCCGCCCTCTCGATGATCGCTTCTGTTGGAGATTTTATGCCGCCCACGCGGCTGGCGGTCATCCTCGCGGGTCCCGTTGTCGGCGAGTCAAACACCAATCGGATACTGAAACATACGATTATTCCAGCCGTTCTTGCGACAGGACTGGGATTGGCAATCATCTATTTCGCGAACGTTCTCGCTCCTTATCTGGTGTTCATCTGAGATGCTTTTCTGGATCTACTGGCTGCTGGCGCTGGCGCTGCTGGGACTGGTCGGCGTGAATTTATGGCGTGAGCGTGACTGGCGCAAACAATTCGCGGCGGCGATCGTGTTGGTGCCGCTTATCATGCGCGTGCTCCTGATCAAATGAAGCTGCGCTTACTGGCACTCTTTCTGATCGCAGGGGTGACGTTGCTGTGCGCGGTCGCGGGCCGGGAATTTCGGCAAGCACGTTTGGATGAAGAACTTTTTCCATCGTCCGCGTTCACGAAGCGCCTTCAGCTTTCAGACTTTCATTCGGTGTTGCTCGGCACACGTGGCGATACCGAGATACTGGACTTTGTGGGAGCCGATTCGGGCGGGACGGTTCTCATTCTCGGCGGCACGCATTGCGACGAACCCGCGAGCTATCTTGCCGCATATCTGCTGGTCGAGAATTTGCAGATTGAACGCGGGCGGGTCTTGGTGATTCCGCGGGCCAACCGTTCAGCGATTTCGCACACGACTCCCGGTGAAGCCCATCCCGCGCAGTTTGCGATTCAGACAGCGTCCGGCCCGCGTACGTTCCGCATGGGCAGCCGCTACACGAATCCGCTTGATCAGTGGCCCGACCCGGAAGTTTATGTGCATAAGCCTTCGGGTCAGGAACTCTCGGGTGCGGATAGCCGTAATCTAAACCGGTGCTATCCCGGTCGTGCAAATGGCCGCTTCACGGAGCAGATCGCCTTTGCCATCAGCGAACTTGTCCGTCGTGAACACGTAGACCTCGTCATTGACCTGCACGAAGCGTCGCTCGAATATCCGGTAATCAATGCGATAGTTGCGCATGAACGGGCCATGGACTGCGCCGCCAATGCGGTGCTTGAGTTACAGATGGAAGGTCTCGATTTCGCCTTGGAGCCTTCGCCGTCGTCGTTCCACGGCCTGTCACATCGCGAACTGGGCGACCATACCGCAACGCATGCCACTCTGATGGAATCGGCAAACGCGATTCAAGGGCGCTTACGCGGTCGCACGAATGCCGATCTGCTCGTGACGGGCCGCGACCCTATGTACGAACGCGCAGCCGCGATAAACATGACTCGCGTTCCCTATGATTCAGAGGGCATTCCCCTCGAAGTGCGCGTGGGCCGACACCTTGCTGGCTGCGCCAAGCTGATCAGCAGCTTCACACAACTCAACCCTGATCGCGCCCTGTCGGTGGTGGGTATGCCAAGTTATGCTGAATTGCAAGAACACGGGCTGGGCTACTACCTTGATCATTCTGCCAAACCATAGATCGTGAGACGACCATGCTAAAGAAATTTCTACCCGTGCTCCTGCTGCTGGCCGTCTGTCTTGCGCAAGCCGCGGAGTTCAAGGCCCCTGTGCTGCTCACGTCAGGCGGTCAAAGCGCGGACTTGCAGTTGGTGAAGACGCTGCTAACCCGCGAGAACATCGCGTTTAATGTGAAACCGCTCGCGACGGCCGCCGACTTGGAGCAGGTCGGCAGTGTGATCATTGTGCTGGGCGGGTCGAGCAAAGGTCTGGGAGCCGCCAAGGTGAGCGCCGAAGAGGAGTCCGCGCGCATGACGGCGCTGCTTGGGGCCGCGCAGGAGCGCAAGGTGCCGGTACTTGCCATTCACGTCGGTGGCAAAAACCGCCGCGGCGCGTTGTCCGATGAGTTCAATCGTTTGGGCGCCCGTGGCGCCGACGAGTTGATCGTAGTCGCAGGGGGTGACGACGACGGGCTCTTCAAGGGCGTGGCCGCCGAGCGTTCAATTCCGTTTGAAATCGCGCCGAAAATTTCCGATGTCGGCGCACTGTTGCGCGCGCGTTTCACATCTGTGGAGCCGCCCAAAGAGTGAAGCGCGCATGGATGGCCGCCCTACTGTGCGGGGCGGCGCTGTTGTATGCCGAGCCGCGTCCTGCAAACTACTGTCTGGACTTAGACGGCAAGACCGCCGGTGCGAAGCTGGAGAATGCCGGCGCGCTGTTCGCGTTGAATGGCGCGACGCGATATACGTTTGAGGCATGGGTGCGGCCTCGCACGCAAGGCGGCGGTGGTCGCGGCCGGATTCTCGATCAAGAGAAATCCAGTCTTACCTTTTACTTGTCTGATGAAGGCCGCATCGGCTTTCGGCCCAATCGCGACGTCGGCTGGCAATTATCCGAAGTGAATTCGGTCCGCTACTGGACCTGGCAACACGTGGCGGTGACCGCGGACGGGAAGCTCCTGCGGTTCTTCGTCAACGGTAAATTGGTGACGGCCGTGCCTGTCAATACGATATTGAGTGTCAACCGTCGCCCGATCTCGATCGGCAACGGCCTAGGCGATGATGACACACCGCGCGGCTTCGATGGATGGTTGGACGACGTGCGGGTCAGTGATGTCTGCCGGTGGACGAAGGAATTCACGCCGCCTCAACGCGGTCGCTATTCTCCGCCGACCTCCGCGACCGTGTTGTACCTACCGTTTGACGAAGGCCCAGCCTACGATCTCGCGCTGGACTATTCGACCTCGAATGCCGAATTGCGTATCTCGCCGCCGCTGACACGCGTCAAAGCGCCGTAGATAATCGGAATGCACGACATGAAGAAGCCCGCCGCGATCCAGTCGCGGCGGGCTTCTCGTTTCAAACATTTCGGCGCGTGGCCGCGCGGATGCTACTTCATCAGCAGCATTTTCCGTGTAAGCACTTCAGAACCCATTTGCAGGCGGTAGAAATACATGCCTGTAGCCATGGACTCCGCATTCCAGTCGGCGCGGTAGCTGCCCGCGGTCATCTTCCCGTTGACAAGCGTCGCGACGCGCTGTCCCATCAGATTGAAGATCGCCAAATCCACTTCACCGTCACGGGGCAGGGAGTACTCAATGACCGTGCTCGGGTTGAACGGGTTCGGGTAGTTTTGCGCGAGGGCGAACTCACGCGGGACAATGGGCTGTTCGTCACTCGGGAGCACGATTTCAAGCGTATCGGTGAAACCGCAGCCCGTGCCGAAGTCACCCGACGTGGACGAGTCATGCATGACGATCATGCACGATGTGCTCTGCACCGCAGGCTTGTCGCAGGTCAATTCGGTAATCAACAGCAGGTCGGGATCCGTCACTTCGCACATGCGCGTCACGAATTGGCCGCCGCACCACAGATCAAAATAGAGTCGAGCGCCGCAGCGCACGCCTTGCGGCGGGCTGGTGAAGAACATCGTGATCTGATCGGATGTTTGCGTGTAACCCGGCGTAGCGAAGTGCCGGAGGAACGTGCGTCCGACGCCGATGGCATGATCGGACTGCTGCGCTCCGTTGATCGCGACCACGCCGACTTCCACGCTGCCGTCGGCGCACACCGCGAATTCTGCATCACGGGCGTCGGCCGGACGCGGCACGGCGAATGTCCAATCGTCAGTCGAATTCACGCGATAAAACACCCCGAATCCGGTCAGTCCTTCACCGCTGTGATCCCATGTCACCGACACGGCGGTGCAGTATTGATCATCCGAGACCTGAACATTGGTCGGAGCACTTGGTGCGACGCCGGTCGGGCAGGCCGTGTTAGAGCAGTCAAAATTCTCGATCGTCAAGTTGATGAACTGTGGCCCGGTGGTCACGCGAAATGTATCCGACGTCCAGCAACAATTTGCGCCGCTGATTTTCAGATAGTATACAGGCTGATCAGGAGCAGCGGGCATGGTTCCGATCTGCCACGCGGGATCGGCAAAGAAGTTACCTTCCATACCGCAAAAATCCATGCCGTTAAACGGTTGGCAACTGTAGCTCGCCTCGCCCGGCAGGGTTCCCACCGGAACAAGGTCGTCCGTGGCATCGGGCCCGTTCAGATTCTCGTCCCAGAAAATGCACCAAGCGTCAACATTATCCGCGAACGGTGTACGCGAACCTACATCACAACCACAGCCCAACACGGGCTCTAAGCCGCAGTAATTCCAAATCACGGTCGCATCTTGAGCCACACCAATTTGCGCGCAGCACGTCAGGAGCAGTCCAAGAGTCAGTAAACGTAGTGCTTTCATTGATTGACACCTCCAGAGGATGGTATTTGTATACAGTTTGAGTCGAATGTCATGCCTCTCACACCTGCCAAAATTCTCACGTGAGACAGCTGCTGATACGAACTCCCACCAGATTGCAAACGCAGAAAAAACAGGTCATTAAATCGCGTTATGCAGATGGGTCAGAGCAGTACACCCTGAATATACATGATATGGAAATTTACATATAAAAGCATCTCCCGCATGAAAAAGGCCCGGCGCATTGCCGGGCCTTCATCTGTGAGGAATGTGTTAGCCTACGGTGTCGCGGAAGAAACGACGACATAGAACTTCGTCGCGTCCGCGGGAATAGCACCGACATCGGTAAACGTTGTGCTTGCCGTCGAACCTTCGAGCGTCGTAAACGGGCCTTCCGTGACCAGCGACGAGTACACTCGGTAGTACGGCGCACCCGAACCCGACCACGTCAGCACGGCGTCATTGCCATCCGCAAAGATCACCAGATTGGTCGGGGCGGGAATCGCCTGACCAAGCAGTCGGATCATGCGCTGGCCGCCTTGCGCGTTAGGCACCAGGTCGTTCTCGCTATACCACTGCAAGTCACAGCCGTCGTAGAAATAGCTATTCGTGCTGGCAGTGTTATCGTCGCGTCCGAATGCCTCATACTTACCCAAGTCCGGGTTGTCCACGGCGACGTAAAATGGTCCGCCGAGAATCAGGGGCGCTCCAAGCGCATCCAACGTTGTGACCGTCGCCCACGCCACTTGACCAGCAGCCAATCCGCCAACGACGTTCCCGACTGAACCGCTTTGCTCCGCGAAGACGACCGTGCTCGGCAAACCACCGGCACCGTCGGCAAGCAAGACGCGACCGGTAAACGGCGAGTGCGCTGAATCCGGATTGAATTTGGCTACGGCCACTTGGAAGCCGCACAACACGAACGGATAGGCCGGGGGTGTGTACTTCACCGCCCACGCGAAGGGGGTCTCGTTGGCCCAGTTATAGCCCTCGGCAGAACCATCGTCAAAGATAATAGCGGCCGGACAGTCTTCAACGTCAAATGTAAACGTATCGGTATTGACTGTGCTATTGCCGTCCGTCGCGCGAATGAAGTAGTCGTAGGCGCCTTCGGCCACCACGAGTGCAGCAGCATATTCGCTGGGATTGCCCGTAAACGGCATCGCGGTCGAACTGAACGCTCCGGCGCCGCTTACGCGATGGAACAATGTTGTGGTAATCGGGCCTCCGTCGTCCGTGACCTTGGCTGTAAATGTCGCCGATCCCGGTTCGACGTCCCCGTGTTCATCGTGTACGATTACCGGCGCGTTATTCACAATCGTAATGGTGAAATTCGCGTTGGATATATCAGTGGCCACGGGCTCATTCACGGAAGTCAAGCGCACGCGCGCCGTCGTCGTTGCCGGCGAACCGAATACGATGCTGGCGCCCACGTTCGGGTGTGCGCCGAATGACTCCCACACACCGCCGGGATAGTTGCGATTCAATTCGATCAGGACATTGCCGGTAACGCCGTTGCTGCTCCACGTCAGTGAATTCGCCGCAGCGCCATTCCACGACTCGCCGCCGTTGGGTTGAACCACAGTAATTGAGGGAACGAAAATCGTGAAGTCCACATCAGACACGTCCGTTGCAGAGGGCGAGTTGATGCTCGTGACGCGGACGCGATTGGTCGCGGACCCGGGACCCGTCACGGTCCAGCTATGCGTGCCGTCGTTTGCCGTATTGGCCACGATGGACTCCCAAGCACCGCCCGGGTAGCTGCGATTGAGTTCGATATTCACATTGCCAGTCACAAGGCTCGATGTCCACGTAATGCTCTGCGCCGTACCGGCCGTCCACGTCAGAGCCGTGTTCGGCTGGGTGACGTTGATGGTTGGCACCGCACCCGGCGACAATGTGAAGCTCAGACTATAGACCTGAATGGCATTGACCGTGCCTTCGTATACCCGAATGTAGAACGTACCCGCGGACGGCAGCGGAGTGTTGGCGATGGTCTCAGCTATCCCGGCGGCATTGCCGCTTGCCTCCGCCAGAACCGTCGTGCCGTCGGTGCCATACAGCCGGACCGCGAGATTGACATCGTCCGCTGTGTTCAGATTGCCGCCGCTGCACGTGCAGGCCGACGTCTGGGCACACTGCGGGAACGACTGACCGGTCGGCGTCATCGTTACGGTAACCTGCTTGCCGGCAGGGACCGTAAACGCATAGTAGTCAGTATCGGTATTGTCGTCAATCGACATGTTGCTCAGCGACGTTGTGCCGTCGGCGGGGCTGCCGAAGGACGTCGCCGTCGCGGGTGTATCGTTTGTTTCAGCCGAATCACCATACTGCCGCTGAACACCGCGAATATCGTCATGCTGCGGGCCGTCGTAGTCCGTGCAGATGTATGGTTCCATTAGGAACAGGCAGTCATCCGGGCACACGTGGCTCAAGCCGAAGCCGTGACCGGCCTCGTGCGCTGTCACGTTACGGAAGAAGCGATAGTCCTGCGTACCACTGCCCCAATTCTCGGCGTTGTCAATGACCATGTCGCCGGTATTCGGAAAGTAATTGTAGGCCAGCACTCCGCTCGATCCGTCGAAGCCGATCGATGAAATTCGAATGTCGCCGCGCACACCGACAACACCCGGAGAGCTAAACAGCGCGGCGCCGTCGTCATTGGCTTCTTCGACATATGTGATCCCGGACAGTGCTTGCCAACGGTCGAATACTTGGCGGAACTTCGCCTTGCCATTCGCGACGCTGCCGAAGTTCTGCGTCAACTCGGCGTGAATGCTGTTTGGCTGATTGCCGAAGTCGGCATCGGGCACGGTGATACCGTCCGGCACGAAGCTGTACGTCAAGATGGTCGGCTCGCCTTGCGCGCCGCCCGTGCCGTAAGCAGTGGACGTCCAGCGTGAATTTGAAATGTACAATGCCGGGTTGTTCCAACCAGCGTAGATCCGATCCATAAGCTGCACGATGTCAGCTTCACTGGTGCCCGGATCAAAACAGTACATCTTGGGAGCCAGGCCGTTCTGCCAGCTCGGTTTCTGGAACAAGTCGGTGACCGCATCCCACGGCGACACTTCGGGAAGTGTGGGTGCGTTAGTGTGGTTACAATACGGGCAGGTCTCGTCGGCCAGTCCCTGCTCCACGGCCAGCAAACAAAACAGCGCGGCACACGCGATGCGTAGCGCTAAATTCATCCAATGCTTGTACATCCCTGGACCCATTTGTTTCATCGTGACGTTTAAATATGTCTGCCCTAAGAGCAGGTTTGCCCCAGACCTATAAAATAGGATGAAAAGACCCGAAATGCAATAATTATCCGGCATTTGGGATTTTCACCGCAGGAAAACTGGCCGATAGTAGATTTCCGGCAAAGTACCTGCCAATTGGCTTGCTTTCGGGTCAGACAGTGTTTATCTTAAAATCTTGTAACGGTCGCGGTTGTCAACCGTATAATACAAGCAATCAACAACTTAACGAGGTACCCGCCATGCGCCCGCTCCACGCCCTTCCTCTCGCGTTGCTTCTCGCAGGCTTGATCGTCGCGCTCGCTCCGGCTCCGGTAGGCTCGCCTCCAACCGCAGTGCTGGACCTCTCTGCGACGTGCGGTGCACCGGCCATGCCTCGCGCCCCGATGGCCGTCTGCTTTGCCGAAGGCACCGACCCTGACTATATGGCGGAATGGACCCAGCGCCTCCTCGACCGCGTGAGCAGCCTCGACTACAACCTGGGCGGCCGTTGGACGAATACGGCCCATGGCGCGACCGGTTCTCAGGGCGACGGGGTTACCATAACGTACAGTTTCGTTCCGGATGGTGTGAATGTCGAGGGCCAACAGAGCGAACTGTACGCCCGCATGAATGAACTGTTTGCAGATGAAGATGCGTGGCAAGGGCTGTTCGCTCAGGTCTTCGCCCGCTGGGGCGAGGTGACGGGCAATACGTATGTTCTGTCCACGGATGACGGTGCGGCGTGGGGGCCCAATAGCCCCGGCGCTATCGGAGCGCGCGGTGACGTACGCATTGCCATGACGCCGATTGACGGCGGCAGCGGCGTCCTTGCCTATAACTACTTTCCGAATCGCGGAGATATGGTCATAGACGCAGACGAGAATTGGAACAGCGGGGCGAACAACTACCGCTTCCTGCGCAACGTGCTCGCGCACGAACATGGTCACGGTTTGGGCTTGGAACATGTTTGTCCGATTAATACCACCAAACTTCTCGAACCGACTTACACACCAGCCTTTGACGGCCCGCAGCACGACGACATTTTGGCCGGGCAGCGCGGCTATGGCGACCCCTACGAGCCCAACGATGAAATCGCGTCGCCGTATAACATTGGCTTCGTGGACGGCGTACGGGTGGTGGAGCTCGCCAGCCTCGACGACAACACGGACATTGACTGGTGGCAATTTTCGGTGACGGCAGGCCGTTCACTGACTTTACGCATCGAGCCGGACGGGCGCACGTATCTTGAGGGCGAGCAGAATGGCGACGGCAGTTGCGAAGCTGGCACCAACTACAACACGGCGGACAACCAGAATCTCAATATCACGCTTTACAACGGCGTCACGAATATCGAACTGACGCCCGTCCCGGACAACGGGGTCGGGAACCCTGACGAATTATTCCGCTACGACGTGCCGGCCAATGTGACGAATTTGAAGATTCAGGTGAATGGCGCGGTCAACAACGAAATACAGCTCTATCGCCTGAGCATTGAATCTGTGGATCCTGCGACACCCTATACGTTAGGTTGTCCGTTGGCGATTGACACGACTCTGCTCGGCGTCCCGGCCATGGGTGCATTGGTGTTGGTGAATCCTCCACAGGCCGATGAGTTGACGGTCTCTTCTATCACAGTGGACGGCCCGTTTAGCGTGAACCCGACTGGACCGCTCACGCTTGCGCCGTCGGGTGAATTGACCGTGCAGGTTACGTTCGACGGCCAGGAGTTGGGTCTGCACACCGGCACACTCACGATTCAGCATAATGGTCCGGGTGCCGCTCTGGTTTGCGAAGTGAAGGCAGTGGCCATCACGTCCGAACTGGTCTTCTTCACAGGCACCAGCGTCGCGTTCGGCGACGTGCCCATTAACACGACGGACAGCACACTGGTCGGCCTGCGTTCGGACGGCAACGTCGCTTTGATCATCCAGTCTATCACAACGGCCGCGCCGTTCGGCATTGACTTCCACGGCCCGTACACGCTGCGCCCGGGTCCCCTGCTGCGCCTCTATCCGCGTGTGCATCCGACGCAACTGGGCGAAGTCAATGGCATGCTCGTGATTTCGCACTCGGCGCCGAGCTCGCCGGACACCGTGTTTCTCACCGCTACCGGAACTCCGAATCTGGCGACGCCGGACAACGGAGCGCTGCCGCAGAGTTTCGCGCTTCACCAGAACTACCCGAATCCCTTCAACCCTGCGACGACCATCGCCTTTGATCTGCCGCAGGCCGCGCATGTCAAACTGCGGGTGTACAATACACAGGGCCAGCTCGTGCGCGAACTGCTGCACGGAGAGTCCGTTGCGCCCGGCCGCCACGCGGTCACGCTTGACGCTACGGGTATAGCCACAGGAGTCTACATCTACCGCATCGAAGCCGACGGTTTCCAGGCCGATCGCAAGATGCTGTTGCTGAAGTAGCAGGAAGGCCGATTAGCCCGTGAGCGCATCGTTACGACACAAAGTTTCGTCCAAGCTCTGCATGGTGCAGAACTTGGGCGTCAATGGCACGCTATTCGGCGGCAACATGATGGGATGGGTGGATGAAGCCGCGGCGATTTTCGCGCACGAGTACACCGGTGAACGATACATGGTGACGTTGAAATTCGGCGAGTTTGAGTTTCATCACCCTGTGCGTGAAGGTGACATCATCCACTTCTATTGTATTAATCCGAAGATCGGCCGCACGAGTTGTTCCTTCGAAATTGAAGCGATTACGACACACGGCACGACGGTTGTCAAGACCAGCGCCGTGTTCGTCTGCGTGGACCAGCATGGCCGACCCAAGCCGATTGACAAGCGTCCGAATTGACATCCTACCGACCGCGCCACCATTCTCAACACTCCTCACTCCATGAACAAGTCTCTCTCTCGTTCCGACAGTCAGCCTGCCTACAATGGAACGCCGCGCAACGGCGCTGGTGCGCCGCTGCAGCCGACCGAACTCTTCGGCATCAACGTGTTCTCATTGGCGGTGATGCGGCAAGTTCTGCCCAAACCCGTGTACAAGCACTTGCTGGCGATTCAGGATGGCGGGGCGGAACTTGATCCTGCCACCGCCGATGTCGTCGCTGCGGCGATGAAAGATTGGGCCATGGCCCGTGGGGCCACGCACTACTCGCATTGGTTTCATCCGCTGCACGGACTGACGGCCGAGAAGCATCAGTCATTCTTGATTCCGACGCAAGACGGCGGGGTCATTACGGAGTTCACGGGCGGCAACCTGCTTCAAGGTGAGCCTGACGCGTCGAGTTTTCCATCCGGCGGCACGCGCTCTACCTTTGAAGCGCGCGGTTATACTGGTTGGGATCCGACCAGCCCTGCTTTTCTGATGGAAGGCCGTTTTGGCAAGACGCTGTATATTCCCAGCGTCTTCTTGGGTTTTAACGGTCACGCGCTCGACAAGAAGGCCCCGCTGCTGCGCTCGATTGATGCGCTAAGCAAATCCGCGATTCGCGTGCTGAAACTTTTCGGTCACGACGCCGCACAGGTGATCACGACAGTCGGCTGTGAGCAGGAGTATTTCCTCGTGGATCGCGCGCTATACGTGCAGCGCCCCGACCTGATGATCTGCGGTCGCAGCCTGTACGGCGCCCGGCCGCCCAAGGGCCAGGAGATGGAGGATCACTATTTCGGTTCGATTCCCGAACGCGTGCTGGCTTTCATGGAAGACCTCGAAACCGAGCTCTATAAGCTCGGTATTCCAGTGACGACGCGGCATAACGAGGTCGCCCCCTGCCAATTCGAGATCGCGCCGGTCTTTGAGCGCGCCAACATCGCCACCGACCACAATATGCTGATGATGTCAGTCATGCGTCGGGTGGCGGCACACCACGGTTTCGCCTGCCTCCTGCACGAGAAACCATTTGCGGGTATTAATGGCTCCGGTAAGCACAACAACTGGTCCATGGCCGACGACAAAGGGACAAATCTGCTCGAGCCCGGTTCCACACCGCACGACAATGCGCAGTTTTTGGTGTTCCTGACGGCCGTAGTGCGCGCGCTGCACTTGCACGGTGACCTGATGCGCGCTTCGATTGCTACGCCGGCCAACGATCATCGCCTAGGCGCCAATGAAGCGCCGCCTGCGATCATCAGCGTCTATCTCGGCGATACGTTGATGGAAATCGCCGAGGCGATCATCGGCGGCAAAAAGATCGAGAAGAAGGCGATTTCGCATCTTGACATCGGCGTCTCGGCGCTGCCCAAGCTGCCGATGCACGATTCCGACCGAAACCGCACGTCACCGTTCGCTTTCACGGCCAACAAGTTCGAGTTTCGGGCCGTCGGCAGCGGGCAGAACATCGCGCGGCCCAACATGGTCATCAACACCATCGTCGCTGAGTCGCTGCATTACATGGCCGACGAGATCACGGCCGCCCTGCATGCGGAGAAGGACTTCAACAAGGCTGTGCACAGCGTCGTACAGCGAGTGCTCACCGAGCATCAGGGCGTGCTGTTCGGTGGAGACAACTATTCGGCGGAATGGCACAAGGAAGCCGAGAAGCGGGGCCTGCCCAACCTGCGCACGGCAGTGGATGCCATCCCGATGTTCGTGACGGCGAAGTCCATCGAACTGTTTTCGCGTTTGGGTGTGCTGACCGAAGCGGAATTGCACAGCCGCTATCACATCAAACTCGACACCTACCTGAAGATGATCAGTATCGAGGCGGGCTTGATGTCGTCCATGGGGGCCACGCAGATACTCCCGGCCGCAATTGAGTACCAGCGCCGCCTCGCGGCTTCAATTGACGAAACTGAAGAAGTGTTGTCGTCCGCCTCTTTGACAGGGCAGCGTTCTCTGCTTGAGCTGCTCGCGCAAGCGATCGAGAGATTCATCAAGCGGTTGGAAACGCTCGATGAGATCCGCGCCGAGGCGCCCGAGTCGGACGATCATTTATTGGTTTCGAAGTACTACCGCGACAAAGTGATTCCTGCGATGCAGGACCTTCGAGCCGCTGGCGATGAGCTGGAAGTGATTGTGGACGCGAAGCTGTGGCCCATGCCGAAGTATCGCGAACTCCTGCATATCAGTTAGCCGGTTTAAGACATTATGTTCAAGGAGAGCCGGGGCCTGCCTCGGCTCTCTGTTATTTTACAAATTCAGTCATATTAAGGGGATTGGCATGCGAGCAATACGCAACTAATGTTTTGAATAATGTGGAATTATGAGTATAAAAATTGGCCTTGTGACAAACTTACGGAACGGGAATCGGGCATTAAATACTTTATAAAAAATGTTTTAAGGTATTGACAACCCGGTGTATCCGTTGTATTATAGTTTGGGTCCTGTCCGCCGTGCGCTGCTTCCATGGCTCGATTTCCAAAGCGAGTTGCTGGGCTTCTCACGGCGTTTTTCGTGAGTTCCTGTCGAAACACTGATAATCCATTCACGCGAGTCGGGTGCATGTCACCCGGAGGTGGTCAATGGTCAAATGGAAAAAAATAGTTTGTACGCTCCTGTGCTTTCTGGCGTGTGCCGGGTCGCTATGGGCGCAAGGTGTTGGTAAGCTCTCGGGCACGATAACGGATGCCGCGACGGGCAGCGGCATTCCTGCCGCCAACATCATGATCGAAGGCACCGCGCGCGGCACGGCATCGGACGTGGACGGCGAGTTCTTCATCTTGAACTTGCCGATCGGTGAGTACACGGTGCGCGTAACGACCATCGGCTTCGAGACGCAAGTCATTGCCGGGGTCGTCATTGCGTCGGAGCAGACAACCGAGTTATCGGTAAAATTGTCTGAGTCCGTTTTGGAAGGGAAGGAAGTGATTGTGATCGCGGAGCGTGACGTGATCAAGCGTGACGTGGCCAACACAGTGCGCTCGGTTGACTCGCGGGAAATCGGTGAATTGCCGGTCACCCAATTCTCTGATGCGCTGGCCCGCCAGGCGGGCGTTGTTGGCAGCGGTACGAACCTGCACATCCGCGGCGGTCGCCGGGACGAAATTTTGTTTCTCGTGGACGGCCTTGCCGTTCGCGATCCGCAATTTCAGCGCCGCTACATGCAGGTGCCCAAGTCGGCCATCGGCGAAATGCAGGTGTTGACCGCCGGTTTTAGCGCGGAATACGGCGAAGCGCAATCCGCAGTGGTCAACTTGGTAACCCGCGACGGCGAGCCAAAGTACTCCGGACACATCGAGCATGTGTTGGATGTTGACGGCTTCGGCGGCGGTACATTTTCGACCGACGACCTCTTGCAGGAATCCAATCTCGATGTGCCCGTGGATGAGCTCAAGTCGCTGCCTCACCAGCAAGCGGATCGCAAACAGGGCTATCAGGACTACGACTATACGGAAGTTTCACTGTCCGGACCGGAGCCGATCACCGATCGGCTTTTGCCGCGTTTGGGCGTTGAGGTGCCGGGTCGTCTCTCGATGTTCGCGTCCGGCACGTTCTGGAGCCGCAACGCCAATGAATTTGGCACGCTGGTCGGCGGCGACACGTGGTTCAAACCGCAGGTGTTCGACTGGTTCGGCGCCGACGTGCGTAAGGGTGAAGCCTATAATAATACCAATGTCAAGTTGACATGGAATTCAGAGAAGAGCTACAAGCTCAGCGCGGGCTGGGTGAATAATCAGGAGCGCGTGAATCCTTATTGGTTCCGCCTCTCAGAGCGTTTCCCGTATGACTTCCCGCTGGCCGAGCAGACTCTGGGCATGCACGCGCTGGCCTCGACGCAAGGCTACGCAACGAATGCCAAGGAGTATGACCAGTGGACGCTGCAAGACTTGAATGGTGACGGCGTGGTGGACGACGCGGATCGTCGGTTGGCGGACGATGACGGTGACGGCCGCATGGATGAGGAAGCCCTGAACTGGGCGGACGATGACGGCGATGGCCGCATTGATGAAGACCTGCAATCCTACACCTACAACCCCGCCAATCACATTCGCGCGGACATCATCCGCGACCAACAGCTTTATGCCACGCTGAATCACACCTTGAGCGCCAAGACCTTCTACACGCTGCGGCTCGGCCTCTATGACGCGCAGCGGACGCTGGCCGGCGGCGGCAACGCGGCCAACGAGTACGGACTCGCCTCTGAGCCGTATACAGATATGCCCGAGGCCGACGGATTGCCGAACGGACGTTATGATATTGGCGAACCGTTTACCGATCAGGACGGCGACGGCATGTGGGATTACAACAATCCCGGCAACGCCTATCCCAGCGTGAACGGTTTCCACATCGCGGGCGACGGCCTTGCCGGCAATTCGCAACAGCTTGTTCCAGACTGGGCGAATTTTGATTCCAAGACCTACACATTCAAGTGGGACATGACCTCGCAGGTTCATCCACGCCATCAGGCGAAACTGGGCCTCGAATACAACTACTACAACGTTGCCGCGGAAGATCGCCCCTATCCCACGATTGACAACGGCGGCCTCGGCATCTACACCGACGTATACCGCTACTACCCGTCCGCCGGTGCGCTCTATTTGCAGGACAAGATGGAGTATCGTGACATCATCATCAATGCCGGCCTGCGTTTCGACTACTGGCGCATCGGCGGCGAGACGATTCGCGCGTCCAAGGCCGACGATCCGCTGACGGCCAACTACATTGACTATGATACGCCGAGCGAGAACGGCGATATGTATGTTTCGCCTCGTCTCGGGATCGCGTACAGCGTGACCGACCGTGACGTTTTTCACTTCAACTACGGCTATTTCTATCAGCGCGGCCGGCAGGATTACTACTTCACCGGAGTGAATCAGTTGCAGACGGGCGGCACGCCGGTTGTGGGCAACCCGACGCTAGAACCTTCTAAGACCATTGCGTACGAATTAGGCGTGCGGCACCAGTTCAGCGGCGATTTCCTGCTCGACGTTTCGACCTACTACAAGGACATCAAGAATTGGATTCAGACGGCGTCTCAGAACGAGCTGTTTTTCAATTTGGGTATTCCGTTGTCCAGCCGCCAGAATGCCGCCATCTACTACAACGCGGATTACGCCTCGGTGCGCGGCTTTGAGTTCAATATCACCAAAGACTACGGCTCGTATCTATCCGGCCGTCTAACGTATACACTGGCGTGGGCGAGCGGCAAGAACTCTTATGACATCGGTTCGGACGTGACGCGCTCGAACTACGTTGTCCCGGCGGGCGAAACGCCGCTGGCCTGGGACCGCCGTCACCAGATCGTGTTTAACCTGGGAACGAATTACCCGCTGAAGGGCAAGCCCTTCACGCAGGAGTGGCTGCGCACGGGTTGGACGCTCAATCTGTTGACGCAAGTGCTGTCCGGCCTGCCCTACACACCGACTCAGGTGAACGGCAGCAATGTCGAAGGTCAGGAGTTTGCCGATAACTCTCCGTGGACGTACACGACGGACGTGAATGTCAGTCGCCACTTCCGCATGGGCCAACTCGACTGGCAGGCGCTGTTTGAAGTGCGCAATCTCTTCAATACGGCCAATATCCTCGGCTGGGATCGCAACCAGGCGACTCTTGACACCTATTATGACGGTCAACCCGGCTATAACAACGACAACACCAGTCCGAATTACGGGATCAACCCGCAGTCGGGTCCGAATCCGGATGCGTGGGACAGCCCGCGGCAGGTGCGCGTTGGTCTGGCGGTTAACTTCTAATCCGGAGCACCGCCCATGAAAATTTACACACGAATTCCCCTTTTTCTGCTTGTCGCGCTGCTTGTTTTGCAGCCGGCGGCGGAGGCGCGCCACGCTACCGCGCCGCGTGGCCCCGTGCGCACTCTGAACGATGCCGATCCGAGCGCGCGGCCTGATGTGATTGGACATGACATCGGCAATGTGCGCTTTACCATCGCCAACTATGGTGAGGCGGGCAACCCGAACAACTTGCCCGGATTTGCGGGCATGGAATTTCCGATCAATAGCGGCAACGACTTTTTGTTTTCGGCCGGCGTCTGGATTGGCGCGATCGCCGGTGGCAATCGGCTCGTGTCCACGGCCACCGACGGCGACAATGGAACCGGCGAGTTCTACCCCAAGAACATTCTTGCCGTTCCCTTTGCCAATACCACGACAGAACCTGATTGGTACCTGACATCAAAGACTCTCACGAGTTTTGGCGACCGTTTTATGGTTTACGGCGCCAAGGACATTGACGATGACGGAGACTGGGATGGTACGGCGGATGACTTCGACGGTAACGGTCGCGCATCCAAGAACTACGACGGCGGCCGCGGTCTCATCGGCTTCGACGACGACGACGACGGTTCGATTGACGAAGAAATCGTCAACAATCAGGATGACGACGGCGATACCGAGATTGACGAAGATACTGACGGCAGCGGCGACAGCAACTTTGATGGTAACTGCAACTACGATCCCGAACCGCACATTGACGAAGATCCGGCGGGGGACATGGCCCGCGACTTCGTGGACAACGATGCGGACGGTCAAGTGGACGCAGAAGATGCGGATAACGACGGCGACTGTTGTCCGGGCTTCTTCGACGATGACGGCGACGGGGCCGACGACGAAGACGGCAACGCACGCGGTGTTCAAGAATACTACGCGGTGTTTACGGACGATATTCAGGACGATTTCGTGTCCAGTCCGGACGTAGACGGCCACACGCCGTTGGGCATCGTGGTGACGCAGCGCACGTACGCGTTCCCCGAGGCTTACGCCGGTGACTTCATTCTGTTGGATTACCGCATACGCAATGTCAGCCCGCTGCCGCTGCGCAATGTGTTTATCGCCATGTTTGCCGACCCGGACATCGCAGCTCAGGGAGAGCCCAGCGACGCCGCGTCGTTAGACGACTTCAACTACTACGATCCCGATCGGCTGATGGCCGTGCAGTTTGACGACTATGAAGACGATGACGGCTCGGGCCCGGGCGTTTTCGCAATGCGGGTGGTCAAATCTCCCGTGGCTCTCGATCAGCTTCGCGTTACGTTCCGTAACTTCGACCGTGGTTCGGGCGGTGACCCGGTAACCAATGCCGACAAGTACGACATGATGGCATCCGGCGATATCAACCCGCTGAGCCCGGAGGCCGGCGACTGGCGCATGCTGATCTCCTTCGGCGCGGAGGCCAGCGACGGCTTCACGATTCGCCCCGGCGAGACGCTGCCGATCACAGTGGCCTATATTGCGGGCGATGACACTGCGGACATCGGCGTCAATGCTGAATGGGCGTTGGCGATGTATCTGAATGACTTCCAGGGACCGTCGTCACCAGATGCCCCGGAATACACGGTGGATGTTTACGAGGACCGTGTTCGTCTGCGCTGGAGTCCCAACGCCGAACTATCGGTGGACGCCATCACGGGCGACTCCGATTTCGAAGGTTATCGTGTGGAGCGACGCACCGGTCAGCTTGATTGGCAGCGGCTGGTGGAGTATGACGTAATTGACACGCTTCCCGGCGAGTTCGAGTGGCAGAACTTCAACTATGGCATGCCGCCCGATACGATTCACTACGAAGATGGCTCGTTTGAGTACGTCTATTGGGACACCGGTCTGATTCCGGGCCAATCGTACGAGTACATCGTACGGGCTTTTGACAAGGGTGTGTTTGGCGCGGGCGTGCTGGAGTCAGGTCGGACGGGCAATTCGCGTTCGGTTACGATCGCTGCGCAGGCGGGAGGGCTCGGCGGCGGGCCGCTGTCCGGTGTGTATGCCTATCCCAATCCATATAAGGGTGGCCACGCCGGTGAAGGTATCCCCAATGAAACGCCCGGCGGTTTGGAATTTGTGCGCAAGCTCTACTTCCGCGGGCTGCCGACCAATACTGATCCCGGCAAGTGCGTCTTACGCATCTTCTCGCTCGGCGGCGACTATCTCGCGGCGCTGGACCACTACAACGGCACGGAGCAGGCGGAGTGGAACATGCGTACGCGCAATGATCAGGAGATTGTAAGCGGTATCTACTATTTCACGGTAGAATACGGCGGCGATCTGTTCATGGACAAATTTGTCGTCATCAAGTAATCCCAAGGAGTTCAAGATGACGAAAACACTATCAATACTGTTGCTCGCGGCCGGTGCCGTTCTGCTCTTCTCATGTGCGGATCCGCGTACACCCGCGGCTCTCGCGCCCGAGTTGTCACACACGGAGACCATTGTGCTCTGGGAGCAAGCCGTTTCGAACAATGCGACGATCAGTGCGGACTTCACGGTTCGCGCACCGCTCGCGGACATCAATCAGCCGGGCGTGGACGAACCGGCCCGCCTGACCGTGGCGGCGTATATTGTTCCCGATGCCGATGTCTACTGGTATGAATCGATCGTCGGCGATTCTATTCCCGCGTGGACAAACGCCTTCATCCGCTACCTCGTCGCAATCGAACGCTACCAAGGCGTGTTGGACTCGGTGGCCGGTGTCCGCGCGTTATGCGATACCGTTCCGGCCTCGTGTCCACCGGATACGAGCGGATTGATACCGGCAGAACAGTCTGCAGGGCTGGCTTTGGCACCCTATCAGGATTCGCTCGCCGTGGGCGTTGCGGACACAACGCGCTTGGGTGCGACGCGTGATTCTCTCGGTATCGTTCTGGACAACCGTTTCGTGTTGGCCCTCTGGATGGACGGTGACACGACAACGGTTTACCCCGACGCGCTGCTGGACGGAGCAGGCCGCCTGAGCGGTCAAGGTTTTTATCTTGCCGCGACCAATTCTGAGACCAACATGAAGGGCCGCGGATTTGAGTTGGACATGGCTCAATTTGAAGCCGCCGACCTCAGAAATCCAGGCCGACCGATTGAATTCAATTGGACGACCTGTTTCATTGGTTCGACACGTCCCTGTTTGTCAGAAGGGACTCACACGCTGCACGCGCGCGCCAGCGGCGTGTCGCGCATCACCGCAGCCGTGGTCTTGGTTTACGCGGAGGAACGGCCATGATCCGTATTCTAATCTGTATTGTGTTGGCGTTTGCCGCATCGTCGGCATTTGCGTTGGAAAAAGTCGGGACGACTTCGATGCAGCTGCTTAAGCTGCCGATCGGTGTCCGCGGAATCGGTATGGGCAACGCACTCGTCTCTGCTGCGGAAGGGGCGGAAGCTGTGTGGTGGAACCCGGGCGCCCTGACGACAGCGAATAAGAACCAAGTGCAGGTGGCTCAAATCAATCTTCCCGCCGACATCCAGTGTAATTCGCTGGCCTATGCGCGGCAGTGGGGCGACTACGGTGCCATGTCTGTCCACCTGATTAATCTGTTCACGAACGACATGCCTGTGCGAACGTTGGCGGCGCCGGAAGGCACGGGCGAGTACTTCAACGCCTCCGACTTTGTGCTGGGCGCCTCCTATGCTCGCAAACTAACCGATAAGTTCTCGCTCGGCGGGCATCTTCGTTACCTGCGCAGCCAGTTGGAAGAGCAGAAGTACAACGGCCTGAGCGTTGACCTTGGCACGGTCTATCAGACCGGTCTGCGTTCGCTGAAACTGGGAATGGCCATTCAGAATCTCGGCCCCGAAGTGAAGTACAACGGCAAGTTTCTCGACTACCGCGAGGCCGCCATCAACGACGAAGAACCGGGTCTTGAAGAGTACGAGGGCGCGAGCCTGCCGACGATGTTCCGGCTGGGAGTCTCCTTTGACTGTTTTCAGATGTTCAAGATTGAGACCTGTCCCAATCACTCGGCGCTCTTCGCGGTTGAGATGGATCACCCGAACGACAACAAAGAGCGCTTGAATTTTGGCGGCGAGTACGGATTCCAGAATACGCTCTACCTGCGCGCCGGAGGCAAGTTTGGCTATGACGAAGAGAGCTTTGCCGCCGGAATCGGTCTGAAATTCGACGTGATGAGCGAATACGGTTTGAACTTCGACTATGCCTACTCGCATTGGAACCGTCTGACCGACGCAGGCGACGGATTTATGGACCAACCGCACCGCTTTGCGGTCGCATTCACCTGGTGAGGGCTGACCAATGAAAAAACTCATCCTCACAACTCTGTTGGCGACCTATGCCGCTCTCCTGATCGGCGGCTGTGAAGTCGGTGATCCCGGCTCGGCGCTTGGCAATCGCGCACCCACCACGGCAATCACGTCCGCGCCGCGCAACGGGGGTACGACAAACCACTTTCTGTCGCTCTACTGGTCGGGCAACGATAGCGACGGCGAGATCGCGGGCTTCCGCATGTACATTGATGGCCAGTTAGTGGCATTCACAACGCGCACCGATAGCGCCATCTCGTTTGCCTCGCCTTCAACCGGCGAACTCGTGTCGCACACATTCAAGATTCAAGCGGTGGACGACGACGGCGAGGCCGATCCCAATCCGCCGGAAGTGCAGTTCTTCACGACCAACACGGCGCCGAGCTGCATCTGGAGCGCGGACAACACCGTTGGACCGAATGCTAACGTGGGTCAGGGTTTCCGGCTGATTGTCGAAGGACAGGATGGCAACCGTTCGGGCCTGTGGTTTGCAATCAGCGTGGACGACACGGAGAGTTGGACTCCATGGTACGCCGATTCTGTCTTTCTGTTCTGTGATCTTTCCCTCGGCGGATTCCCGTCGGACCACATTCCCCTGACGAATGCCGGCTTGACGTTCGGACAGCATACGTTTTACGCGCGCTGCCGTGACTCCGGCTTCGCGATTTCGCCGATGATCTCGCGCACGGTCACGGTGCAGCCGAATCGCATTCCGGCCATGGACGACGTGATCACGCGGTACAACTCCGGTTCGGCGTCCGACAGCCTCTATCCGGATGGCTCGATCTACCACAAAGTGAACGCCGAAATGGTGGTGGCTTTCACGGCGACGGCACAACCCTATCGCGGGCTCATCCATTCCTATCGCTATCGGACAAGCGGAGGCGATTGGAACGATTGGATGGCGATTCCTGAACTGGTCATGCCCGACCTGCCGGTCGGATCGTATGATTTCGCGTTTCAGGCGCGTGACATGGCGGGCGTCCTGTCCGATACCGCAACCTATTCACTGCGGCTGATCGAGCAATCTCTGACCGATTCCGTACTGGTGATTGACGAATCCCGCAACGGCGGTGGCGGCCCCGGGGCGCCTTCCGATGCGCAGGTGGACGAATTCTATGCGGCGATGGTGGCCGGATACAATGTCCGCAATCTGGACATGACCGAGCGCGGTAATGCACTGGTGTCGCCGAATGATGTCAAGGATATTGGGTTGATTCTTTGGCATGCTGATGATCGTTCCGAGTATTTGCTCGACGACAACCGCCGCATTCTCTCCGAGTACATGCAGCGCGGCGGCCGTGTTATTTTCAGTGGATGGGACATCTTGAGCGCGTTGACTACGACCGCCGGGGAGCAATACGGCGACTCGGACTTTGAGTACCGCTTCATGCGCGCTTTCTCATCGGCGCGTGATCCGAATGCCAATCCGAACGCGGTGCAGGAAGTCAGCGGTTTCACGGGCGAGAACGGCTTCCCCTCAGTTCAGATAGACCCTGTCAAAGTGCTTCCATCGTGGGAGGGTTCGATCACGCGTGCCTGGTCGTTTGAACCACGCGGCGAGTGTACGATCATTGGCCGGGCCACGACGCTAAGTTCCGACTACTTCCAGAATGGCGCGGTGGTGGGCTACTATTATGACCTGAGCTTCCGTGTCGCCATGTTCGGCGTGCCGCTCTATTTCTGCCAGCAGCAGCAGGTCGAGGCCCTGTTTGAAGTGTTGATGCCGCGCATGCTCACCGGTTTGTGATCTTCCCAAGACGAGAGGGACCACAACAAACAACGAACCCGCCAAGTGCTTGGCGGGTTCTTGTTTTTCGAGTCTGTCCGGCAGTCTACGGGCGCCGTACCATAATCGGCAGTAAGGTCAGCACGCTGATAGCTAACCCGATAAAGATCGGCTCGACGCCGAGCCAATAGTCACCATTCCCTGTGAAAAGGTTCGAGACTCGCCAAATCAACGCGGCCAAACCGGAAGCGATCATGGAAAACACGACGGGTCGTTCGCGCAATTGCCGCCTGCCGAACCACGCCCACAGCGCGGGAAAGAGCAGGGCCGGTGCGGTAATCGAACCAATGGCATGCCACAGCGAGACCACCGACTCCGAGAACCACGCCAAACTCAGGGCGCACACCAGGCCGATCGCCGCGCCGAGTTTCACCCAGCGCAGTTCTTCAGCCTCGCCCGTTGCGCGGCCGCGCATGACCACGTCGCGGCCCAGCGCCGCTCCAGCGATGAAGACGTAGCTGTCAATTGTCGAAGCCACCGTCGCGACCATCGCGGCAAGGAAAAGTCCAAAGGCTCCCGCAGGGAGGACCTGCCGAGCAAGTTCTGGAAACGCAAACACGGGAGATTGAATTTCCCCCAGAATCGCGCGGGCATATAACCCCGTCGCCGTGGTCATGAAGTCAAAGATCGCCCAAAACACAATGGCGATGAGAATGCCCGGCAAGACAAGCTTCTCGGACCTCGCGGCGTATGAGCGTTCATAGAACAACGGCTCCACCAGCGTGGTGGACGCGATAACGTACCAGACAAGTACCGCACCGATCGCCTGTCCACCGGTCGGCGACAGGAGCTGCGGCTCAACATGCGCGCGAATGAACTCCAAGCCGCCGAACTCACGGTAGAGCATGGACACCATCAAGGCAAATCCGGCATACATCAACGCGAATTGCAGGAGATGTCCTTGCACCACACCGCGCAAACCGGTCGGAAAGAGAAACAGCGTGGAGACCGCGGCGCCAACAATCAGCGACGCGTGATAAGGCCAGCCGAACATCCATTCGATGAGTTTACCCAGCATCAGCAAGTACGCCGCAGGCATGGCCGTCAGGAATATGATGGCGCCGCAGGCCCGCGCCGCTCCGGTCCCGTAGGCCTGCTGGAAGCGGTCGGGCAGCGACATCAGCTGCGCTGCCCGTGCGCGCTTGGCGAGCACCAGTGCAAATATCAGCGCGTAGAGATAGTAGGGTATGCCAAAGACGAACCAGTTGGATAACCCGTACAGGTAGGAGTACTCGCTGACGCCGAGAATCCCTCCGTACCACGACGAAACCAGGGACATCACGAATGCGGGCAGCGACAGATTCCGCCCCGCCATCAAGTAGTCATTGAGTTTTCCGGCGGGCCGCCAAGCACCGACGGCAAACACCGCTCCGACTGACAGGACGACGACGGTCAAATCAACCCAACTGGCTTCAAGCAAACCGCCCATCGGCTATAGTTCGACGGCCAGCGTCGTGTAGATTGCCCGCGGCGCCCCGACGATGTAGGTGGATCCGTAGCCGACCGTCTCGTGCTCTTTATCGAACAGATTGCTGATCCGCAAGCGCAACTCGGCCAGCGGGATATTCCCGGGCAGGTTGTGCAGACGGTATCCCAAGTCGAGATGCGCCAGCGTGTAGGCCGGTATCGCGGTGTCCTTGTTCTCGCTGTTATCCGTAAACTGCTTGCCTACGAACCGGCCTCCGACTCCGCTGAAGAAATTACCGTGATCGAAGTCGGCCTGGATGTTGGCAAGGTAGCTCGGGTCCTGCCCGATGCGGTTACCGTCACGCTGGGTTGGTTGGAACGTATTCCAGTCCACCTCGGAGTACGATACGAATGCGTGATCCGTCAGTGCCAAATTCCCCGAGCACTTGAAACCGGGCAAAGGCGCGATTCCGCCGACGATCTCCACCCCCTGGTGCAGCACTTCGTCCGCATTGGCCGAAAGCAGATTCCCCAGGTCGTCGAGCTGACCATTGTCCGTCACGATGGCGTCCGTAAGCTGCATCCGGTAGTAGTTCACGCCAATATGCGCCGAACGCCACTGGGCGATTGCGCCGATTTCCACGTTGAAAAGCTTCTCGTCATCGAGCATCTGCCCAATATACTCGCCACCCGCCGCGCCGTGTGCGAACCGATCCGGCGCAACGACTGGAGATGAATAGTAGTCCTGGGCGTTATACAAGTCCCGGAACGCCGGCTCCCTCTGCGCCCAGGACAAATTGCCGTATAACGCGGTCAGCGGTGTGCCTGCCGACGCTTCGAGCAGCCGATAATTCAGTCCGATGCGCGGCGACACGGCGCTGAAGCTCTGCTCAAGCGTCACGCCGAACAACCGGTCATCGAGCATTGTGTAACGCTGCGACTTGACCTGCAAATCCGCCATTAGCCGCAGCGGCCTGGCCAATTGAATCAGATTGTGCACGTAGCCGGCATACACCTGCTTCCCGACGCGATAGTCGTAGTAGTGCTGGTCCGGCTCTGCGTCCGCGGGCAGGGCATTGGCCCACTGCACCGTGCCTTCGTGCCGTGCTTTGTGCAGGCGCAGCTCCGCGCCGACAACGGTCTGGCCGTAGCGGTGTGACCACGTGACACGGGGCACCCAACCGCCGTCAAGCTCCGCGATATTCCGCCGCTGCAGCAAATCAGTCGTGAGTTCGCCCGGCGCCAGGTCAAAGAAGTATTGACTCAAGTCTTGTTCAGTCCGGTACTGGTCGTAGTATCCGTCGCCGCGAAAGATGTAGAGGGAGTTGTCCGCGATGACATGGTCGCGCACGCGCCACGAATCGTGAAGCTCGTAATGCGGCTGGAAAAAGTTGTCAATCTCGCCCGCGAATGTGAACGGGTTGAACCGGCGATCGCTGTCCCGATCTCCGGTCACCGATCCGTCGAGGTATTCTTTCGATATCCCCTCGTAGGCCAAATGCGTGCGCTCCGGTCCACCGTAGAAGATCATGCGCGTCGTGTGCCGACTCGAGAAGCGCGTGGCCGCCAGATAATAGCTCCACATTTTCGCCCACGAGCCGAAGCGGTAGCCATCGGTTTCCATACGCGTCAGACGCCCTGCGAATCCAAGACGCTCTCCAACCCGCCCGGACGAGAATTGCACGCTCGCCCGTCGCGTATTCCACGATCCGTACATTCCTTCGGCGCGCAGCCGCGGCCGATCCCCCTGCCCCGGCGTCGTCGTCACAAGATTAATCGAACCGCCGAGCGCCGCCGCGCCGTAAAGGGAGTTGCCCACGCCGCGCTGGGCTTGGATGTCTTGCACGTCCTCGGCAAAGTCCGGCAGGTCAATCCAGAACACCTCGTGCGACTCCGCGTCATTCAACGGAATGCCGTTCAGATAGACTCCCACCCGATTCTGGCTGAAACCGCGCATGCGCAAATATGAGTAACCGAAGCCGTTCCCGCCGTCGGAGTACGTATTTACGTTCGGCAACTGTGTAAGCAATAGTGGCAGGTCCTGAGCATGATTCGTGCGGTCGAGCTGAGTGCTATTCACGTTCGAGAACGTCACGGGATAGTCGGAATTCACCCGCGAAGTCGTCACGGTAACATCGTCCAACCGGTATTTCGGGGCGTCTTGAAAAGCCCCTGCGCCGTCAGGTCCTTGCCCAAAGGGCTTTAGCTCCACGTTGTATTCAGTCTGTTCGGCATCGGCCAGGACCAGCACCGCAGCCAGCGGCGCATAACCCGGCTTGGATATTCTGACGACAATGCTCGCCGCCGCATAACTCTCGGTATGATAGCGCCCGAAGCGGTCACTCACAGCGGCTGTGTCCAAGTCTACCTCAATCAATGCGCCTTCAATTGCCCGTCCGGTCGCCCAATCGCTGACGATCCCGGTGAGCGCGGATTGTGCCCACAACGAGCCCGCCCAAACCAAACTTACCAGCAAAATCTTCATCACAGTGTCTCCAAGAAAACAAAAAGCCGCAGCTCGTTCAATAGAACGGCCACGGCCTATCACCAAAGAAGAGGGCGCATAAGTGAGCGGCTCTTCATTCGACCGCGCCGTTTCCTTCGCCGGCATTATCCGGATCAGGTTCGGAGGGACTCTCTCAGGCCGCTTGCGGATTGCTCCGTTCGACCACCCCTACGGCTGCATGGGCAAGATACGCAACCTACCCGAATCAGTCAAGCACGGGGTCAGGTGAACCGAATATGCCTCTCGCGGGAAGTTTCACAAAGTAAATCTCAATGTACTGTGACAAAGGCACTTGACTCATGAAAGGATTCAAGTTATATTTAATGCGACTTGATTAGTCATATTTAGGAAAATCCACATGTTAATTTCGCTGCAAGCCGATTATGCCCTCCGACTCCTGATGTTTGTCGCTCGTGGACACTCCGAGGGCAAGACGTTCGTCACGCGGGACATCGCTGAACAACAGCACATCCCACGCGTTTTTCTGACGAAAATCGTCGCTTATCTGTCTGCGGAGGGCCTGCTCGAGACCCATCGCGGCAAGGGAGGCGGCATTGCCTTGGCGCGGAAGCCGGAAGAAATCAATATGTTGGAGATAATTGAGGCGTTTGAAGGCAGTCTGGCCTTCAACGAGTGTACGACTGACCCGCATTCTTGCGTGCGGTCGCAAGAGTGCACGATTCGCCACGTCTGGCGCGAGGCAGAAGACAATTTGCGTGGGTTCTTCCGGACTCGGTCCCTGCAGGATCTCTTGGATATCGAGAAGACCCAGTACTTCACCCAGATCCAGTCCATTTTCCAGACTTCGGACAATGGTGCCACAGGCGACCATCCGAAGCCAATTCCAGCAGTCTCTTAGACCGTTGAACGTTGCCTGGCTGTTGCGGGCCGCCGCGCCAACTGCGGCTTCATCGGATTAGATCATTTGACCATTACTTAGCGGAGCGTTTGTGAAGCAGCTCGAAATTCGTGACCTGTTCGTCGCCGTCGAAGGCAAGGAGATTCTGAAGGGCCTGAACCTGACCGTTCCGGTCGGTGAGGTGCATGCGATCATGGGACCCAACGGCAGTGGCAAGTCCACTTTGTCCGCCGCGATCATGGGCCATCCGAAATACGAAGTCACCGGTGGCGACATTATCTGGGGCGGCGAGAGCCTGTTGGAGCTGGAACCCGATGTTCGCGCCAAGCAGGGTCTGTTTCTGGCGTTTCAATATCCGCAGGAGATTTACGGCGTGTCCGTGAACAACTTTCTGCGTTTGGCGATGACTGAACGCTTTGGCCAGACGCCGAGCTTCAAGGAATTCGATGCTGAAATCAAGAAGTGGCTCGAATTGCTCGAAATTCGTCCCGAGTTCACCAAGCGCTTCCTGAATGAAGGATTTTCCGGCGGCGAAAAGAAGCGCAATGAGATCTTGCAGATGGGGATGCTTAAGCCCGAGATGGCAATCATGGACGAGACCGATTCCGGTCTCGATATTGATGCGCTCAAGATCGTCTCCAATGGCGTGAATACGCTGCGCGGTCCGAATTTCGGTGCACTGGTGATCACGCACTATCAGCGCCTGCTGAACTATATCGTGCCCGACTATGTACACATTCTCGTGGATGGTCGGATTGTCAAGTCCGGCGACAAGTCGTTGGCCCTGACGCTTGAAGAGCAGGGCTACGACTGGATCAAGGACGAAGTCGCGGCCTAACGACTCGTGTCCGATCAGGTCGCACAGCTTCTGGCGCGCGTGCGCTCCGAGTTGCAGCTCAGTGTCCAGTTGACTTCTGCGGGCAAGATCGAACTGGACGCTTCCGGTTTCAGTTTGCCCAAGTGGCCGAAGAAGCTCGACCCGCAGCGTTGCGTCGTAATAGACACAACGGCGGCCGCCGACGGCTATGCCTGGCCGACTCCCCGCTTTGAAATTCTCATCGCCAACCTCGATTCAATCGGGTTGGCGGTCGTGCAGGTCGGCGATCCGTCATCCGAGAAATTGCAGCGCGCGCAGCAGCATTTTGTCAGGCTGGCTCCACCCGAACGCGCCGCAGTGATTCAGCACGCACAACTCTGGATTGGCCACGATACCCTCTGGCGCACCGTCGCCGCCGCAGTTGACAAACCGCAAGTCGTGATCGCTTTGAATAAGATTGTACCGGTGTGGAAAAACACGTTTGTGGTTGACTCGGCCGGCCACGCGCCTGAAAGCGCGGCACTGGGTCCGGTGTCGGTAACCTCTGTCGCCACGGCCGTGCGCGACGCACTCAAGCAACTCGGAGTCCCCGCGCAATTGTGACCCCGCTCGGTCCGCGCTACGGCTCGCCGCTGATTCAGGCGCGCTATTCCTGCCAAGCCTGGTGGCACGACGCGCGGCATCCTCAAGAGCCGATCGTCGTCACGCATTGCGGCAAGCTCGGTGATTTCATCGCCACATTGCCCATCGCGAGTTGGCTCTTTAGAACGCGTCGCCGCAAGATTCACTTCGCTCTCGCGCGCAGCTTCGCGCCGTTCGCGCAGATCGAATCGCTGCTGCTCTTGCAGGACATGACGCACGCGGTCACGCTGTTGGATTTCCCGGTCGTTGATTGGGAGAAGGGTGGCGAACCCTATATCCACGACCCGAACCGCTTTGGCATCGCGACATCCGAGTATTACAATTTTGGTTTTCGACGTACGCCGCGCCGCTTCGTTCCGGAATATGTGGCAGAAGAGCACGGCGTCGGTTACGATTCCGAATTTCGATTGAAGCTCGGCGATTTCCCCGGTACTGCCGAAGTGCTGGTCAGCGACGAGCACATGCTCGTCGAAGTGCCGCACGCTAAACCGCTCGATCTGACGCAGGACATTCTCGCCAATGCCCGGCGCATGGCGGGTGCGCGCGAAGCGCACGTGAGTCAGTCCGGGCTGTTTCATATTTTAGACTGGGCGGGCATAACGCCGACGCGCGTCTACATCTATCCGCACTCCGTCAATATCCACCTCTTTAGCCGCCGCCTGTCCGAGTTCGAGATTGTCAATGTGCAGCGCGACGTGCGGCCGCGCAAGTAAATGCCGAGTTACATAATTCACAGCGGATGGTGGTGCGACGAGACCGGGCGGCACATCGGCGCGCAATATAACGAGTCCGACGACCGCATCCGCACGCCTCGCTTCTTCGACGTCTGGTACGATTGCGTGACGCGGTTCGCCAATCCGCTGCAGATTTTCGTGGCGGACTCGGCCAGTCCGCTCAAGCCGGACTTGACCGGCAAGCACGTCGAGTGGGTGAATCTACAGCAGAATTTTCAGCACGGCATGATCTGCGTGGGGCAATACGGCGGCTGGACGCGCGCCTTTGCGCTCGGCGCAATGCATGCGTATTTAAACGACGCCGACTACTCTGTTTTTCTCGAGCAGGATTGCCTGATCGTCGGTGAGAGCATCATTGAGCGCGCCATCGCCAGCATGGGCCGTGCGCGAATTTCCTATGGTGCTACCAGTCCGGTGCGCATCGAACAGAGCTTCGTTATCATCCGCCGTGACTATATCCTCAAATTCCTCGGCGATTTTCTGGGGATGAAGCAGAGCGACCGTGATCTATTTACCGAAGTCAAGTTTCAGCGTTTGCAGAAACGCGCGCGCGTCCTGCGCGCTCTCGGGCTGTCTGCTCCGGGTTTTGCGCCGCTGCCGATGGGATTTGGCCGCAATCGGCCCTTGGACGTAACGGTTGCACAGTTTTACGCACAACAGTGGTCCCGAGCGGAACTGGAAGCGCTGCAAGCGCGTGTCAAGTTTGAGTCATTGTCCCGTTTGCTGAGCGCATAGCGCGCCGACTTCTTTTTTGTAATTTCTCTACTGGAGATAGTCTATGCCCGTGTCGAAGGAATTCTCTCTCGACCTCGACAATTACGATCGCTATGGATTTTCCGTACGCGAGGCGAATTTGATCAAGTTCCCCAAGGGCTTGTCGCGTCAGGTCGTGGATGAAATTTCCGCGCAAAAACAAGAACCTGACTGGATGCGCGATTTGCGCTTGAAGGGTTTCGAGTATTTCAATCGCAAGCCGTTGCCGATGTGGGGGCCGGACCTGACCACGATTGATTGGAACGATATCCACTACTATATCAAGCCGACCGACAAAGTCGCGCATGATTGGGATGCCGTGCCCGCCGAAATTCGCGAGACCTATGACAAGCTCGGCATCCCCGAAGCGGAAAAGAAGTTCCTCGCGGGCGTCGGCGCGCAATACGAAAGTGAAGTCGTCTACCACTCCCTGCAAGAGCAGTGGCAGAAACTCGGCGTTGTCTTCCTCGATACTGACTCCGGCCTGCGCGAGTACCCGGATCTGTTCAAGGAATATTTCGCGCGTTGTATCCCCGCCGGCGACAACAAACTCGCCGCGCTGAATACGGCGGTTTGGTCGGGCGGTAGTTTCATCTATGTGCCCAAGGGTGTGAAGGTGACGATTCCTCTGCAGGCGTACTTCCGCATCAACGCGCAGAACGCCGGGCAGTTCGAGCGCACGTTGATCATCGCTGACGAAGGTTCGCAGGTTCACTATGTCGAGGGCTGTACCGCACCGGTTTATTCAAGCGACTCGCTGCATTCGGCGGTCGTGGAAATTTACGTCAAGCCGCACGCCAAAGTGCGTTACACTACGATTCAGAATTGGTCGAAGAACGTCTATAATCTCGTGACTAAGCGCGCCATCGCCGAAGAAGGCGCGACGATGGAGTGGGTGGACTGCAACATCGGCTCGAAAGTCACGATGAAGTATCCGTCAGTCTATCTGACCGGACGCGGCGCCAAGGCGGACATTTTGTCGGTGGCGTACGCTGGTCAAGGCATGCATACCGAAGCTGGCGCCAAGGTCTACCATCAGGCCCCGGACACGACGTCGGTGATCCTGTCGAAGTCCATTTCTCGCGGCGGCGGCCGCACGAGCTATCGCGGTTTGGTGGATGTCGCCGAAGGCGCGAAGAACAGCAAGAGCAGCGTCAGTTGCGACGCGCTGTTGCTGGATGATCACAGCCGCAGCGACACGTATCCGTACATGAATATTAAAGAGGACCGCGTGGAACTCGGTCACGAGGCCACCGTGTCGAAAATCGGCGATGAGCAGGTTTTCTATCTCCAAAGCCGCGGCATATCCGAGGAAGAAGCCATGACCATGATCGTGCGCGGCTTCATCGAACCCGTAGTCAAGGAGCTGCCGATGGAATACGCGCTCGAAATGAATCGTCTGATCCAATTGCAAATGGAGGGTTCCGTTGGCTGAGACCCTCGCGACCAACTTGCCGATGAGCTATTTAGAGAAGATATCGAGTGGTCCGTCGCTCCTGCATTCGGACGACCGCGCCTCCGACTTAGGCGTCGCCCGCGCCGCGGCGCTGCCCGCGGCGGATGTGGAAGAGTGGCGTAAGAACAAGGCGTCCGCGTTCCCGTGGTCGTTGGTGGAATCGGCCGACGAACACACGCGCCTCGATGTTTCGGTTACGGTGCGCAATGGTTTGACTCCTGACGCCTTGACCGCAACGGCGCAGGACCGCGAGATGTTCGCGCCGCTGCTCGCCATTGAGCCGGACAATTTTGATGGGAAGTTCCTGCACTATCATCGCGCGCTTACGCCGCAGCCCGTTTGCCTGCGCATTCCGGCTAAGAGCGAGCGCGTCGTGCTTGATCTGACTCATCGTCATCATGGCCCGGGCCTGGCTGCGCCGACCACTTTGATCATCGTCGAGCGTGGTGCCGAAGCTGTGGTCTACGACCGTTGGTTTAGCGACCAGGAAACTGCGTGGATTGGCCGGACGGAGATCATTGTCCGTCAAGGCGCGCGCCTGCACTTCGTCCAGGACGAGAACGTGCCTCGCACAAGTTCCATCTATCGTACGGGCCGGATTACCGTGGAGCGCGACGGCTACGTCAACTGGTGCACCTTTACAACCGGCGCTGCATGGCATCTGTCAAAACTGCGTTTTGATCTGGTCGGAATCAATACTGAAGCGCATCTGAGCGGCCTGTTTGCGGGCGACGAAACGGAGTTTGCGGAGCACCGCACGCATCAGCACCACAACACGCCCAACGGCTTCTCGAACCTGTTGTTCAAGACCATGCTCGCCGGGCAGGCGCATTCGATCTATCAGGGGATCATCACGGTGCCGCAGCATGCGCAAAAGACGGACGCGTATCAAACCTGCCGCAATCTGATGCTCGATCCGGGTACGCACGCCGACGCAATTCCCAAGCTGGAGATCATTGCCGACGACGTGAAGTGCTCGCATGGCGCCAGTATCGGCACGCTCAACAAGGATCAGATGTTCTACCTGCAGGCGCGTGGTTTGACGCGGCGTCAGGCCATGACGGCCGTTGCCATGGGTTTTGCCGAAGAGGTCATTCAGACCGTGCCTGAGGTTTTTGAAGATGTCCGGCAGAGTTGGCGTGAGCGAGTCGCGCTGGCTGTGGGACGCGCGTCCGGAGAGTAACGAAGATGACAACGCCCCGCGCAAAACTGCACGGGGCGTCGCCATTTGCTGCGGGTTCAATAGTGCCCGCTAAATATTGTTCAGTTGCTGCGGGCCAGTCTGCGCCCGATGATGTAGCGCGAAAAATGCAGCACCTTGCATTCGATCCAGCCGTTGTCAGGATTCACCCAAGTGTCGAGTTCCTCAAACCCGCCCGTTGCGGGATTGTAGAAATAGTAGGCTGCATCCGCGGCATACGTGTCAGCGGGCCAGTCAATGACGGTTGAATCCAACCAGACGCCTACTGAATCCGCAAAGACCATTCCGCTCGGACCGTACTCGAGTTGCGAGTAAGTGGCATCCTTGACAACGATATCACATTCGAGTGCCGGATGTGAACCCAAGCAGCCGGGATAAACGAACAATCCCACCATATCTTCGATCTCCACGTGTGTGGTGTCCTCGTTCGTAACCCACAGCGCGGCTTGGAAGTTGGCGGCCGCTGCACGAGCCCGGCCCGAGTCGCTCCACATAAAGAATTCCGATCCACCGCCGGGTCCTGCAGCGAGCATATCAGATGTCGGCTCGGCTGGAAAGGTCTGCGGATCAGCATCATTCTCGTCACAGCCGTTGGTCCAAATCATGGCCAATAGCCCAACCAATACAATAAGCCGGTTCATAGGCACCATCTTTCTTTGTGATCCTCTACTCGTCACCGAGAATGGCAAACAATGGGCCATAATTAGTCACATCAAGTCGGGTAAGCTAAAGTATGAGTTTGGAAACACAACTCGTTAAGATCTGTTCGATATCCGATCTGCCGCGCAATAGCGCCAAAGGTTTTCAAGTGGGTGAACTCGCGCTGGCCTTGTTCAACGTCGATGGTCACGTATACGCCACGTCGGATATCTGTTCTCATGAAGACGAATACCTTTCGGACGGCTGGATGGAAGGCGATTGCATCGAGTGTCCGCGCCACGGCGCGCGTTTCAGTTTGAAAACTGGCGCGGCATTGTCGCTGCCCGCGACCAAGGCGATTGACACGTTTGCCGTCGAACGCAAAGGCGAGGACATCTTCGTCGCGATACCGTTAAAATTTCTGCAGCAGCAGGGAGCCTGAGCATGTTGCTCGGTCGTGACGTCCGCAAGGACTTTCCCATTCTGAATATTAAGGTAAACGGCAAACCGCTGGTCTATCTGGACAGCGCCGCCAGTTCGCAGAAGCCGTTCGCGGTACTCGAATCGTACTGCAAATTCTGCGAGTCGCGCTATGCCAACGTGCATCGCGGGATTCACACATTGGGTGAAGCCGCTACCGGCGACTATGAAGAGGCGCGCCGCGCCGTCGCCGAGTTTATCAAGGCGCCGGCGCTCGAAGGCGTGATCTTCACCCGTGGAACGACCGAGTCCATCAATCTTGTTGCAACTTCGTACGGTAAGAAGTTCATTAAGCACGGTCAGGCGATTGTGCTGACCCCGATGGAGCACCACGCGAACCTTGTCCCGTGGCAATTGGCGGCGCATGCCGTCGGCGCGGAACTTCGCTTCATTCCGATCAAGAGTGACGGCACGCTCGACATGATTGAAGCGCGCAAGTTGATTGACGCGAAGGCCGCCTTGCTCGCTGTAACGCACGTGTCCAATGTCCTTGGCACAATCAATCCCGTCGGTGAATTGGTTGAACTGGCGCACAAGGTCGGTGCTAAGGTGTTAATAGACGGTGCTCAGTCCGTGCCGCACATGGCCGTCAGCCTGCGCGAGCTGAATCCGGATTTTTTCGCGTTCTCCGGTCACAAGATGCTCGGCCCGACGGGCGTCGGCGTACTCTATGGCCGTCCCGAGATTCTTAATGACATGGACCCGTTCCTGACCGGCGGCGAGATGATCCGCGAGGTCTTTCTCGATCATGCGACCTGGAACGACCTGCCCTACAAATTTGAAGCGGGCACGCCCGCGATCTCCGAGACCATCGGCCTAAGTTCCGCGATCCGCTATCTGACCGCGATTGGCATGGACAAGATTGAACAGCATGATCAGCAACTGACCATGCACGCGCTGGAGAAGCTCTTAGCGGAGCCGGGGGTCGAGGTCTACGGACCGCGTACCCACCGCGGCGCTGTGGTATCATTCAATGTCCCCGGCGTGCACCCGCACGACCTCGCGGCCTTGCTGGATCGTGAAGGCGTGGCCATCCGCGCCGGGCATCACTGCTGCCAGCCGCTGATGCGTTGGCTCGATGTCAGCGCCACTGCCCGCGCCAGCATGTATCTCTACAACACCACATCCGATATTGACGCCCTCGTCGAAGCCATTCGTACAGCCCGCGCGGTATTGGCATGAGCGAACTCTACAGCGAAATCCTGCTCGACCACTACCGCCTGCCGCGCAACAAAGGCGCGATGGCCGATGAAACGCTGAAAGTAGAGGGCAAGAACCCGCTCTGCGGCGACGAACTGACGCTCCATCTTCATGTTGACGACGGTGTTATCAGCGGTCTGACGTTTGAAGGCACGGGGTGCGCGATTTCCATGGCCAGCGCCTCGATGTTGACGGAAGACCTCAAAGGGCGCAACGTTGCCGATGTGCAACGCCGGATAGAGCAGTTTCGCCAGTTCATCCGCGACGGCCGAGAGCCGGAGGGGGAGCCGCTCGAAGATTTGGCGGCGCTTTCGGGGGTAGCACAACTGCCTGTTCGGGTAAAATGTGCTACCTTGCCGTGGACGACCATGGAAGAGGCGCTCAAAGAGCTCGCTGCCAGATAGGCATAGACTGTTGAAAAAGGCCCCGTTTCGGGGCCTTTTGTCGTTATTCTTCGTCCGCGATGGTCAGCTAACACTTGCGGGAAGCCATAGAGAACGCTATATTGCGCTGGTTCCGGATGGCCTGAATTTTGCGCAACCGTTGGGTTCACCAACTCTGGAATGGTTATGCACAGTCAGCTTTCGGACCTTCGTCGCATTTGCCTATGGGGTCTGGACCCCGTGGCCGCTTCAATCGGCCTTGCCATTCGCCGCTCGGGTTTTCGCGGCACAATTTATGGCGTGGATGACACGAACGCCGTAAAACGGGCATGGACTCACGGATGCATCAATGACGGCGGCGCCAACTCACAGGTCGGGATCAAGAACGCCGATCTGGTCATTCTCTCTCGCTATTGCACCAACCCACGGGATCGGCTGGCCGAGGCCTTGGACTCCGCGCAGCCGGACTGCATATTGCTCGAAACATCCGCTGTCAAAGGGCATGAGACAGTAGTTTTTGAATCGTCAACGCGCAACGACGTCCACTACATCGGCTTTCACATGGTGCAGGACGATCCGGCGCTGACCGTCGCGTGTAATCCGTCACCCTTCTTTTTTGAGTCCAAGGCGATCATTCTGACGCCGCGCATTCGGGCGGACTATCCGGCGTATAAGATTTTGGCAGGAGCCTTTGAGAATTCCGGTGCGACTGTCATCGCCATGAGCCCGCAGGCCTTCCATGAACGAGTTGCGCTGATGGATTTTGTGCCGGACCTGCTGGACTTCGTCGAGCTTGAAGTGGCCCTCATGTCGAACCGGGATGACAAGATCACGCCCGAATACCTTGGAATCCGCCTGAAAGAGCGCCTGGATCGTCTTGCCGACCTGCATCAATCGTCGTGGCATGACGCCATCGTCGGCACCCGCGATGCAGTGGATCAGCAACTCGCCGTTGTTGAGCAGGCAATTCAGTCTATTCGGGAAAATTTACGGGCGGGATCGTTGCGCAATCGCGTGGCCTCGTTGCTGGTGCAGGCCGAGTACTTGCAGGGGCAAGGAAGCCCGGCGGGCGATCTCGAATTAGTCGTCGTTACCGGCGGCGACCCGAAGACGATGGAACGAATTTCCAAAGCGCTCGCCGAAGCGCACGTGAATATTGAAAAGATCGAGCAGCTGCGCGGCGAGACGAACGGCGCCTATAAGCTGATTATGCCGGATGTTGAAGCCTGTTCGCGCGCCGCCTCCGCGTTAAAGGCTGCCGGTATTGGTACTGAACAGCTCGTTTGATTCGGAGACTGGTTTCTGGAACAGCACACTTCCTCACCCGCCGCGGATGCCGTTGAACTGACGTTGCCCGATCCGCTTGAGCTTCTGCAAACGGATTTTCGCAAGATCGCGTTGCTGGGCGTTGGGCTCATCGGCGGCTCGATAGGCCTGAAGCTGAAAGCGATGGACTACGCGGGAACGATCGTAGGCTACGACCGCAGTGAAGTGCTTGAAGAAGCGCTAATGCGCGGCGCGATTGACCAGGGTGCGGGCGATATTGCGGAAGCAATTGCCGGCGCCGATCTGATCGTCATGGCTATGGCCGCAGATGAAGTTGGCAAGATGCTGCCGACGATTCTGCGCACTGCCGCGCCGCATGCCGTGGTGACGGATACGGCCGGCGCGAAGAGTCAGGTCCTCGCAGCCGCCCGCGCTGTAACGGACGCCAAGGCGGTCTTTATCGGCGGTCACCCGCTGGCTGGCAGCCTGCGGCAGGGTATCTCGAATGCCCATCCCGAGCTGTTTGCGAGCGCGTACTGGATTCTCACGCCGGACGAGCAAGTTCCTAACGAGAACCTGACGGCACTGAAGTGGTGGATCCGCATGCTGGGCGCCCACCCGATCATTATCAACGCGGATATCCACGATCGCATCATCGCATCAACGACGCACATGCCGCTCGTGTTTGCGCTTGCGCTGACAGATTGGCTGGCCACTCAGAGCCGCGACTTGAGTTTGGTGCAGAAGCTCGCGACCGGGCATTTCCAATCCATGACGGCGATGTCGTCGCTGCCCCTGCAAGCGTGGGAGTCAGTACTGGCGGCCAATCGCGATCAAACTCTCGCCGCATTGGCCAGTTTTCGCGCGCACTTCGATGAAATTGAGGCGTTGTTCAAATCGGGCAAGCTCGACGAGGTGTGGCAGCGCGCCTATTCCTTCCAGCGAAAATTGGCGCGTGAACGTCCGGGTGACTGGGATTCACAGTCCGAACTCACGGTGATCGTGTCGGACAAACCGGGCAGTCTCGCGAACGTGGCGGGACTCTTGGCGGAGCACGGCATTAACATCCGCGACATCGGCGTGCTGCATAGCCGGGAGCGGCAGGGTGGACTCTTGCGGGTGTCGCTCGAGTCACTCACCGACGCTCGCAACGCGATACAAATTTTGCAGATTCACGGCTACACAGCGATGCGCCGCGACTAATTTACGAGAAGTCTTTCAACAGAAACGGTAGGCCCAAGGCCTACCGTTTTTCGTTGATTGTCGTTGGTAGCGCCGCGCTTAGTCGTTGGCCACAGTCGCCTCAAGTTCGAGATTGGTAAGCCGCGTAACCAGCTCGTCAAGCTCAAACGGTTTGCCGAGCAACTCATTCGGCCCGTCGGGCAACTCGTCACTCAATGTGTCCGAGAGTCCAACGCAGGGCACGGCGCCATAGCGGGCGCGAACGGTTTCCAGCCAGTCACCCGGCGCATCAAAGTCGCCAAGGTCGAGCATAATGAACTCTGGCCGTGTGTCGGCGCGCACGAGCCACAGCATCGCGTCGTCAAGATTCGTGAATACCTCGCATGGGTGGCCAAGACGTTCAAGCATACGTCGCGCGACGTCGCGCACGGTTGGGTTGGTGACCACAAGCATCCCCGGCCCGAGTGGAATGCTGACTTGCACCGGTGCTTCGGGAGCCCGCAGAATCTGCTCGTTCAACTGCTCGGCCACGTTTTCAGCATAGTCCGCTAAATCATGTATGCTCTGGGCAGTAAGTTCAGGCGCGCGGGCCACGACGACCAGCAGAGTCGGTTCGCCCTCAATCTTGATCAAGTCATGCTGGAACGAGCATACCAGGCATTCGCCATCGCCGCGTTGTATCTGCACAGTCGCTCGCAACTGCTCTTCGTCCCACGGCCATTCGGCAAAAGTCTCGATGTTCTTGCCGACCAGCCCGGGGTGAATCGCGCCGAACAAGTCGGAGGCTGCAATATTTGATTCTTGGATCATGTGAGTGCGCGGATCAACCAGCAAGATCGCTTCGTCGGCGATAGCGCACAGCGTATTGAAATTCTCCTGCGCCTGATGCAAAGCGATTTGCAGGCTTTGCGCGTCCGACTTCTTCATGCCGTAGAGCAGCATGCCGTTCGCGGTCGGCACGGGATAGAAATCATGGACCCGCGATCCGAACAAGCTCTCAAAGCGCTGCGCGCGCTCCGGATCCACAATGGCGGCTACCTGCGCCGCTTCGAGGCCCGGCAACACTTCATGCAGATACGGAGCTTCAGTCAATCGTGAGCTGATGTCGAGCGCGGCTCGATTGCATTCGGTGACCCGGCCAGCCTGGTCAACCAGCAGAATTGGCTGCGGATTCAACTCGTCGAGCACGGACACGACCGGTTGCAAGCCTGTGCGCTCGCCTGCGTCCACCGGCCGGTTCTCGATAAACTCGAGTGCCACGGCGCCTGGTCCTGGCGTACCGCCTGACAGCCGAGTGGCTACAATTTCTCCGTCAAAGTAATGCCGATCATTCAGGCACAGCAGCCAACTGCCTCCCGTGAAGTCCGGACCCGCCGCTACCACAAGGAACTCTTTCAGCGGTCCCCGGAAACTCGAACCAATCACCGACACGTTTTCATCGGGTTGCCCACTCTTGGGCAGATGCAGCAGCCCGCGGGCGGCGGAGTTCACGCGTAGCAGCTTGCCGGCTGGATCCACCACGGCCAACGGTGTGCGAACGGCCTGAAAGATTTGCCGAAACGTGACAGTCTCCGGTTGTGCCTTTGGCTTCCTCAGACTCGACTGTAACAGGGGTCACTTGCGTCGAGGGCTCGGGAGCCGGTTTGCGGCGAGGCCGCAAAGCCAGCACGAGAAATGCCGTTCCAGCCGTCAGCAGGACCAACGCTCCCACGGAACTTCCTGCTCCGGTTGGGGCATTGATTTCGGATACCAGCAACAGGGCTTGCATGCCGGGTACGTGGATTTTGCAAAAGGCCAACGGCAACCCATTGTCCATGGAGATCAGGCCATTCGCCTGCGACAGCAAGATGGTCCAAGTTCCGGCGCCTATCGGTGGCTCCGACTGGTAGGTCGAGGCCAGAAACGTCTCTTTCGGACCATTCATAAGCGCCCACTGGGCGGGAGGATCAGTCGGCACGGCAAATAGCGATTGGGGATCCACCAGCGCCAGCAAACGACCGGGTTCCGGATTCTGGTCGTCCGCAGGCGGAGCGTATTGCATGGCCAGGAAACGTCCCGGGCCAGTCGGCCGCCCGCTCAACATGATGTCGGGTGCTTCGGGCTGTTGGAAGTTAACCAGAGCATCAGCCAAACCGGACGTATCCCCGAAAACGGCATGCGGTTCACCGGTTGACCGCAAAAGTGCCCAACCGCGCGGTCGAGGTGCATCCGGGGGCCAACTGTCCAGAATCCCGGACAGCTTGTTTTCCACACGCCACCCAGCCCATTCGGCGGGGTGTTCGACCATGGTGGTCACGTCGTGACGCAGCAACTGGTCGCGGAACGCCGAGCGTACGGACAGCAACTGCGTTTCCCATGACCCGGCCAAATTGCGCAGTCGAGCCAGTTCGAGCTGTTGAAAATCGCCCTCGGCCGATTGCAAATGGCCCATCGAGAGCAGGGCTCCACCGAGGAGGCCGGTCATTCCGATGGCAATTCCGATGATTTTGACGAATGGACGCATGCGTGACAACCTGTTGCAAACCGTTGAGAGTATGTAATCAGTCCATGACCGAGCAAATACCTTGCCTTGTGCGACTATCTTGACACTCTCCGGCGAAATCGCTAACTTGTGATTTTACAGAGCGTGGGAATGCTGCAACCGGCCTATCGGGCAGGCCGAAACCGTGCAAGCCGCGATGATGGAAATGAGAAACGCAAGGAGGTGGACTATGGGAGGTGGCCTGGCGGTCATCTGGGGTCTATTGTGTTGCGTGGTCACGATGAGTTGGGCGACGGCACCGGATGTCGTGACAAGCCGCACGTATGATGAACGCGGAGAGTTTACAGCGATAACACTTGTGTCGGCCGACACGCTGAGCGGCACGTACCTGACTGGCATCGGATTGCAGTCGTTGTACCAAGGCTATGTTGTCAAGATTGATTCGGTCGGCGCACCGCAATGGACGCGCCAGTGGGGCAATACGAACTATATGTTCGATTGCCTATGGGATCAGGATGGTGGTAAATTAATCGGCTACACGTCGGAGAACAGCACGCTGGATTATAAGGTCATCCTGTATAATGCGGCTGGTTCCCTGCAAGACAGTTGGGACTTTGGCGCCAACACTCGTGCTGATCGCGGCTATTCCGCGGCGCGCTACGACAGCGCGCGACTCTTGATCGTAGGCTCTGTGACGCCGGGTGATTCGAGCGCGAGCGATGGCAACCTTGTGCATCTTGATCCGGCAGGCGCGATTGAATGGTCCCGAACATATCACTCCAGCGCCGTCCTGCGCCGGGTAGAGCGGGTTGATGATCAAATTTGGCTCTACGGCACGGCGGATAGCGTTGCCGGTCGCCATCGAGATTTTTGGATGGCGCGCACGGACACGCTGGGTGTATTGCTCGCCGCGCATCGCTTCGGCGGAACTCGCGGAGACGAACTATATGACGCGCAGCGCATGAACGCTGACCTGACGATTCTTGTCGGAGCCACGCACCCGGCGAACGACACGGCTCAGACTGACATCTGGATCTTGGCAACCAATGACTCCGGAGATAGTCTCTGGTCAAGGCGCTTCGGCGGTACTGAGAATGATGCCGCGCTGTGCGTGCAGTCTGTAGCGGACCGTGACACAGGCTTCATCGTGGGCGGCTACTGGTCGGAACAACTGCTGGGTACGCACAACGCGTTCTTGCTGAAGATTGATCAAGATTTTGACAGCATCTGGGCCATTGTTCCTGTGGACACGTCCGTGGCGACGGAGTTCCGCGATGTCGAGGTGGACGAAGACTATCACTATCACGCGGCAGGCCTGTCCAGCTCCGGTATTCCCCACGGCTTCTATGTCCAGACAGGGGTAGACCCGGCTGCTCCGGTGCAGCACGACCCCGAACCGTTTTCGCTCATCACGCCTGCGAGCGGGGGTCTAATCCTAACCGATACCATTCGTTTTCGTTGGGAGGCCGCGACCGATCCTGATCCCGGTGATCAGATTGCCTACGCCTTGCTACTTGATACAGACACGCTGTTTGACAATCCGACTAACCCCGCGCCGATTGGTCCGATCTTCCCGAGTACCTATCTGCTGACTCGCACCGACGATATCTTCGACCGCTATTGGCGTGTTGTTGCGCAGGACCAGCACGGAAACCTGCGCACCTGCTCGGACCGGCACTGGCACGTCCGCAAGATACGCCCCGATTCAACGCAGCGCTTTAACCTGCTCGATCCCCCTAACGGCGGCGCGATTCCCAACCCGTTCGCCGAGTTCGCCTGGGAACGCGCGCTCGATCCTGACAGCGCCGATGAACAGGTGCTGTATAACTTGTTCTTCCAGGTCGGCGATTCCATTTCGTTGATTGACACGATCTATTCGACCAGAGTCACCGTGGATTTCACCGACCATTCGTTTATTCACCAGAGCGACACGGTGTCGTGGTGGGTTGTCGCCGACAGTGACTATCCGATGATGCAGCGTGCTTCGAATCAGACGTGGACCTTCATCAACTGGAATACATCGAGCCCCGTGCGGCCCGATCTGCCGTTGGCTTTCGCGCTGGAGCCGGCCTATCCGAATCCTTTTAATGCATCGGTCACTCTGCGCTACACAATCGCGCAAGCCGGTGCGGTCCGTTTGGATGTCTTTGATGTTACCGGCCGTCTGGTGACGACGCTTGTGAACGAACAGGCGACACCCGGTGCGCACAACGTGCAGTGGCAGGCCGGGAATGCGTCGTCCGGACTATATTTCGCCAGACTCGTTCAGGGCGGCAATGTTGCCGCGCAGAAGCTCCTCTTGCTCAAATGATGTTTGCATAGTTTCGCCAAGCAGAAAACGGTGTCTATGGTCTCGCGACTCTTGATTTGCATCCTGATATTGCTGTTGGGCGGACGCGCCCTCGCGCAGTCATTCACGTCGCACGTGCTGATGCGGGACATCGGCGGCGCCTGGGACGTGAACACCCGTGACTACGATGGCGATGGCGACTTTGATGTGCTGGCGTCCACGTGGATTCCCGGCGGAGTATTCTACGGTGAGCATCGTCCCGGCGACACTCTGGCAACTGTGGAAGCCTATGTAGCCAGCAGCAGCGGCCGTGATCTGGCCAGCGGGGATTTCGACGGCGATGGAGATGTGGATGGCGTGTTTGCCTCATACGGCGAAGACCGTTACATCTTTCTGCGCAATGAGCCGGCGCAAGTCCCGAGCGAGCGATTCGATGCATTTATCATGGCGGAAATGGCCAGCGGGCCGAATGCCTTGGTGAGCGCGGATGTTTCTGGCGATGGTGTTGTGGATCTGGTCGCCACCGAGCTGCGTTCGAGTACGAATCAAATCAGGATTTTCCAACAAATAGCCGGATCCTTAGAAGAAGTTTGGCTGAGTTCATTGCCGCACGATCCGCTGGCGGTGACCGTCGCCGATTTGAATGGTGACGGCACCCTTGAGATACTGATCGCCACAGCGACGGACGGCGGCTTGTATGTCATGCGCCGCAATGCGAATGGCGGCTACGCGATCACGCAGGACATCCCCAATTTCTATCTGGCGGCGATTACGGCCGGAGACTTAGACAACGACGGCGCGGTTGACATTATCTGCGGTGACTTCGAAAGTGACGTTTTCAGGCGCTGGGAATGGAACGGAACCGGTTGGACCTTGTACACCTTGCCCGGTTCGCTGAACAATCCGCGCGCCGTAGCCATGGCGGATTTTAACTCCGACGGCCTAGTGGATTTTGCGGGCACTGGCGAAGGGCAAAATGGCGGCAGCGGTGGGTTGGCGTGGTGGCGGCAAACAGCGAGCGGCGCGTTTGTGTATCAATCGCTCTCGAACCAGTCGGGCTTCGTCGGCCTTGACGTAGTGGATTTCGATCGCGACGGAGACGGTGACTTAATCGTCGCCAATCGCGAGATTGAGCAGGTCTTGTTCTATGAGAATCTGATGGGTTCACCGACGCGTATCATTGGCCACGTAACGGCGGAACGCGGCGGCGAACCGATAGCAAATGCGCGTGTGACGGCCGTGGAAACCGGTGTTTCGACGTTGACGGATCCGCTCGGCTACTATGCCCTCGGCATGATCGAAGGCACATTTACGCTGCGCATCGAGCATGCTTGCTGGGCCACTACCGACATTCCCGGCGTGCAGACGGTTCGGGATGACACGACATACGTGGACGAGCAATTGCGCCGCGCGGTAATTGATTTGCCAGTTACGTCGCTGAATCTGTTCATTCAGAATGAGCAGGTTTCGACGTATGAATATTCTATCGGTAATACAGGTGATGCGGATTTGCGCATCGCGGCGTCAATCACAGGCTTTGCGCCGCAGGCGCCGTGGGCCAGTGTCGTGCCGGGCGAATTGACGATTGCGCCGGGCCAAAGCGGATCGTTGACCGTCACGCTGACTCCCGACACGACGAACGAAGCGAATTACGAGTTTTTGGGCGAACTGGTGCTGCGCACAAATTCCTGCCCCGATACGGTTGTCGATGTCGCACTCGTGATCATAGTCCTCGACGCTCCAGAGCGTGGTGCCGACCTGTTGCCGATGACGACCGGCCTGTTACCGGCCTATCCTAATCCGTTTAACCCGGTGGTGACCATACCCGTGGCGATCGCGGACGGTGGGCACTATGCCGTGCGGGTCTACGATATTCTGGGTCGTGAGGTCGCGCAATTATTCGACGGGCCTCTGCTGCCGGGACGCTTTGCCTTCACTTGGCAGGCGAGTGGACATGCGTCGGGACGATACACGGCTGTCTTGACGAACGACGGAAACTCGCGGTGGGAAACGCCGCTAACGATGATCAAGTAAACTTTCGATAGAGGTGCAGTGATGAGTGCAACGGGGACCTTTGCCACAAAAGTCGGATTGGCCGAAATGCTCAAGGGCGGCGTAATCATGGACGTGACCAACGCCGAGCAGGCGCGCATCGCCGAGCAGGCGGGCGCGTGCGCGGTGATGGCGCTTGAGCGAGTTCCGGCCGACATACGCAGGGACGGCGGTGTAGCCCGCATGTCTGATGTCGCGGTGATACGCGAGATTCAGGAAACTGTATCTATTCCCGTCATGGCCAAGTGCCGTATTGGTCACTTCGTCGAAGCGCAGGTATTGGAAGCGCTCGAAATTGACTTCATTGACGAGAGCGAAGTCTTGACGCCGGCTGACGAGCAGTTTCACGTGGACAAACACAAGTTCAAAGCCCCGTTCGTTTGCGGCTGCCGTAATCTCGGCGAGGCGTTGCGCCGAATCGCGGAAGGCGCGGCGATGATTCGCACCAAGGGCGAAGCGGGTACCGGCAACATCGTTGAAGCCGTTCGCCACATGCGGTCAGTGATGAGTGAGATTCGGAAGGTGTCGCAGATGGCTGACGAAGAGCTGGTCAATTTCGGCAAAGAAATCGGAGCGCCGCTCGATCTTCTCAAACAGACGCGAGAACTCAAGAAACTGCCGGTTCCGAATTTCGCCGCCGGCGGAATCGCCACACCCGCGGACGCAGCGCTTATGATGCAACTCGGCGCCGAGGCCGTGTTCGTAGGCTCGGGAATTTTCAAGAGTGATGATCCCGCCGCGCGTGCCGAAGCAATTGTGTTGGCAACCACACATTTCAGAGATCCGTCAGTTTTGGTGAAGGTCTCGACGGGTCTGCGCGGCGCGATGAGTGGCATGGACGTGCGCTCGCTGCCGGAATCGGAATTGTTGTCTACGCGCGGTTGGTAGCGAATATCGTCATGGCGCGGGTGGGAGTATTGGCACTGCAGGGGGATTTCCCCATGCATGAGCAGCGGCTGCGTGCGCTTGGCTGTGACGTCGTGCAGGTGCGCTTGCCGCAGGAACTCGAGGGATTGGAAGGACTGATCTGGCCCGGCGGCGAAAGTACGACGATGACGCGCGTGATGGATGTCGAACTGCGCGAAGCCCTTACGAGCTTCTGCACAACTAAGCCCACATGGGGCACCTGCGCGGGCATGATCATGCTGTCCCACACCGACCCTGATACGCGCGTGCGCACCTTAGGCATTGCGGACGTTCATGTCAATCGCAATGGTTGGGGGCGGCAAGTTCACTCGTTTGAAGCCGTACTGGAAGTCGCACCGGAGTTGGCCGAGGCGCGCCGGGCCGTTGGTCTGTTTATTCGGGCGCCGCGCATCACACGGATCGGTGAAGACGTGCGTGTGCTGGCGACCTACCACGGCGAGCCTGTGGCGGTATCGCAAGGCAAAATCCTCTTGACAACTTTCCATCCGGAGCTGACTGATGACGACCGTTTTCATCGGCTCTTGATATCCTGGATACTGAAATCAGAATCTAATCGCATCTTAAGCACGGGAGACCGCACGTGACCTCTCGCTTCGTTCGGCGCGCCGCCTTTGGCGCGCTTGCACTCATTAGTTTGGCGGCTGCCGTCGGTTGCGACGACCGCAACGATCCTGATACGCCGTCCACCGTCTATCATTTAAAGAAGACGATTGCGACTCCCGGCGTGGCACAGAATGTTGATGTCAAGGGAGATCTGCTGGCCGTTGCGGCGTCTTCGGCGGGCACATATGTGTATAATGTTTCCGATACCGAAAATCCGGCGCAAATTTTCCATTTCGTTCCGGCAGGCGAACTCTATACCGAGTTCGTGAGCCTTGACGCCGTCAATGGATTTGTCCTTTCGATGTGTGCGCCTTCGCTTGCACCGGGTGACAAGTACCCGATTCACAGACTTGCGGACAGTACACGCATTGGCGGCGCGGCGTTCACGAGCGGGACGCGCGAGGTGATGATTGCCGCGGAACCATCTCATTTTGTTGCCTGGAAGTTGGAGCAGGCCGCGCGCGGCGTGGTCTATAGTCAATACTGTTTCCTGCCGGACTCCAACGAGTGGCGTCCGGATTACTGCGACGATTTTTACATTGACTACAACGCGGCTTTCGGGCTGCCCCGCGGCTTCGACATTCGTGACAGCCTCTTCGCGATTGCTCAGGACAACTACGAGATCCGGGTTCACAACTACCTCACGGGAGACGTCGAAGCGCTTGTTCAGACGCCGGGCGATCCTTACGACTGCGCGTGGTACGGAGACTATGTTCTCGTCGCCGATAACTATGCGTTGACCGTGATTGATGTCGCGGATTTTTCCGCTGCATCGGTGGTACGAACATATGGAATTTCGGGCGCTGACCGCTTACAAAAAATCGTCGTAGACGGCCATTATGCGATTCTGCTCGATGACTCCGACGGGCTCTATATCGTCGACGTGTCGGATCCGTTGCACCCTGTTCTTGAGCAGTCCATCAGTTTGCCCGAGGTGTCCAGCGTCTCGGCATCAAACGGCGTGCTGGTCGCTTCCGATGAACAATTGGGCGTCTTGATTTACCGTCGTTAACGGCGGGCCGATTCCGTGAAGTAAAAAAGCCCCGCGGCAGAAACCGCGGGGCTTTTCATTTCTATGAGAGACCATCAACCGGCCTTGATGGAGGTCAGGATTGCATCCCATAAGTCGTTTCGGCCTTCATGCGTCGTGCTCGAATAAGGAATGACGGCCGTGCCGCCCAACGACAGGGCCGGTCCGCGCAGCGCCAGCAACGCCTGATCGCGTTCCTGACGATTGAGCTTGTCAATCTTGGTGGCGACGACCAGAAAGCGGCGGCGATACGTGTTTAACGCTTCGATCATTTGCATGTCAAGCTCAGTCAATCCGCGCCGTGCGTCGGCAATCTGTACGACCAGATGCAGGCGAATTGAATCCGCCAGATAGTCCTCCAAAAAGCCAGCCCATTCTTCTTGCAGCGTGCGCGAAACCTTGGCATACCCGTAACCCGGCAAATCAACGAAATGGCAGAAACGATCGCCGATGCGGTAGTAATTCAGCAACCTGGTCTTGCCCGGGGTCGCCGACGTGAGCGCGAGCCCCTTGTGGTTGAGCAGTGAATTTATCAGCGACGACTTCCCCACATTGGAGCGTCCCACGAACGCGACTTCCGGCAGCGGTGGCTTTGGCGCCTGTTTCAAGTCCGTGCAAGACTTCAGAAACTCAGCTTTAGGTATGACAAGAGTCTTGGCCACGTTTAGTGCGAAGCGGAGTCGCGCGGCGCCGATGCCGCGGCCACTCGCGCCGCCTTCTTAGTGGGAAAGAGCTCGCGCCACACGTCCGCTACATTTTCAGCATACGTGATATGCATGTCCTTGCGCAGCGCGCTGTCGAGTTCCAGCCAGTCCGGTTTGTTGTCGGCCGGTATGATGAGCTTGCGAATGCCAGCGCGCTTGGCCGCCATAGTCTTCTCCGCCAATCCGCCGATCGGCAGAACGTGACCGCGCAGCGTGATTTCGCCCGTCATGGCAATTTCAGGTGACACGGGCAGCGATGTAAGAGCGGACAGCAGTGCCGTGGCAAGGGTGATGCCGGCGGACGGTCCATCCTTTGGAGTTGCCGCCTCAGGAATGTGGAAGTGAATGTCGAGTTTCGCGACAAAGTCCGGCTGGACTCCCCATTCGCCGCCGTACGCTCGCAAGAAGGACACGGCGGCATGCGCAGATTCCTTCATCACGTCGCCCAGTCGCCCTGTGAGCTGCACGGCCCCTTTGCCCTTCATCACGCTGGCTTGAATATTGAGAATTTCGCCGCCCTGTGCGGTCCAGGCAAGCCCAACGGCCGTGCCGATTCGGTCGCCCCTTTCGATCTGATTCTCTTTATAGGGCGGTACGCCGAGCAGTTTGTCGAGCGACTTGGGCTGCACGTTGACCGTTTCTCCCGACGAACCAAAATTCTCTTTGGCAACCTTTCGGCATATTCGCGCCATGGTACGCTCTAACTCGCGCACGCCGGATTCACGAGTGTACGCTGAGATGATCTTGTCGAGGGCCGTCGGCGTGATCGCCAATTCACTTTCGCGCAGACCATGTTCGCGCATCTGTTTCGGCAGCAGGAATTCGCGCGCGATATGCTGCTTCTCATGATGCAGATAGCCGTGGAGGTCAATGATCTCCATGCGGTCCTGAAGCGGGAGCGGTATGTCGTGCTTGATATTCGCTGTTGTAATGAACAAAATTTGCGACAGGTCAAAGTCCACTTCAAGATAGTGGTCCGAGAACGTCGAATTCTGCTCGGGATCGAGCACTTCCAGCAGGGCCGACGACGGGTCACCACGGAAGTCGGACGACATCTTGTCTATTTCGTCAAGCAGGAACACAGGATTCATCGAGCCCGCGCGTTTCATGCCCTGAATGATGCGGCCCGGCATGGAACCGATATAGGTACGCCTGTGCCCGCGAATTTCGGCTTCATCGCGTACGCCGCCGAGAGAAATGCGCACGAAATTCCGCCCCATTGCCCGCGCGATTGACCGTCCCAAAGATGTTTTGCCCACGCCCGGAGGACCGACAAGACAAAGGATCGGCCCGCGAATCTTCTCAACTCGCGCGAGCACGGCAAGATACTCAAGGATACGTTCCTTAGGCTTGCGCAATCCAAAGTGATCCTGGTCCAATATGCGCTGCGCCTCTTCGAGATCAAGACGGTCCGTCGTCGTCGTGCCCCACGGCAGCGCGAACAGCCAGTCGAGGTAGTTCTTGATCACCGTCGCCTCAGGCGACATCATCGGCATGCCCTTGAGCTTCTCCATTTCCTCTTCGGCGCGCTGTCGCACCTCTTTGGGCATGCGTTGCTTGCGCAGCTTCTTGCGATAGGCAATGACGTCCGAAAAATCCTCTTCGCCTTCTTCGCCGAGTTCCTTCTTGATGATGCGCATCTGCTCTTGCAGGAAGAAGTTGCGCTGCGTGCGCGAGATCTTTTCCCGCACCTGGCCCTCGATATTGCGCTCGATCTTCAAAATCTCAATCTCTTCATCCAGCGTCCGATTGATAAACTGGAATTGATCGGGAATATAGGCCTGTTCGAGTACTTCCTGTTTGCGCACGGCCTGCAGCGGGAGGTGGGCAATGATGAAATCCGCGACTGAGACCGGATCGTTCAGATTGTTCAACGTCAGCAGAATTTCATCCGGTAGCTGCCGATTCAAACTCACATAGTCGCGAAAGGCGCGCAGCGCCACTTTCATATGGGCGCGCGCTTCGTGGCCCTCTCCGCCGCGCAGCTTGAGCGGCTCGCAGTGTGCATAAAGGCAATCGCTCTCCGGCGCCCATTCCGAGATGTTGGCGCGGCTCACGCCTTCCACAAGAACTTTGACGAGGCCATTGGGAAGTTTGAGCGTTTGCAGAACATTTGCGACGACGCCAACGTCGAACAGGTCCCGCGGCGCAATATCCTCGGTCCCCGGGTCGCGCTGGGTCACGAGCAGAATCCGCCGCTCATTGAGCATAGCTTTCTCAATAGCGACCAGCGTTGCGGCGCGGCCGATCAAGAGAGGAAAGATCATCGAGGGGAAAACCACTACGTCGCGCAGGGGCAACACAGGCAGCAGTTCGGAAGACTGGGGTTCGGTAGCTTCGAAGGACATGTAAAATCGTGGGATATTGTGGGAAACAAAACAAACCGGCTGCCGCGGGGCGGACAGCCGGTGGGAAGATACGGATTTTTTCTTAGAATTTCTACTATCGCGGCTCAGATTTCGCGCCGCAACCGTTTGACCGGAATGCTCAGTTGTTCGCGGTATTTCTGAACCGTGCGGCGGGCGATCGGGAAGCCTTCGTCGGCCAGCATCTCGGCAATCGCCTGGTCGCTCAGCGGATCGCTCTTGTCTTCAGCCTCGATGATCTCCTGCAAGCGCGACTTAATGACCTTCGTGGAGATCTCTTCGCCGTCGCTCGTCTCCATGCGTTCGCTGAAGAAGTACTTTAACTCGAACACGCCCCATTCTGTCTGCACGTACTTGCCGTTGGTCACGCGCGAGATTGTTGAGATGTCCATGCTGATATCTTCGGCGATATCCTGCAGAATCATTGGCCTCAAAAACTCGCGGCCCTTCATGAAGAAGTCCTTCTGCCGTTCGACAATCGCGCGCATTGTGCGCAGGATCGTGGCGCGGCGCTGGTGAATCGCGTTGATAAACCAGCGGGCGCTCTCCAGCTTGCGAGCGACGAATTCCTTGACCTTCTTGTCGGTGTTACCCGACAGAAACATCTCTTTGTAGGCGGTGTTCACATGGAAGTTCGGCGTATTACCGTCGTTCAGGTAAACAGCGAATTCGCCCTCGTCGTCCACACGGGCCACGACCAGATCGGGGATAACGTAATTCTGCTTTTCGTCGAAATAGCCTTCGCCGGGCTTCGGATTCAATCGGCGAATCTCTTCGTACGCATTCTTCACTTCGTCCAGCACCACGCCGAGTTTCCGCGCCACGACTTCAAAGCGCTTGTTCATGAAGTCTTCATAGGCCTCGGTGAGCATGCGCTTGGCGGTGCGGTATTTCTGCGGGTCATCTTTTTGTCGCAGTTGAATCAACAGGCATTCGCGCAAGTCGCGGGCGCCAATCCCCGGCGGATCGAGCTCCTGCACGATGACCAGCACATGATTGGCTACCGCCACCGGAACATTGAGTTCGCGGGCGATCTCTTCAATCGGATAGCTCAGAAATCCGTCGCGATTGATTGATCCAATGATATATTGCCCCACGCGGAACTCTTCGTCGTCGAGTCGCTGAAGGCGCATCTGATCTTCCAGGTATTCGGCCAGCGACTGCACAAACGGCCGCGGCAATTCTGTCAATTCCTCGCCCGACTCCGTGAAGCGTGACGCTTTATAAACGGAATGCTCGTCGTCGCTCAGGAAACTGTCCCAGTCCACCTCATCTTCGTTCCGACTCTCCGGCTGCTCAGGTTCATCGCGGGCTACTCGGGCGGCCGCTTCATATTCAGCGGACTCGCCCGAATCGTCGAGGGACGCGGCCGAGGCCTCGGTCTCAACCTCGGTCATAGACTTATCCACAACCGCTTCGTCTTCGGCGATCTCCTCGAGGAACGGATTCTCTTGCAACTCGGCACGGACGCGCAATTCCAGCTCCAGCATTGGGAGCTGAATCAGCTCGCTGCGCAGGATTTGCTGCGGTTGGAGATACTGCTGGAGTTCGGGTTTAAGGACTTGTCTCAGTTCCATCGAATACCCTCATGGTGCAGTCGGGCAGGAGGTGACGCGGGGAGAATGGGTAGTTTAGGACCCAGAGCGCGGACCGTGGCAGATAGCCTGCTTGGAGCAAGGCCTGTGCCATAAACAAACTGCACGCGAATTAAGCACATTTTCTAACATTTTCCAGGCGAGGTCACTGCATCACGATCTTAATAAACAATTACTTAAATTTTACTCATTCGGCACTCACACCAGTTTGGGTCCGGTGCGTTCAGCGGCCGTAGGCAACTTTGTCGCAAGGCAGGTGTTATAGCAAGAGTTAGAGGCGGAAAGAATCGCCGAGGTAGATCCGGCGGGCTTCTTCCGAGTTGGCCAGGAACTCTGAGGTGCCTTCCATCAACAGCTTGCCGCTATAAATCAGGTAGGCCCGGTCCGTAATCGCCAGAGTTTCCCGGACGTTATGATCAGTTATCAACACGCCGATGCCGCGATCTTTGAGAGACCTTACAATTGCCTGAATGTCCGCCACGGCAATAGGGTCAATCCCGGCAAACGGCTCATCGAGGAGCATGAATTTGGGTCGTGTGACGAGCGACCGGGCGATTTCGACGCGGCGCCGTTCGCCGCCGGAGAGTTGAAAGCCCTTGTTGTCCACAACGTGTTCAAGTCGGAACTCGGCCAACAACTCGTCTGCGCGCAGTTTACGCTCAGCCCGCGAAATCGGCAAGAGCTCTAAGATCGCCATCAAGTTTTCGCGAACAGTGAGTTTGCGAAAGACCGATGGTTCCTGCGACAAATAGCCCATGCCCAAGCGTGCTCGGCGGTACATGGGCCAGTCGGTGACCTCGGTTTCGCCGAGATAGACATGCCCGGCCTTCGGGCGAATCATTCCCGTGACCATGTAGAACGTCGTTGTCTTGCCGGCGCCATTCGGACCGAGGAGACCGACGATTTCACCCGTGCGCACATGCACGGTGACACCGTCAACGACCTTGCGTTTCCCGTAGAATTTCACCAAATCCTCACCGCGCAACGTCGTCTCTACGACCGTCGGCGGACTTGCCGCAAGTGGAGTCAGGGTCTCGTTCACGCAATCTGCTCCGGTCTGCGGCGCGTCATCCAGTAGCCGACACCAACCAGCAGCAAGACGAGGAAGTGTGACGCCGTGGCGACATTGACGGCCAGACCTTCGCGTTTGGCGACGTACTCATAGACCACGGTGTGCGCCCCGGCCGCGACATACGTGCCGCGTGCAAATCCGTTTACGAGATAGATATCGGTCGGCTGCCCGTCAATCGTGGCCCGCCACTCCGGCGCATAGTAAGCATCGGCCAGCACAAGAAGGCCGGCCTGCGCATTATCCGTAGAAATTTCGACGCGGTGCGCTTCATGTTTGGTCACGCGCGCCGTGGCTTGTGCCGTATTCCCGATCGCCCCCGGCAGCCCCTTGTCCAGCACCGTCAATTTCGTAAACGGGAATCCGGGGCGCCGCATCGTTTCAAATGCCTGCGTCCGGTCGGCGACGACCATAACCGAGTCCGCGAAGTACGCGCGCTCTTTGGCAATCGGCAGGCGGTAGCACGCCATTTTCGCGGAACCATCTTCGTAGGCGAGTTGCAAACCGACATCCGGAGGCAACAATCCCTCGGTAAGGATGTACTTGCAATTAAGCGAGGCCAGCAACTCGAAGTTCAGTGGAAAATTCCGGTTCGTGCCATTGTAGAACAGATTGTCGGACATGTCCTGCCAGCTCCGCAGCTTAGCACCATGATAGCCACCCAATGATTCCACGCCCCACGCGGCCCAACGATTGTCCTGGTTGAGTCGTCCGACCGGGAATACTCGGAAGACGTCTTTCTTCGCCTCATCTTGCAGCGCCGACACAACGCGATTCGGGGCCAAGCCGGTGAGCTGTTGGGTCGCCGTCTGTGGCTCAAAGAACTGATGTGCGAACACGCCAAGGTCCACGGCCGTGAGGAGCAGGAGCGCACCAACCAACACGGGCTTTGTGAGCTTCTTCATGAGGAAGAACAGCATCGCCGCGAGACCCAGCGCCAGCATAAACAGTCGTGTTGTAAGGTCCGTGGCGAACATGTCGGCGCGCATATTGGTCAGCTGCGTAATCTGTCCCGGCTGGTAACGCTGCGCTTCGCCCACCTTGGACAAGCTCGCCAGGCTCTTGGCCAGGCTTTCGCCACCGACCAGAGAAATCACAAGCAGGACGCCCGCGCCGATAAGGGCATAACGAAACGCCTTGATCCACTTCTCATTCTCCTGATGCTCTTCGAGTTTGCGGTAGCCGAAGGCCGCCAGCAGCGCACCGCAGAAAATGACCAGCAGAAGGATAAGCGACGGGGTGCGGAACTTGTTGAAGAAGGGAAAGTAGTTAAAGAAAACCGAATAGAACGACTCAAAGTGCTTGCCGAACGACAGCAGAATTGAGAAGAGCGACAGCGCGACAAGACCCCATACGAACCGCGACTTCGCTCCGATCAGAGCGATGATGGCAAGCGCCAGGGGAATGATCCCGAAATAAAAGCTCGATGAAGTGAACATCATGTCACCCCAATACGTAGGCGATTTCAGGCCATACCATGACGGGAAGACAAACGTGATCAGCTCCGCCGGATGCATGCTCCATGCAGTAGCATCGGCGAGCGAGTAGCCGCTTTGCGTCGCTGCGCCGATCGCCGGACCCACGCCGCGAATCGAGTATTCGACGTACTCGAGCAGCGGGAAGTACCACAGCGACCCGACGCCGATTGCCAACACGACTCCGGCGAACAGTTGCCCGCCGGCCAGAGCGACATTGGTCATGCCGCCGCTCCGCAGTTCGTGAATGGCCCATGTAATGAACAAGATGCCGACGGACACGCCCGTGTAAAACAGCACTTGCGTATGTCCGCCATGCTGAATCTGCCAGCCGAAGACCATCGCGAACAGCGCCAAGTCGAGCAGCCGCCGCCGTTCGTAGAGCTGCCACGCCAGGTACAGCAGGATTGGAATGTAGATGAATGTGGCGAGCTTGCCGCCGTGCGATGCGGTGACCAACGAAATGAAATACGGATTCCATGCCAAAACGAGTCCGCACAATACAGCCAGCGGCACGGCGAATCCCAACCGCCGAATCACAAAGTAGACAAACAACCCGGCGTAGAGCATCAAGGCCACAAGCCACTTTTCGCCGCGCGTCGGACCCGAGTAGTTTCCGAGCAGCAGCACGTAGTTGGTGAACATGTCGGCATACCAGCGGGGGTTGGCCCAACGGTAGGCCAGCGCATACGGTGCCTCGACATATTCGTAGTTTGAATACGCTCCTGCCGCGAAGGACGGGAAACCGCCGAAGACGTCCGGGCACCACAGCGGGTATTGGCCGTTTTCAGCTTCACGTATCGCGAAGGTATTCCACGCCACGGCCGCTTCCGTGTCGTCGCCTGCCGAAAAGACCTTGTTGCTCAGCACAACTTGATGAAACAGGCCGATCACGAGCACGTACAGCGCCAGTACGCCCAGCACATCGGGCAGCCAATGCGGCAACGGCTTCTTCGCGGGAGAGATGGTTGATGCAGTAGGTTTGGCGGCGGATTTCGCGCTCACAAAGTGCTCCGGTCAGGGTTGTTGGGGAGGAACGGGCGGCGCCAGCAGCGATTCCGGCGTGTACTTGCCCTGGGTGCCGCCTTCAACGCGAATGCGCGAAATGCGGCGGTTATCGAATCCGATAGTCAGCTCGTCACCCGACGTGACGTTCAGTCCTTGCGCGTCATCGCGGTCGCGCACGTAATAGGTCGCGGTTGCCGTTCCTTCGACCAGCGCGCGCGCGAGGATGCTCTGTTCAATCCACAGGGTCATCTGTTGGCCCGTCAGCACATGGCGGGGTGAGCCCGGCAACGAATCCGCGGGTGATGTGGCCACGGCGTCGCCCTCCACTTCCACGCGTTCAAGCTGCTCTTTATGAAAATAGAGCCGCATGCTGTCACCGCCGATACTGTCCGCGCCCGACAAAGCCAGAGGATCTCCGGTCAGGGCGGCAAAGAGCGAGTCGGTGAAGAATTCCAGCAGCGAACCGTAGGCCGTAAGACTGTCGCGCACGATTTTGACATGACCAATCGTGGTTGCCTGCCGTTCCGCCTCGGAGTAAGTAATGGTATCGCCCACGATGCGGGTATTGATGACGCCGGAGCTGTCCTCGCGCGTCAGCACGGGACTACGGGCCACCCACGCTGATTTCTGTTTGTGATCGAAGTAACCGATCCCGCCGTTGAGAATCACTCCGCGCGGCTCGTAGCGCACGCGCACGCGGTCATACAAGTAACCGCTGCCCAGCCGTTCGCGGTAAAGCGCACGGTCGCAGTAAATGGTGATCGTGTCCTGATAAATGCGGACGTCGCCGCGCGCCTCAAGCTCTTCCGTCCAGTCACTGTACAGCACTTCGTTCGCAAACAACAGTCGCTGGCCGTCCTGAAACTGCACGTTGTTCCGAAAAATGAGCTGGCCGGAGTCCGGATAGTAGAGCGCCTGATCGCAAGTGATATTCAAACTGTCCTTGACGATCAGCACATCCCCGGTCAACTCCTGCACACGTTGCCCGTTTTCCTCGGCGTAGCGCAGCGAGTTGGCGCGGCGCAGTTCAACGCTGCCCGGAGCCGTTTGCGCCAGTACTCCGGACATCACACAAAACAGCGTGAATAAAACGCGCCACATCTTGTTACAGCGAATCCGGCGGTGCCGTTCGGGTGGGACGCTCGCGAGCTGTGACGCCGGACGGATCAAGCACTGTCCAGTTTTTCAAGTTCCGGTCCGCGCGAAAGCCAGTGCCGTAGATAGTGTCCGTTGGCGTGGCGATTTTCACCGGACCGTCGGCATAAATTAGCGCCCGCGCATGATCGTATTTCAAGATATCGGTTTCCAGTCTGTCGCCGCTATCGGACACCGCCACGACGTGGCCGAACGCATTGAGATTGCGCGACGTTTCCGACGCGGTGCCGGAGTCCGCCCAAATCCGCGTGCGGCGGTTGCCCAACTCGTCGAAGAAATCGGCAACGATCCCGCTGTCAAGAATGATCAGGTTTTGTTTCTCGTATTGCAGCACGCGGCCCGCGTCAATGACCGTCGCCAAACGGTCATCCGCATAAAACGATATCCGGGCCGTGAACAGCTCCTGTTCAGGGTACTCTTCTTCCGCCGGAGTGTCCGGCGGCGGCGGCGTTGTGGAGCAGCCAAGGACGGCCCACCATAGCATCAAGGTGCCGATGACCGCGTACGTCTTCACCTTCCGATACCGGACTTCAGCAGGTCGTGCATATGCACGATTCCCACCAGCTTATACCCCGCGTCCACAACAGGCAAGACCATAATGTTATGCCGCTCCATCAGATTCACGGCGGACATCACCAGCGCGTCGCGCGTGGTTGCCTTGGGCTTGTGCGTGGCCACATCGCTGATCTTGACCTTGGCCAAATCAATGTCTCGCTCAAGGGCGCGCCGTAAGTCGCCGTCGGTGAATATCCCCTGCAAAAGCCCGTTGGGCTCCACGACACAGACCGCGCCAAGCCGTTTGTTGGTCATGCACATGATCGAAGTCTTGAGGTCATCGTTCGGCGCCACCACCGGCATGTCGTGCCCCTCGTGCATAACGTCCTTCACGGTCATGGATAACCGGCGTCCCAGCGCTCCGCCGGGGTGCAGGAACTTGAAATCGTCCGGCTGAAATCCCTTGGCAGTCAGCAGCGCCACGGCTAGGGCATCCCCGAGCGCCAGAGCGGCCGTGGTCGAGGCGGTCGGCGCAAGATTCATCGGACAGCCTTCTTCGGCGACCGACGCATCCAGCACAACATCGCACTTCTCGGCCAGCCCGCTGCGCGTGTTCCCTAACAGTCCGATGATTGGAATGCCCAAGAACTTCAGATACGGTAGCACGGTTAGTAGTTCGTCCGACTCGCCGCTCTTAGAAATCACAACGGCTGCATCCTCGCGGGTGACCATGCCCAAGTCGCCGTGTGCCGCTTCGGCGGGGTGGAGGAAACTCGACGGCGTACCGGTCGAGGCCAATGTCGCCGAAATCTTGCGTCCGATGTGGCCGCTCTTGCCCACGCCGGTCACCACGACATGGCCGCGGATCTTCAGCAAAATGCCCAAGGCCATTTCGAAATCGCCATTGACACGGCCGACCAACTCTGCGACCGCGTGGGCCTCAACATCCAACAGGTGCTTGGCAGCAGCCAATGCGGCCGGCAAATTTTCGTTCGGGTTCATTTCGCAAAATCCTCGAAACTGCGGATGAACTCCTCCCATTTGCCATTAGCCCATAGCCACAGCTCGATGAACTCGCGCACGCAGCCCTGGCCTCCTGGGTTGTTCAAGACCACATCAACTCCTGCCTGCAACGCCGGGTGCGCGTCGCCCGGTGCAACCGACAGGCCGACGCGGGAAAGAGGAGGCAAATCAATCAAATCGTCGCCAATATACGCGGCGTCCTGTGGGCTCAGACCGTGCTTTGCGAGAATCTCCTCAACCACCGGCCATTTGGACAGATGTCCGAGATAGATTTCGTTAAAACGAAGCGCAGTCAAACGCGCCCGTGTTGCCGCCGAGTCGCGCCCGGAGATCGCACCGGTTAGCAAACCGTATCGGCTGACGCGGCCTAACACAAGCCCGTCCCGCGTGGAAAAGCCCTTGCTTTCCTGCAGATCGTCACTAAAATAAATTGTCCCGTTGGTCAAGACACCGTCCACATCCACGAGGAGGATTTTGACTTTCTGCAGCCGTGCGACCAGCTCTTCGGGCAGGTCGGGCCGAAAGGCTAAAGCGACTTCTATCAAGCGATTATTCAAGAATAGTTCGAGCAGGGGTATAGTTTTTGCTTATTTAAGCAAAAGATAGGGCAAATTCCGAGAATTGTCAACCCACCCGCCCACGAACTCTGTCGCGTGTTCCGGGCAGCCATTGCCGCCGGAATCGCCCAAGAGGTTGAAATTGTTGGGCATTTCCGCTACCTTACAGGGCTAAGCCACCCAGCGGCTGGCGTGGGAAACCTGAGGCTGGTGCTGCGCGTGACAAGTGTGACCCACCAACATCCTCTGACAGCATGCCCAACTCCGACATCTCCGGAACAGAATCGCCCGATTTACAAGTGCTCTGGCACGGTTCGCAAATACAGGAATGGGCCAAAGCGACCCTCCAAGGTCCAACGCCCTCTCTGGCCCGCAGTGCAGTACCTGTGGTCACGGAACTGCGAGAAATCCCCGGCGGTCCATTCACGCCGCGGATTGCAGGCGGAAGTGCGTCGTATGGCCATCAGGGCCTGCGCGAACGACTCGCACAACTCTATGAGGCCTCCGCTGAGAATATCTTGCTGGCCCAAGGAGCCAGCCAGGCGAATTTCCTCATTGCCGGAGCCCTGCTGGAGCAGGGTGGAACGGCAGTTGTTGAGAGCCCGGTCTACGAACCGGTCTTGCGAGGAATCGAGATGCTGGCGGATCGAGTCATGCGACTGCCGCGGCGGGCCGAGCGCAACTATCAGCCGGACCCGCGCGAGCTGGCTGGTCTGCTCACCGCCGATACGAAGTTAGTTTGGCTGACCAATTTGCATAATCCCACGCAGACTGCGTTGGAAATGGATCACTTCGCGGCTCTGGTCGCGGCCTGTGACAAAGTCGGCGCACAGCTGATCGTGGATGAAGTATACTTGAATTTCATCCAACCGGATTTCCGGGCGCACGCCTTCACACACGGGGCGATTTCGGTCAATAGTCTGGACAAGACTTGGGGTTTGGATCAGTTGCGTGTTGGCTGGGCGGTCGCACCCGCCAAGGTTGTGGAACGGGCCTATAAGTTTAACAACCTGATGGGTGTGGTTCAGCCCTACGTGACGGAGGACCTCGCCGACCAGATCCTGCGTAGTGAAGCGGCGCTATCGTGGTTTCAACTGCGCCGCAACACCGCCTGCGGACAGATGCGGCTGCTCATGGCGTTCTTGAAGAGCACGCCAGAGCTCAAGCTCCTGCCGCCAAGTGGTGGAGTAAATGCTTGTTTGCAACTACCGGGCAGCCTGAATGACATGCAATTCTCCGAGCGTCTGCGTACCGAACGCGGTGTGACGGTCTTCCCCGGATCTCTATTCGAGCTGCCGGGATACATCCGCGTGAGCATAGGAGGCGATCCTGTGGAAGTTCGTCAGCATTTGACGATTCTCGGCGAAGCCGTGCGGGAATGGCGGTAGGCCGACTTATCGTACTCGCGCTGGTGCTCGGCGCACTTGCGGCTCGTGGAGAGACGGTGAAAGATCGTTGCGCCCGAGAAATTCTCGTTAAGCTGCGCGAGTTTCCGGCGGCTTTGGACGCTGCCTCGCTGGATGCATCAGGCCGGGTGACTGCGCTCCGGCCAGCTCTGCCGCTGCGCGAGCGCTCCGCGGAGCTGGCTAAGGTGATTGTCCTTGAAACCGTTTCCGGGCAAGCGGCGCGTGACGTATGTGCCGCCTTACAACATGACAGCCGCATCGAGTGGGCGGAACTGCGGCCGGAACGCACAACAGATATTCTCCAAGCCGAGCGAACGACTCGCTTGCCACTCGATGCACCCCCCAATGATCCATATTATGGGGAACAATGGTGGCTCGATCAGATCGAGGCGCCGGCGGCCTGGGATGTCGTCGCGCCTGATGCTTCGATCCTGGTCGCTATCGTGGACGACGGTGTGAATTTTAATCTGGACGAACTCGCGGGCGCGCGCTGGGAAAACGCCGCGGAGCGCGACGGCGTCAGCGGCGTGGATGACGATGGGAACGGCTACACGGACGATCTCTTCGGCTACGATTTCATCGAGCTGGACGGCGACCCGTTGCCCGCACCGCTCGATGGCTTTAACTCGCATGGTACGCACGTGGCCGGTATCGCCGCCGCCGCGCGTAACAATCGACTCGGCATCGCGGGAGTCGCCGGCGGCGCGCGCGTAATGGGTGTCCGTGTCGGGCAGGGCGGGAGTATTCCCTATGGTTTCGAAGGCGTCTATTACGCCTGTGTCAACGGCGCGCGCGTGATCAACTGTTCATGGGGCGGTTCGACGGAATCGGCTTATGAACGTGAAGTGATGCGCTACGTTCGCGCACGCGGCTGTGTGGTCGTGGCGTCGGCGGGCAACAACGGCAGTTCGGTGCCGCGCTATCCCGCAGCCATCGAAGGCGTACTGAGTGTGGCCGCCACAACTGCCGCCAACACCGCCGCGGCCTTCACGAATTATGGCCCATGGGTTAAGATCGCCGCGCCCGGAGTCCACATTCTTTCGGTCATATTTGACGGCAGCTACGCGGCGTGGCAAGGCACGAGCATGGCCGCACCGGTGGTAACAGCCGTCTGTGGAATGCTGATCAAGCGATTTCCGGATTGGACCAGTGAACAGGTGCTTACAGCGATCTGCACCTCCGCCGACCCGATTGATACGGTCAACGACACGCTGCCCGGATGGCTCGGTCTCGGACGCGTCAATGCCTATCGTGCCGTATCGAATTTCGAGATACCGGTGGGCGTGCGCCTGACGGACGTGCGTTTTCACGAGAACATCGGCGACGGCGACAACCGCATTGAAGCCGACGAAGTCGCGCTGCTCGATGTGGAACTGTCTAACGAGCATGGTCGCTTGAACGGATTGCACGGGACGGTGACCAGTCTCGACGGCAACATTACCATATCGCCCGCAGAGTTGGTCTATCCGCCCATCGTTGAAGCGGGCCGCTATTGGTCGGAGATTCTTGATCCCCGCGTTCACATGTCCTCCGCTGTTACGCGCGGCGCGGTATTGCCGCTCGCGGTTGAATGGGCAGACGGCACGGGCCGCATTGTAGGTCGCGGTACCACGACCGTCTTGTTGGACACGACGTTTGTGACGATCGAGACCTCCGCGCTGCGGTTTGGCTTAGGTGAGCAGGGCGCATTGGGCTACTTCGATTACGTTCGCGGCATACCGCTTGGTCCTGGTCTGGCCCTCACCGCAGGACCCAGCAACGCGCTCTACCACGGCTCAATATTTGTTGCTGCCGATGGTCGCATCGCCGACAACTTTTACGGCGACTCGACCGGTTCGCGCTTCGATTGGAGCGCATTGCCCGGCGCCTACGCCGAGCGCTTCACGTCGGATCGAGCACCCATTGCGGTTCGATCGTCGTTTGATGATCGAGCCATGCCGGAACAGGATCGTGTTGGCGCCGAAGTCACGTCGGAGCTCTTCGCGTGGCCCGATATTCCGGACGGCATGATTCTGGAAATAACGGTGACCAACCGCGGCAGCTCAATCTGGTCTACTGCGCAGGCCGGCGTAATGCTCGATTGGGACATAGGCCCGTCCAGCCGCAATCTCGGCAGCTATAGCGCGAACGACGGGATACTGGAAGCTCACAGTACGTTGTCATGGCTACCCTACGTCGGCGTGGCTGGCTTGTCGGGGGAGCTTGAAACCGCTTATGAAGTCAGTAATCGCGACGAATTCGAGTCCGGCGGCTTCCGCGACGCACGTTTAGTTGAAATTCTCGGCGCGGGGGTTGGCGGCTTCAGTTCAACGGCTCGCGACCTTTCGCACATCGCCGGACTTACGTTGCCAACGCTGCCGCCTGCCGCATCCGCGACCGTACGCATGGCGCTGTTGACCGGTCAGAGTGCCGCCAACCTCGCGAATGTTCTCGATCAACTTCGCACTCGCAGTGGCGACATTCGCAAGTCGCCGGACGAAACGGTGCATCTCGCGCGCAAGTCCGTGACCGTCGCTCCGAATCCGTTGGGCAGCGGACAGCCGCTCGAGATTCGCGGGCTGGACGACGCCTCATCGGAACTGCGGCTCTACAACGTATTGGGTCAAGAAGTGGCGCGGCTGGTTCTGCCTCACGCCACAAAACTCAATATACCGGCATCTGACCTTCAGCACCTTGCGCCGGGACTGCTATTCTATCATTTGGAACAGCCGGGACGGATTGCCACCGGAAAACTTCTCTATCTGCCTTAATATGATCACCATGGTCGCGAAACACCTCAAGCATATCGCCTTCTCTGCCGCCTGTCTGATGCTCTTGCTGGGATGGGCCGGAGCGGCGCACGCGCAACAGTTTGACGTGACAGGCTTTGGCTTATCCGGCAGCGGAACCGTGCTGGACAGCGTGGTATCTCCGACGGAAATCGCATTTGTCGTGCTTGCAGTAGATGTGCCGGCGGGCTGGGACATCTCCGGCGTCGCCCGGCAGGACTCGACGCATTGGCAAGTCCGTGCATTGTTCTACGATACCGGAGTTCCGTCCGGCGATCCTTCGTCCGCTGAGTATTTATCGGTGGACTCGTTGCAGTTTTCGGTCAATGACGGCGTGTCGCCGCAGCGCGTCGAATTCCGCCTGGCGATGCCTGATGTCATCGGGGCCAACATTCGTTCTGTACAGTTTGTCCTCATGGTTTACGGTACGGACTCCGACGGTGACCCGCACTATTCCGAAGCGGTATCGAGCTTCCTCGAAGTGTCGGGGGTTCCGCCCGTCAACAATTCCGTGGATGCCCAGCACGCGCAGTACTTACGGATTGAAGAGCTCATCCCGTCGCAGCCCACAATCACGTCACCGGAGATCGGTTCCGACGTGGGCCGCGTCTTCACGGTTCATTATGACCAGCCGCTGTCAGCGGTCGCGCGGTCGCTCCGCCTGGAAATCCGTGAAACGGGTGAAAGCGGGATCTTTGAAGTCCATCAACTTTATTTGGCGGACACTGTGGCGGGCGCCGACAAGCAGGTCACCGTGAATTCGCTCAATCTCGCCCAATCGCAAGGCGTGGACTCGGTCACGGGAGTAGTGGCTCTGAACCATTTGTCGCGCCTGCGCTTCCAGTTGTTCTATGAGATCGCCGACGCTCCGGGCGGTCCGGCCGATCCGTCACCGCCGATCACCGATGTTGTGGTGGACCTGCTAACGGAAACTCCGCAACTAGTAGAGCCGCGCGTTGGATCCGAGGCCGTCGAGCCGAATGTTCGCGTCATCTATGTCTTGCCCGAGGATGCGGACACGGTGCAGTTGATTTTCGAGGTGGACTCGTTGACACGCGTGGCCGATTCGCTGAGTCCGCACATCCTGACGATTGTCCCGGACTTCATTCGCGAAGGTGAGCACTACTTCAATTTGGACGGCACGCAGATTGGCACGGGCGGTCCCAACGTTCTCCTAAGCAACAACGGACTCGAAGACGCGCTGGTCGAGCAAGCCCTTTACAACGTGACGCTGAGCATTGGTGACCAAGTCGGCAACCCCGTTCGCACGGCAACAAACTATGGCTATATCTGGCCCGAAGACCTGACCACCGTGCCGCCGCGCATCCTTGCTCCGCTGGACAACGGCGTGGACAACAGCACCTTCTGGATACAGTTTGAACTCCCGGAGGTTCCGTTGCCGGGGAGTGTCGAGCTGCGTTTGTTCGGGATTCCGGTCTATCCTGGATCACAGCATGTGATACACCTTGGCGGCCTGTCCGCGGCGGGCGTGCACGGTTTGTATCTGAATGGTCGCGCTCTCGATCTGTCCGGACCGCCAGTGACGTCGGTGGAAGGCGGCAATCAGTTGCAGCACCGTCATACTTATAACATCTTTGTCTTCTATAAAGACCAGTACGGCAACGATGAAGCCAGCTCGACCTTCCGTCGGGGACGCTACGACGACGCGACGGATGCGCCGACAATTCTGACTCCAGCCGAAGGTGACTCGTTCCGCTATGCCGGCACGGAGTTTCGCTATTCGCAGCCAGAAACGGCTGCGCCGGGGACGCTGCGGCTAATCATCGAGCAGACCGGTGGGCCCGAGCACGATCTCTATTCACCACATGTTTTGTATCTGTCGGACCTTGCTGCAGGTGATGAGAAGTCAGTTGTATTTCAACCGACGTTCCTGGGTTCGGGCATTGGCATTGACTCTGTGACCAATCCGGGTTCGTTGGTCCCGCGCGGCATCTACCGCCTGACGATCGCCTACCAGGATACGCTGTTAAACGAAGTGACTTCTGTGTTCGTGCGCGACATCTTCTTTCCCAGCGGCTCATCCGTGGTCGTTAGCGGGTCCGTGATAAGCACCGAGATCATTCCCGGAGCGAGTCATGTTCCGCTCTTGCAGTTCAACCTCTCATCAATCGGCGAGAGCTCGATGCGGGGCCTCACTCTGGCGGTTGAAGGGGGATTGCAGCCGGAGGACATATTCAGCAATCGCATGATTGTCTGGTCCAGCGTAGATTCCCTGCTCCAAACCGAGCTCGACACGCCCCTCGACACTCTGGATGCCTGGATCAGCGGGCCGATGCGCTGGGATAGCTTGGCCGTGCCGCTAAGCGCGACGCCGCGGCATGTTATTGTCAGCGCTTCTTTCCGCGTTGGCGCGAATCCGGCAAACGAAGCCAATCTTGTCCTGCTCAGCGGCGACGACGTGGACTGTGGTGGAGATCCCGTGTTGTGCCTCAACTGCCCGATCGGGTTGCCGGACATTCCGTTGCCAGTGCTGGTGTCAAGCATGTATTTGGAAGACGACACCACATTTAATTCGCTTGTTGTGAACTGGATCGTCGAATCGGAGTATAACACGCTTGGTTTCCGCCTGTGGCGGTATGATGATGCAAGCGGCACGACTCAAGCCATCGCCAGCTATGCCACCGACGAACGCCTCTACGGGCGCGGGAGTGCGGCCACGGCCAAGCGCTATTTCTACCCGGATCAGGGGCTTCGCGTGGGCGTGAATTACACGTACAGTCTTGAAGTGATTAGCGCGGACGGGCTGACCGAGTTCATGGTGCCGTTCACGGCGACCGGGACTCCGTCGGCTGCTCCCGTGGATTTTAATTTACGCAAGATATATCCCAATCCGTTTAATCAGGAAACGACGATCGAGTACGTCGTCCCGTTCTCGGAAAATGTCGAACTGACCATTTATAATTTGTTAGGTCAGCCCGTTCGTACAATTGTCAACTCGCAATTGGCTCCTGCTGTTTACCGTTCCGTTTGGAATGGCCGCAACGATGCCGGGTTGGTTGTGCCGTCCGGCCTCTATCTGGTCCGCCTGAAAGCGGCGGGCCGGTTCGATATGACGCACAAGGTGCTGCTCGTTCGTTAAGGCAAATTCGCTCTCCCTGCGCGCCTTCCAAGTGCGCTGAAAGTCTACTTCCTACCTTGACCGGACTTCCCCATACCGTTGATGTGATCATCGTGGGCAGCGGCATTGCCGGACTGTCCATGGCGTTGCGCTGCGCGCGTTTCGCCGATGTGTTGTTGATCACCAAGAAAGAATCCGCTGAATCCGCGACGAATTGGGCGCAGGGTGGAATCGCCGCCGTGACGGCCAACGACGACGATTTCCAACTGCACATGGCCGACACATTGACCGCGGGAGCCGGGCTGTGCCGCACCGATGTCGTCGAAATGGTCGTGCGGAATGCGCCCGCGCGGGTGCGCGAGCTTATGGACTTGGGCGTGCGGTTCACGGTGCGCGAGGGTGAACTTGAACTCGCGCGCGAAGGCGGGCACAGCCGCGCGCGTATTCTGCACCATCAGGATCAGACGGGGCAGGAGATCGAAGCCGTGCTCTTGTCGCAGGTCAAAGACCAGCAGCGCGTGCAGGTGCTGGAGCATCACGTGATGGTGGACCTGCTCGTCACGCCGCAGCCCAAGACCGATGAGGCGGTGCGTGGCCAGCGCTGTTTCGGCGTCTACGTGCTGGATTCGCGCAACGGCCTGATTTCACCCGTGCGCGCCAAAGCCGTGGTGCTGGCGACCGGCGGTTCGGGAATGGTCTACCAGCATACAACAAACCCGTCCATTGCGACCGGGGACGGGTTGGCGGCCGCCTACCGGGCGGGCGCGGTGGTTTCGGACATGGAGTTTTTTCAGTTCCATCCGACCACGATGTACGACCGTGACGACACGGTGCAAAACCACCTGATTACCGAGGCGTTGCGCGGCGCGGGTGCGGTGTTGCGTTCCTTGGACGGTGAAGCCTTTATGCCGCGCTATGATTCGCGAGCCGATCTGGCACCGCGTGACATTGTTGCGCGGGCGATTGACAGCGAATTGAAACGCCGGGGCGATTCCTACGTGTATCTCGATTGCACGCACATCGAGCCGGACCTGTTGCGCGCCAAGTTCCCGCACATAGACAGCCTTTGCCGCAGCAAGGGATTTGACTATACGCGAGATCCGATCTGGGTCGTTCCGGCCGCCCACTATCAATGTGGCGGCGTCGAAACAGACAAGTCCGGCCGAACCTCAATTGCCGGACTCTATGCCGTAGGTGAAGTCGCGTGCACCGGACTGCACGGCGCGAACCGCCTCGCTTCGAACTCACTATTGGAAGCCGTCGTCTACGCCGCCACCGCCGCGGAAAGCTGCGCCGGTTGGCTCAAAGAATCCGGTGACTTGCCGCAGGCCGATCCGTGGTCCTCAGAAGGCACGCATACGGAGCACGAAGCGGTCCTGTTGAAACACAACCTCGATGAGATCCGACGTACCATGTGGAGCTACGTTGGCATCGTACGCTCGACGCGTCGTTTGCAGCGCGCCCGCACGCGCCTCGACCTTCTGACAAAAGAAATTGCGGAATTCTACCAGCGAACCCGGATGAGTCCGGAACTGGTGGAACTCCGCAACTTAGTATTGGTAGCCGATCTTATCGTTCGATCAGCGCTGGCGCGCAAAGAGAGTCGCGGCCTGCACTACAGTACGGACTATCCGTCTACGGATACTTCACGGGATCCGCAGCATAGTCGCCTGTCGAAGTTGGCTGTTTTGCCTGCTGCTTCCGCTCGTTGATCCAATCGCCCAGAATGAGGGCCAGTCCGACCATCAAGGGAACCATGGCCATGCCGCCGAGGTCGCTGTCGGCACCTCCGGACATACTGTACCAGCCGATCATGGCGAGGCCGATGGCCAGGAAAACGAGGCCACGCACATACGGCCGACGTTTCCGACCCAGGCCGTCCTGGTAGTCCATTGGGACCGGGAGGCCCTTTTCGAGCGCCAACATGCGCTCGTCGTGGAGGAATTTGACGCGCATCCGGCGAGTCCGGTTATCCATGATAACCACGATGAGGACGAGGATAAGCAAGCCTCCAACCGTCATCATGCCAATCAACGCGCCAATTACATCATCCAACATAATGATTCTCCTGAATTTGAGTCGGCGCCTGAATCCCAAACGAGCGGCCGACGTAGATTCCGCAGTCCCTATCTTCGAGTCCCATTCGTAACATACGAGATACTTACCGGGTGTTAGGTTGCAACCTTTGCCCGAGATCCGTGCTCAATAGGTATAAACAGGGGAACCGGTGTCAGCTCCGCCTTCAGACGAACAGGACCTCCGGCTGGTCGAACGGATTCGAGGGGGCGATCAGCAGGCATTTGCTGAACTTATAGACCAGTACAAAGGAATGGTCCTGAATCTGGTTGCGCGAATGTCAGGCAAGGTTGAAAACCCAGAGGACCTCGCACAGGAGGTTTTCATACGCGTCTGGAAGGGTCTGGGGAATTTTCGGGGTGATTGTAAATTATCAACTTGGATTTACCGGATCGCCCTGAATCTGGCAATCGCCGAGGGCAAGACGGCCCGCTCCCGGTCGCAGTTTCTGGACATAGATGACCCCTTGGTTGAGCGCGGTCCGCAGTTTGTAGAGGATCACGATAACCCGTATGCTGATGAGGTCCGGCTGAAGGAGCAGATGCTCCGGCTCTTGCCGGGCATGCCGGAAAAACACCGTACGGCTGTGGTACTTTTCTATTTGCGCGAGTTTTCTTATAATGAAATTTCTGAAATCATGGACGTACCGGTGGGCACGGTGAAGAGCTATCTGTTTCGCGGCAAAGCCTGGCTGCGAGAGCAGCTATTCGGCGACAGTCCGGAGGAATTCGAATGAACACGCAGCAAGACATTCTAATTGAACGCATCTGCCGTCGTTTGCATGGTGAGATGAGCGCGACGGAAGCCGCTGAATTCGACGCGGATCTGGTGAGCAACGTGCGGCTGGCGCGCTTGCATCGGCAAATGGCGACGTTGGATCATTCGATGGGCGACCTGCCGAAGCTCGCGCCCTCGGCCAGTTTTACGGCCAGCGTTCTGCGCAAGACTCGCCCGGTAGTGGTATCGGCACCCGAGCGCGCGGGGTGGTTGGATTGGCTGATTGGCCTGGCTCCAGTGGCCGGACTCCTCGCCATCGCAGTGATTTGGGGCCCTGATCTTTGGGGACGGGCCACGGGTGAGTTGTCGGAAAGTGCGGGCTGGCTCGACCAGACGTTAGGGACTCAGTGGTTTGCTCATCAGCCGTTTGTGCTTCTGGGAGGCCTGCTTCCTGTGATCGTTCTGGCTGTAGCGTACCTCGTGATGTACGAGAGCAATCGGGCCGAAGCGTAGCAATTTCAAATTGTTGGATATCGAAAAGCGGCCGTTTCGGCCGCTTTTCCTCTTGTGATTGACGAGTTCTATAGAAATCAGTATATTAGCAGGGTTGAGGACGGAGTCTGTGGAACGCGTGGGCTGCAACTCACGCCGGAGTGAATTTGATAAGAGGTGATGTAATGAACAGGATTCTGGTATTGGTCGCGCTTCTGGCGGCTCTGACGAGCGCCACGATGGCGGACGATCATGCGTTGGTAAAACCCGCTGCCGACGACGTTTTGCTCGGTACGTTGCACGTCATGAACAACGTTGTCGAGGTCAAGGACGGTCATTCGCTGGCCCATTGCGCCTGCGGCGCGAACTTTGAGGTGACGGACAAGTCGCCGCACGTCGAATTGGAAGGTGGAACGTACTTTTTGTGCGGTGAACAGTGTCTTAGCACCGTAGGCAGTATGGACGATGCCGCGAAAAAGAGCGCCATCGGCAGCCTGCAGAAGGCGATGGTAACCGAACAGCATATGCACTCCAATATGCAATTGAAGGACGGCAAGAAGGTCGGCACGTGCGCCTGCCAGGGCGAATTTGAGGTTGGTTCGGCCACGCCGATGGTCCTCGAAAACGGCATGCTGATGGGCGCTTGCTGTGACGGCTGTGCCAGCCACGTCGCCAAGGCGAAGCCCGAAGAGCGCGCCGCGATGATGCAGAAGGTCATGGTCAAAGTGTCTGAAGTGAAGAACTAAGCCTTAGCCATTCGGACCGATTTTTGAAGGGGCTCCGTCGGGAGCCCCTTTGCTATGGAAACCGTTGCAATTCGTGAAGGGAATGGGTAGATTGGACGCATGTTTCGCGGCACGCTAATCATCCTTGCGGCACTATTGGCCGGCGGCCTCTGGGCGGACGCACGTCCCGTCGAGTTGCCTCTGCACCGACCGGCCTTCGAGGACTTTCTAGAGCGCATGGAGACGCGCCACTCAGGCCGCGTCTACTCGACCACTCGGCCGCGTCAGAATCGGCAGTTGCGGTGGCAGGGCGGTGATGAGGGGCTGCGCGGATTGGAAGCGGAGTACCTGCGTTACGATCGAGAGCATATGGTGCGCGACCACATCATGGGTGGCGTATCTCTGTTCGACCAGGAAGAGTGGCGTAGCAATACAGGTCAATCACCGCGCGGATGGCCGCGGCTTTTCGGCACGCTGTTCCGCGACGAGTATAATTTCTACTCGTACGTGTCCCAGGCCGAGCGGTTTGGTTTTTCGTTCCAGCCTGTCTATGGATATGAGGTCATCGAGACGGACGACGAACGCGGCCAAGTCTCGCGATTCACCGGAGGCTTCCGCATCGAGACGGGCTACGCGAATAGTCTGTACGGCATGGTGGACTTTCGTGACCATACCGAAGCCGGCAACGCGCCGTACGACTCTCGCGGCGATCTTTACGAAGATCGTTGGGCCTTGGTGGAACTCAAGGGCGAGAGCAGCACGTCATACAACTTATCGGAATCGCAGCTTCAATACTACGGTCGCAATCTGTCGGTCACTGCCGGACGCGGCCGTCATCATTGGGGTCCGGGCTACTTCGGCGGCCTGATTCTCAACCGTAACACGCCGCCGTTTGATTATGCGCGGTTTGACGCGAGTGTCGATCTGGTCAACTACACTTTCCTCCACGGTTTTCTCGAATCGCTAACGCCCGCTGATACGCTCTATGTCAATCCGGACGGCCGTCCGCGCACCGTCAACGCGCAGAAGTACCTGTCGGCGCAGCGCGTCGAATTGAATTTCCGCGATCAGGCGGAGTTCGGGCTGTCGCAGGCGGTCGTCTATGGCGACCGCGGCTTGCAGTTGGGCTATCTCACGCCGCTCAATTTTCTCTACAGCGTGCAGCACTCGAATGACGACAAAGACAATTTGATGATCGCGCTCGACGCGAAGTGGCGGCCCGTTCGCGGTCTTAAGCTCTACGGCGAATTTCTCTTTGACGACTTCCGTCTGGGTGATCTATTCAGCGCGACAGGCGGTTCCAGCAAGCACGCTTATACGTTGGGCATGCACGGTATTGTGCCGCGACCCTTCTTGGAGAAGTTCGATCTGCGGGTCGAGTACACCAAGATCAGGCCGTTCGTCTACTCGCATTTCTTTGATGTCAACATGTACTCGCACTGGACCTCGCCGCTGGGCTACACCCGGGAACCCAACAGCGAGTTTGTCCATCTGCGGCTGGGTGCGTCATTTTTTCCGCTTTTCGTCGCGGCGGGCTATTCGCGCCAGAATCACGGAGCAAACACGTCTGAGCGCAACGTCGGTGGATCAATCTCCGCTGGAAATTACGCGGACAGCGACGTGGATTTTCGTTTTCTGGACGGCGCCTTCGAACACACGGACCGGCTCTATTTGTCGGCCCGATATGAGGTGCTGCCCGGTCTCAATCTTCTGTGTGATCTGGCCCGCGTGAAGCAGAGTCGCCGCGCGGATCGCTCCGAGTGGAAGGCCGGTTTCGGATGGAATCTTTAGACCGCCATCCGCCTTGCACAATCATCGTTGGCGTGTCCGGCGATCTGTTGGAGGTTGCGCGGCAATTGGGGCGGCAGGGCGAACAGATCGGATTGCTCTCGCGGAACACGCAATTACTATATCGCTACAAAGAGCTGTTGGACGAGTGTGGCGTGCGCTGCCAGGCCTATGCGATGGATGTTACGCAGGCACAAAGCGTATTGAACACGCTCATGACCTTGGCCGCCTGGTCGCCACGGGTGGACCGCATGATCTATAACATCAGCGTGCTGGCCGCGGAGTGCGACAGTGAAGCCGGCGGCAGTGAGCTTGCGCGCATGATGGAAGCGAGTTTTCTGGGATTTGTAAACTGCTTTCAACTCCTGCAGCCGATGTTCAAGCGACTGGGCCACGGCCACGCTTTGCTGATGACAGAGGCCATGTCGCCCGACGGTGGTCCGGACGCGATCGCAAGCGTCGGGCAGGCCTCGCTGCGGATCTATCTTAAGGCCTTACGGAACGAGTTGATCGGCCAAAATATTTCGCTGACCGAAGTGCAACTGGGCAGGGTACCGCAAGGCGAGACGGTGCGCGATTTGACGTGCGAGGAAGTTGTTGCGGGACTGTTTGATGCTATCCGAAATCGGCCGACAGAATTAACGATCGGCCAGCGCTAACGATTGGGCCATGAATAAGGAGTCTTGACATGAATTGGAGCATTGAGTACTGCGTTCAGTGAAACTACCGTCCACACGCGGTCAGTTTGGCCGAATTCATTAAAAAACAAGGTATTGATGAGCCAGAGCTCATCCCCTCCGGTGGGGGTGCATTCGAGGTCAGAGCAGGGGGACTCCTCCTTTTCTCGAAGTTGCGCGAACATCGTTTTCCTGAACCCACCGAAGTACTTAATTTACTTAAAACTAAAGCAGGTGCTTGAGTAAGGGACACCTTAGGAAATGTGTCAGGATTGATTGACATTCCCTTACGACCACAATATATTGATAATGATGCCGTTCATGGAAATGGACGCGCACAAATTGCACAAGCACCTCGGTTGTCGTAGATCATTAGAGAACAGAAGGTTAGACTGGTTTTTTGCAGGAGTACACCAACCGCCCAGGTTGATACCATGAACAAGACCACACTACCGATCTTCATCTTGCTTTTGGCGATTGCGCAAGCCGCGACCGCCGGGGCGGTCTATGTCGGTCCGGGACCGGTGAACGGGAAATGGGAGAGCGGTGACTCGGTAATTGTGCGGGCGGGCTCCTACGTTGAGGCAGGTGGTATGCTGGAAGTGGAGCAGGGTGTTCAGATCTTTTTTGAGAGTGTGGGTCGTTTCGAGGTAAGCGGTGTGCTGGCGATGTCCGGCAGCCGCGAAGAACCGATTGTGGTTTATTGTGCTGAAGGCTGGCGCGGCTTCCGTTTGCGCGGCGCACCGGCTTGGCATACGCTGAATTTTGTCCACATTGTCGCGGATCGCGGTTTGGCGCGGCGAGGCGTGGAAGTGGATGGTTCGAGCCTTGAGATGAATTCGTGCAAGATTATTGCCTCGGAAAATTGCCTTCGATTTGACGGCAGCCAACTGCACGCTCGCATGAACCACATGCATACGAGTAGACTCTATTCGAAGGTTGTGGAACTTTTGGGCATGGAAGGTTTCGCGTCTGAGGATTGCGGCGCGGGGCCCGGGAATATTTTCCGCGATAACTATCTTCAGGCAGAAATCAACGGGGTTCAGCCGGGTGATCTGATCGATCCGTATGAGGCAACTGCCGGTTTGTGGGTGGATTACTGCACCAATATCTGTCTGTCGTTTAACGACATTACTGTCAGGGCGCCGCTTTCGGTCGTCGGGGTTCGCCTCGGCAATGTGCCGTCCTTTGGCGATCAGTCTTGGGATATTACCCATTCAACGGTTTATGCGGAAAGCCGCACGCTGTCCGCAATCGGCATCCTGAACGAAGTGTCTGGTGATTTGGATATTTCAAAATTGACGATTACCGTACGCGGCACGGAGGGCTTTGCCTCAAGCTGTTTCTTTGCATCGCGCACTTCGTATATTCGCATCAATTCGACTACGACGGTGATGGGCAGCCCGCGGGACATCTACTACAACACAAGTGGTGCTGGCCGCATTGACGCCAATTACACGATCAAGTGGTCGCTGGATGCCGAGACCTTGGATGAGTCTTCGCGTCCCGGCGGAGCGGATGGCACGTGGGTTGAAGGCGATGAACAGCCCCGCATGATCAATATTGGCGACTCTGTGTGGGATGTGGATCCGATCTTTGCGGCGGTGGGCGAGTGGGGCGAATGGCGGAATGCCGAGGAGATTGCCGCGTTCTTCTCTTTACGCAGCAATTCGCCGTGTATTGATCGCGGCGATCCCGAGCGTGGTTTAGATCCGGATGCGACGCGGCTGGACATTGGCCGGTTTTTCTATGACCAGGCGACATCCGGCGTTGATGAACCGGCGCCGATTGTGAGCGCATCTGCGCTGGGCGCGGCCTATCCGAACCCCTTCAATCCGAGCACAACTCTGCCGATACAGGTTGCCAATCCGGGCCTTTTGCGGGTGACGGTTTGGGATGTCTTAGGCCGCGTGGTGTATGAGACGGCTCGTCCAGTTTATCAGGCTGGATTGCAAAATGTGCACTTCCAAGCCTCTAATTTGGCATCTGGACTTTACTTGGCCCAGGCCGAGATGGACGGCCAGATGCTGGGTCACCAGAAGCTAATGCTGGTAAAGTAAGCATATATCATTAGTAATCAGGGTCGTTGGCGATGCCGACGACCCTTTTTTGTGTCCGAAAGCTGTCGTGCACGGCGTGTGCACTCTCACTTGACTTGCGCGCAAAATGTTTATACCTTCCGGTATGAAGTGGTGGACCCCAATAATCAGCGCTCTGCTCGTCGCGGCCTGCGCCTGGACACCTGAACGTGCTAATCCGTACGATCCCGGCTCGGACCGCTATGTTGACCCGCCGCAAGCGAATCGCGCACCGGTGATTCGCTCATTGGTCGTCAACACGAACTGCGTGAATTTCCCGACCGAAGACCAGTGCGGAGTGCTGATCACGGCGCAGATTGATGACGCCGACAACAATCTCGACCTGACCAGAGTACAAGCGACCATTACATGGCCGGACAGCCTTCCACTACCGTTTGGCACCCTGCTCTACTTTCCGATAGACACGGCCTGGAAGTTGGAGAAGCTCGAAACCGAGCTGCTCTATCCGGCCGAGCAATATGTTGGCAGTTTGATCACTGTGACGGCGGCCGACGATTCCGGAGCGATTGCGCTGGACACCGTTCGTTATCCCCGTCTGTTCCGTGACTATCCGCAGATAAACTGGCCGGAGGATGGCCAGTTTGACTGCGTTTGCCCGGGGCTCATGGACTTCAGTTGGAACCGCTGGACCGGTGAAGGGCAAGCCCGCGAGATGGAGCTGCGGTTCTACTTTCAGAATTTTGACATGGTGCCGTCGCTGACCGTACACAACGTCTTGCCCACGGACACATTTGTTACAGTTACCGCCGATTTTGTGCCGGCCGACAGCAACTCGGCCATTTTCTACGGTTGGCGTTTGTTCGTGATAGATCAGAACGGCAACAGCGTCGGATCCGAACCGGGCGCGTTCAACTATCGCGACGTATGCACGCCGAGCTGCGGACCGTAATACAACTCACTTCATACTTGTAATCATGGAAAGCTCTGCCCGCCTTCCGGGTCCCGCCGGATTGAGCTCGCAGCCTGCGTTGCCACGTGAGCAATTGCTGGCGCTGTTCGATATTTCGCAGGTGCTCAATACCATATCGGACATTGACACGCTGCTCGAGCGGATCATGGACATTGTCATTCAGACTGTTAACGCCGAGCGCGGCTTCCTGGTGCTGCGCGAGGACGGCAACGGGCTGGGGTTGTCCGTGCGTACGGCGCGCAACATCGCGCCTGAATCGGCTCTGTCGGTTAACGAGATCAGCCGCTCGATCGTGATGGACGCGATTCAATCGCAGCAGGGCGTCCTGACGATAGACGCGCAAACGGATCCGCGCTTTCAAGGCGCGGAGTCGGTGATATTCAATCAGATTCGCGCGGTTATGGCCGTGCCATTCGTGCTGCGCGGCAAGATCGTCGGCGCCATCTACGTGGACAGTCGCAAGCACCGCGAGGGTTTCACGGACGAATTGCTGGCCTTTGTCAAGTCCTTTTCCAATCTGTGCGCGATCGCGATTGAAAACGCGCGGTTGATGGGCAGCCTGCGCGATGAGAACTACCAGTTGCGCAGCGAAGTTCAGCGCACCTATCAGTTCAAGGAGATCATCGGCAACAGCTCGCGGATGCAGGACATCTTCGAGTTGCTAAACAAGATTATTCACGCCGACATCTCAGTCTTACTGGAGGGGGAATCCGGCACGGGTAAGGAGCTTGTGGCCCGCGCGCTTCATTACAACGGCCCGCGCCGCGACAAGGCGTTCATCGCCCAATTCTGCGGCAACCTGTCCGAGACGCTGCTCGAGAGCGAGCTTTTCGGCCACAAGCGCGGCGCGTTCACCGGCGCGGTTTCGGACAAGAAGGGCTTGCTTGAGATTGCGGATGGTGGAACATTTTTCCTCGACGAAGTTTCAGATATCCCCGCATCAATTCAAGCGAAGCTGCTGCGCGTCCTACAGGATGGCGAATTCCGCCGCGTGGGTGACACGGAGACTCGCCGCGTCAATGTGCGCGTGATTTCAGCGACCAATAAGCCGTTGTCTAAAGAGGTCGAAAAGGGCATCTTCCGCGAAGACCTGTTCTACCGCTTGAATGTCATCACGATCAACATGCCCTCGCTGCGCGACCGTGACGGAGATTTGCCGTTGCTCGTGCGCCACTTCCTCACGAAATATGCCGCCAAGACGAGCGCGCCAGAGAAGCGCATCACGTCGGAGGCAATGCGCATGCTATCAGGTTATCACTGGCCCGGCAATGTCCGAGAACTTGAAAACGCGGTTGAACGCGCGATTGTTCTGGCCGGTGATCGCGATATTACGCCGGACGAGTTGATCATCCCGCGCGTGCTTAAGACGCCGGGAGGATCACGGTCGCTGCGCGAACATGAGCGTGATTACGTGACTCGCACGCTTGACGAGATGGGCGGGAACAAGACAAAAACGGCCGCGGCACTCGGCGTTTCGCTGCGCTGGCTGCACTACAAGCTGGCCGAGTGGAAAGACGGCGGCAACTGAGTCGTCTCGCCTAACCCGAATTTCACCCGCGCATGAGTGACGACCGTCTGCAATTGGTTCGCGAATTGTCGCGCAGCGGCATTGCGACCGTGTGGGAAGGCTACGATCAACAGCTCGACCGCAAGGTCCTGGTCAAGTCTATTCATCCGCAGTTCGCGCGCGATGCCGATCTGCGGATTCGTTTTGAGCGGGAGGCCCGTGCCATTGCGCGTTTGTCGCATCCCAATGTCGTGCAGATCTACGACATTCGCGCGGGTGACGAATCGCTGTCGCTTCTGCTCGAATATGTGGAAGGCGAAACGCTCGGCCATCTTCTGAAGCGGCGCGGTGTTCTACCCGGCGATCTTGCCATCAAGTTGGCGACGGACATTCTCGCTGGATTGGCGCAGGCCCACGCGGGCGGAATTATTCACCGGGATCTGAAGCCCGAGAATATTCTGATCTCGCAAACAGGTGTCGTCAAGATCACCGACTTCGGTTTAGCAAGCCTCCGCGATCTGCCTGCCGTGACCATGGAAGGCGCGGTCATTGGGACGCCGTCCTATATGTCGCCCGAGCAGGCGCTCGGCGGCGCCATCGGCCCGCGCACGGATATCTTCGCCTGCGGCGCGATGCTCTTTGAGATGCTGACGGGGCGGCGCCTGATCCTGGGCGACAGCCTGGGCGAGGCGTTCCAGAACGTGATGAAATACCGCGTACCGGACCTCAGCGTTTATGCTGCGGCAATTCCGGAGACGTTCCGGCCGCTCCTCCTTGAGATGATCGAGCGTGATCCAGAAGACCGTCCAGCGACGGCCATAGTTGCGCACGCGAAGCTGCTGGAAGCAGTGCACGGCAAGCCCGGGACGAACGCAGACTTGGCCGCCTTCATGAGCGGCACGGACCATTCCGCTCCGGTCGCAGCCGGAACGCGCACGTTGCCGAACAAGATGCTGTTCTGGTACGGCGCCGCTGGAATCCTCCTTGTCTTGACGGTCATTGCATTGGTGTTTTCGCCGAGCCCCGAGCCGCCAACGACCCTCCCGGATGTGACGCAGCGCAAGGACTCCACGACGATTCCGGCACAGCCGCAACAGTCGGACACAACGACACCTGCGACCAGACCGGATTCAACACGCGCTAACCGCCCCAAGCCCGCGGATACAACGAATACCCGGCCCCAGAAGCGGGCCGTGGACACATCGGTCGTGGTGATTCCGGATCGCCAGCCGCCGCGGCCTTCTGGACCTGCCTATGTCACGATCAACAGCACCCCGTGGGCGCGGGTGTTCTACAATGACTCCCTGCTTGGTACAACGCCTCTTACCACACCCTTGGCGCTGCCTGCCGGCCTCGGCACCTTGCTTTTTCTTAATGACCAGCTTAAGCAGCCAGTTACCAAACAGATTGACGTAGCTCCGGGTGATACCACGGCCATCACGGTCAATCTTCAGGATTATGTAGCCCGTGTGAAAATTGCGTCCGTTAAGCCGTGGGCGGACGTGTTTGTGGACGGCGAACTGCGCTTTCGGACACCGTCCACGCAAGTGATCTTTCTCCCGTTGGGAAGACATATTATTGAGCTTAGGCATCCCAGCTTTCCAATCTTCACGAAAGAACTGACCTTTCAGGCCGGAGATCCTATCTACGAAGTCCGAGTAGACCTGTCCCAGCGCTGACTCTCGGAATCCTCCAGATTTTCAGCGCCTCTTTACCAAGCTCCACAAAAACAACATTCTAACTTGACCTGACGCCGGGAACCGCCGTCGTCATGGGGGCGTTTATTTGGCGTTACCTCAGAAAACCCACCATGCAGCAACTCTTCAATTGATTCATGATTGAACTTCAAAATCTGACCAAATCCTACCGTGGTGTCAAAGCCGTGGACGGGGTTTCGCTCAGCGTCCCGAAAGGCCAGATTCTCGGATTTCTGGGTCCCAACGGCGCAGGCAAAACCACGACCATGCGCATGATCACCGGGTACATGCCGCCGACGTCGGGAAACATCGTCGTGGACGGCCTGACGATGGAAAAGGACTCGCTGGCCATTCGCGAGAAGATCGGCTATCTGCCGGAAATGGCGCCAGTCTATCAGGACATGAATGTTCTGGACTACTTGCATTACGTTTGCGCCTTGCGTCGGATCCCTTCGGATCGCGTCGGGCCACGGATCAAGGAGGTCGTGGACCGCTGCGGTTTGACGTCGGTTCTTGGCAAGGACGTGGGCGAACTCTCCAAGGGATACCGTCAGCGAGTGGGCCTCTCGCAGGCCATTATCCACAATCCGGAGTACTTGATTCTGGACGAGCCGACGGCGGGATTGGATCCCAACCAGATTGTCGAAATCCGTGCCTTGATCAAAGAGCTGGGACGCGAAAAGACCGTGATACTTTCGACGCACATTTTGTCGGAAGTGCAGGCCACCTGCTCGCGTGTGATCATTATCAGCGGCGGCAAACTCGTCGCTGACAACACTCCAGAAGGTTTGCAGGCGGGCTTGTCGGGCCGCACGGTGCTCATGGTGACGCTGAAAGGCGGCGCGGACGGGGCGTTGGCCAAACTCAAGGCGCTGCCCGTAGTGGAAGACGTGCGCGCGGTGCAAGTGGGCAAATCCGGTGAATCGAAACTGCGCGTGGAAAGCACTCCGCACCAGGACGTGCGTGAAGCCGTCTTCAAGCTGGCGGTTACCGAAAACTGGACGCTGCTCGAGATGATTCCCGAAACGCAGAGTCTTGAAGAAGTCTTCCATAAACTGACGGCGGCCTAAACATGCATAACATCATGGTCATCGCCCGCCGCGAGTTTAAGTCGTACTTCGACTCTCCGGTGGCCTACATTGTATCAACTTTCTTTCTGCTCGTGTCCGGTTATTTCTTCACGAGCAATCTGTTTCTGGCCAACCAGGCCGACCTGCGGACGCTGTGGGGCGTCATTCCGCTGCTGTTTGTCTTTTTCATTCCGGCCATTTCCATGAAACTTCTGGCCGACGAGAAGAAGACGGGCACGATAGAGCTGCTCTACACGTATCCGATCAAGGATTCGGAAATCGTGCTCGGCAAGTATTTGGCCGCGCTGGGACTGCTCGGAGTGCTCGTGGCATGCACGGTACTTTACGCGTTCACCGTGGGCAGTCTGGGCAACATGGACACCGGTCAGGCCGTAGCGGGTTACATCGGTTTGATTCTGATGGCTTCGGCCTATTTGGCGATCGGCGTTTTCGCGTCTTCCGTGACGGACAATCAGATTGTCGCGTTCATTGTTGCGCTGTTTATCTCGTTCTTTTTCTTCATCGCCGACAAGATAATCTTCTACCTGCCGTCCGCCGTGGCCGGGGTCTTCGAGTATCTTGGCATCGAGTATCACTTTCAGAATGTGGCGCGCGGCGTGATTGACACGCGCAACGTACTCTACTTCGCGTCGGTGATTTTTTTCGGGCTGCTTCTGGCCAGCCACGCACTTTCACGCCGCCGGGGAGACTGATTCATGAAGAAAACCTGGTCTGCATCGAACATTTCTACACTGCTGGTTATCGCGGCGATCGTCGTCGTTGTTAATCTGATCGGCATGCGTCTGTTCGCCCGCGCCGACTTGACTGATCAGTCTATCTACACTCTGAGTCAGGCTTCCCGCAACGTCGTCGGCAATCTTGAGGATCGTTTGACCGTAAAGGCCTTTTTCACCAAAGACATGCCCGCGTCGCTGATGATCGGCGGCGCGTCGGTGTCGTGTAAGGCCAATTCACGCTTCATTCTCGACTTGCTTGAAGACTATCGCGCCTACGGCGGCGGCGACTTTCACTACGAGGTCGTGGATCCGCTGGACGACGAGCAGCTCGAAAAAGAGGCTCAGATGTACCGGCTCCAGCCGGTGCAGGGCAACGTGCTCGAGCGCGACGAGTTGAAGGTAAAAATCGTCTACATGGGACTCGTTCTGATATACGGGACAAAACACGAGACGATTCCAGTGATCTTACAGGTTAACAACCTCGAATATGAACTGACCTCAACGATCAAACGGCTCACGGCGGAGAAGCTGCCGAAGATCGCCTTCCTGTCGGACTTTGGCACGGCTGCCGATCAGGCGACGGAAGTCATCACCCGGGAACTGCGCAAGCAGTATGAAGTCACGAAGATCAGCACGAAGCAGGGCTCGAGCCTGATTCCAGATGACATCGAGACGCTGTGTATCATTCAGCCCAAAGAGCCGTTAGACGAGTGGTCAAAGTTCGTGATTGACCAGTTCATTATGCGCGGCGGCAAGGTTGCGTGGTTCGTGAACAAAGTGGAGGCCGACGCCGGCACCTCGCAAGCGACTGCATTGTCGCTCGACATGGACGAGTGGACGGACGCTACGGATTCGTGGTTTCCAACAACCTTGTATTGGACGCCAGCGCGGCCATGGTAATGATGCAGCGCCAGCAGGGCCAGTTCATCATGGCCAGCCAGATTGCCTACCCCGGTTTCCCTGAGGTGCGCGACTTCAATCAGGACCATCCGATAACCGATGGCATGAACGCCGGCACGCTCTTTTTCCCGAGTTCGATTGACACGGCGAAACCCGCGGACGGTAACGTGGCCATTGTACCGTTGCTGCAATCTACTGAATACACGATTGTACAGACCGGCCAGTTTGACATCAACCCCGACACGCGGCGTGAACGCTCGCAATTCACCGGCGGCAAGAAGATATTCGCCGCGGCGTTGACGGGCTCGTTCCCCTCGTTTTTCAAGGGTAAGGGCGTACCGGCCCCGAGCGATTCCACGGCGATCACGCCTGCGCTCAATATTCTGACTGAAAGCAGCGATACGCGGATGGTTGTCGTCGGTGACGGCAATCTGCTGCAGGGACAGTACATTCAACAGGGCGGCCCGAATCTGGTCTTGTTCCTGAACACGATTGACTGGTTGTCGCAGGACACAGATCTTCTGGCGATTCGTTCTCGCGACGCGGCGGTGCGGCCACTGGATGCCAATATTAGCGACGACACCAAACAGCGTGTCAAGCTCGCAAACCTCATCGGCCCGCCGGCTCTGGTGCTGTTAATCGGCGTTATCCGCTGGAATCGCCGCCGCAAGCGCAAGGAGGTGTCGCTATGAATAAGACGCTTGTCTTAGCGGCAGTCCTGCTGGCGCTGATCGGATTGTATGTGGTACTGAACCAGAATGAACCTACTGCCAAACTGGACATTCCGCTGGTTGAGGCCGATAGTGCCGACGTGACTGCGATGCGCGTTGTTACGGTGAGCGATACCGTTGAACTGCGCAAGGAAGGCGACGGCTGGAAGATCATGGGCGCAAAGGCCTTTCCCGCGAATCCGCAGAATGTCGGGCGGGCTGTGCAGCGATTCGGGCAGATGACGCGCAAAGCCATTGTGACCGATAAACCGGATCGCTACGGCGAATTTGAAGTGGACGGCGTGAAGGGTGTTCAAGTTACCTTGACGGCCAACGGTCAGGAACGGACGATCTTTCTGGGCAAAGCCGGTCCGACGATGCAGACCAGTTACGCCCGCGTGGAGGGGTCCAAGGAAGTCTGGGAGGTCGGGGGCAATCACGCGTCGAACTTCCGTCGTCCCGCGGCCGATTGGCGCGACAAGACCATTTCGGCTCTGGCGATGGACAGCGTGCGCGTCGTGACAGTGCGTCATGATGGTCGCGAGCTTGTGTTGACTAAACAGGATTCTGTCTGGTCGAGTACAGAGAACGGAGTAGCGTTTCCGGGCATGAAACAGCACATTGAGCGGATTACGCGGATGCTCTCGCGCATCAATGCTGTTGAATTCGCCGACACCTTGGGCGCTGCATTCTTTGATGCGCCGAAGGCTACGGTGTTGGTGGAAATGCTGGATGGCGCTCGCATGGAATTGAAATTTGTTCCGCGGGATGACAAGCAGTATTATGTACGCAAAACGGGAGCGCTGACAGACTACGTGCTTTACAACAGCACGGTTGAAGTGCTGCTGCGGAAAAAGGAAGATCTGGTTGACAAACCCAAGCTTGCCGGTCAATAGACCTCAGTGCAACAGTAAGCATTGCGAAGCCTCCGGTTTGCGCCGGAGGTTTCGTCTTTGTGGCAATTGAACAAACGATGAACTCCCTAAGATATCTTATTCCCTATCTGCGTCCCTACCGGCGCAAAATCATCTGGGGCTGCGTCGCCGCGGTCTTCTCGACGTCGCTGGGTGCTGTCGGTCCGTGGGTGATGAAGCTGGCGATAGACGAGCTGCACGGCAACATCAGCGGCGCGCGTTTGGCTGAGTACGCGGGCCTGATCATCGCGTTATGGCTAGTGAGCGGAATCTTCCGCTACTTCATGCGCATGGAGTTGATCGGGATGTCGCGATATGTCGAGCGTGACTTGCGGGATCGCGTTTTCGCGCACTTGCAGTCACAGCCGTTGGAATACTACACGCGCAACCGTACCGGTGATCTGATGGCGCGCATGACCAACGACCTGGACAGCGTGCGCAACGTGCTCGGGCCGGGCTTCATGTATCCGGTGGATACGATGCTAACGGCGCTGTTTTCGCTCATTCTGATGCTGATGATCTCGTGGAAACTCACGCTGATTACACTTCTACTTACGCCGCTGGTGAGCTGGTCCGTCTACAAGCTGGGGAAAGTCACGCATCAACTGACGACGGATATTCAAGAGCAATATTCCAAACTGTCTGATCAAGCGCAGGAAAATCTGTCCGGCGCGCGGGTTGTCCGCGCGTTCAGTCAGGAGCGGCAGGAGCGCGCGAAGTTCGACGGGTTGAATCAGGAGTACGTGCGCCGCAATCTGGCAATGACCAAAGTTCAAGCGCTGTTCTTTCCGCTGATGGGATTCTTCTTTGAAGCGGGCACGGCGGTGATACTCTTGATTGGCGGCATGAGTATCATGCGCAGCGAGATGTCACTGGGCGATTTCGTCGCGTTTGTCGGTTACCTGGGCATGCTGGCGTGGCCGATGATCGCGATTGGCTGGGTCGCCAATCTCCTGCAGCGCGGCGCGGCCTCAATGAAACGAATTCAAGAGCTGCTCAATACGGCCCCTGCAATCATCTCGCCCGCAAACGGCGGCACTCCAACGCACCGCCACGGCGAGATTACCTTTGAAGATGTCACTTTTGCGTACGGTGATCGAGCGCCGATTCTCAAGAACATCAATTTGCACATCTCGGCCGGTCAGACGATTGCGTTTGTTGGTCCTACCGGCGGCGGCAAGACAACCTTGATCAATCTGATACCGCGGCTGCTGGATCCCACTTCCGGGCGAGTGCGGATTGACGGCGTACCCACGACCGAGTGGGAGATTCGCGCGCTGCGTGAAAACGTCGCCATGGTGCCGCAAGACGCCTTTCTCTTTTCCGACACCGTATACAATAACTTGATCTTCGGCCGGCCCGGAGTCGGCACGGAGGAGGCGATGAGCGCGGCCCGCACATCGCGCATTGACAAAGACGTCGAGCAATTTGCGGACGGCTATGAGACGCTGGTCGGCGAGCGCGGCGTGACGCTTTCCGGCGGGCAGAAGGGACGGCTCGCGCTGGCCCGCGCACTCGTGCGGGACCCGTTGATTCTGATTCTGGACGACGCGCTCTCGGCCGTGGACACGCACACCGAAGAAGAGATTCTGTCCGGACTGCGCCGCTTCATGCAGAATCGCACGTCCATATTGATATCGCACCGCGTGTCCACCGTCCGCGAGGCCGACTGCATCTACGTGATAGACAACGGTGAAATCGTTGAGCACGGCACGCATGACGACTTGCTTGGGCAAAACGGCTACTATGCGGACATGGAGCGCAGGCAGCGGCTCGAAGAAGAGCTGGAGTTGGAAGTATGAGCCAGAAACCCAGACGGGACGACGACCGTGAAGTGCTTGGTAAGGCCTACGACTCGCTGTTGGTCAGGCGGTTGTGGGGTTACGTCGGCGACCAGAAGCTGAAACTATTCTGTGCAGTCGGGTTGCTCTTGCTTGGGGCGGCGACGGAATTAGCCGGGCCGTGGCTGTCCAAAATTGCGATTGACACGTACATTGCGAATGCCGATCTGCCCGGCCTGATCCGGATTGTTATCATCTTCATCGTGGTCGCGGCGGTCTCCACGGCGCTGCGTTGGAGTCAAGTCTATCTGACCGGCGAGGCCGGACAGATCATTATGTACCGGCTGCGTCGCGATGTCTTCGATAAGCTCCAACAACTCTCGGTGCCGTATTTCGACCGTAATCCCGTGGGCAGGCTCATGACCCGCGTCACGAGTGACGTACAGGCCCTGTACGAACTGTTTGGATCCGGGATGGTGGCGATCTTCGGCGACGTCTTCACGCTTGTCGGCATCATGATCGTGATGTTTGCAATCAACTGGAAGCTCGCGCTGCTGACGTTAACGGTAATTCCTCTGCTGCTGGGCGTGACGTTTGCGTTTCGCAAGAAAGTCCGCGACTTATACCGGACGACACGATCGCAGATTTCCGGCATGAACGGCTATCTGCAGGAGAACATCACGGGTATGCGCGTAGTCCAGCTCTTTGGCCGCGAGTCGCATAACTACGGGCTGTTTCAAGAGCGCAATGACGAGCTAAAGAAGACCTATCTGGACACCATTTTCTATTATGCGCTGTTCTTTCCGGGTGTCGAACTGATCTCTGCGCTCGCCATAGCCGCAATTATCTGGGGCGGCGGCACCATGATGATTGCCGGGACCGTCACGGTTGGTACTCTGGTTGCGTTCCTGCAATATGTCGAGCGCTTCTACCGCCCGGTACGCGATTTGGCGGAGAAGTACAACATTCTACAGGCCGCGATGGCCGCCGCGGAGCGCGTCTTCAATGTCCTGGACGAACCCGTTGAAGTGACGGATCACGCGCCGCAGACCGTACCGGCGGCGATTCCTGATGCTCCCTTTATCGAATTTCGCAACGTCTGGTTTGCCTACAAGTCTGAGGAGTGGGTACTGCAAGACGTCAGCTTTGTCGTTCACGAAGGCGAGTCTATTGCCGTGGTCGGTGCAACCGGCGCCGGCAAGACGACCATTATTTCGCTCTTGCAACGCTTCTACGATGTGCAGCGCGGGCAGATCCTCATTAAGGGGTGCGATATTCGCGGCTATTCGCTCGGCGAGTTGCGCGCTTTGCTCGGCATCGTCTTGCAGGACGTGTTCATCTTTGCGGGTAACATTGCCGACAATATTCGATATGGCCAGCCGGATGCTGCCGACGTGGAAGTTCGTGACGCCGCGGAATTGGTGCTGGCTAACCGCTTTATCGAGAAGCTGCCGGGTGGTTACGCCGAGCTCGTCGTGGAGCGCGGTGCCACACTGTCCACAGGTCAGCGGCAGCTCTTGGCGTTTGCCCGAGCGCTGCTGCGGCGGCCTGAGCTGCTGATTTTGGATGAGGCCACAGCCTCCATTGACACCGAGACCGAACAGCTCATTCAAGAGGCGATCGCGCGGGTGTTGGCGGGGCGCACGTCCATCATCATCGCCCACCGACTCTCCACGATTCAGAGTTGTGACCGGATTCTGGTCATGCACCACGGAAAAGTCCGCGAACAGGGCACGCATGACGAACTGCTCAAGCTCGGCGGGATCTATCACCGACTTTATCGGCTGCAATTTGGGCAAACTGAGGCGGCTGCCTGACAGGTATCTTCCCTTGACTTTTGGGGGATTTTGCGCTATGTTAACCTATCTGGGACCTCCTGTAAAAAGTTATTGTTTTTTTTGAGTTAACATCACGTGAGCATCACACGATCCGAGGTATTGCACCTGGCCAAGCTGGCCCGACTCCGGTTGCCTGACGAGGAAATCGCGGGACTTGAGAAGGACCTGAATGCCATTCTCGCGTACTTCGATCAGCTACAACAGGTGGATGTCACCGGTGTGGAGCCTATGGTCCATGCCGTAGAAGGCTCAAATCTGCTCGAGGATGACGTCCCGCATGACTGCCTGTCGCGGGACGTTGCGCTTCGTGATGCGCCGGATCGGACAGCCGAGTTCTTTCGTTTGCCCCGAGTTTTGGGCTAATGCCTAAGGTATTAGTCGTTATTCCGGCCCGTTTTGCGGCCACCCGCTTCCCCGGGAAGCCCTTGGAACTCCTGTGGGGCAAACCGATGGTGCAGCACGTTTGGGAGCGCTGTAGTCAGGCGCCCAGTGTGGACCGCGTCATGGTTGCGACCGACGACGAACGAATCTTGCGCGCCTGTGCAGGGTTCGGCGCCGAGGCGGTCATGACCGACCCCGCGCTGCCTTCCGGCACGGACCGCGTCGCTGCGGCCATGCAAAGTCTTCCTGACTTCGACATCATCCTGAATGTGCAGGGCGACGAACCCGCCATGGAAACCGAGGTCATCGCCGCCGTAGCAACTCTGATGCGGGATGGCGGAGTCAAGATCGGCACGGCGGTTGTTCCCGCCAGCGTGGACGACGAATTCTTGCGTCCGCACGTCGTCAAAGCGGTCGTGGCGCATGATGGCCGAGCGATGTATTTCAGCCGTTCGCTGGTTCCGTTCGTCCGCAACCACGTCGCCGGGCTTAGACCTCATTTCCGCCATCTGGGAATCTACGGATTTCAGCGCAGCGTTTTGGAACGGCTCGTACTTCTGCCACAGTCTCCGCTTGAACAGACGGAGAGTCTTGAGCAATTGCGCTGGTTGGAAGCTGGATTTTCGATACACACGGTGTCGGTGCAAAGCCGCTCCGTTGGCATAGATACGCCGGAAGATCTGCAGAATCTCTCCCTCCGAACCCCCTGAACACCATGTCACCGCAAAAAAGCACACGCAAAGTCAGTCGTACGAAGTTTGTGTTCATCACGGGCGGCGTGGTGTCATCACTTGGCAAGGGCATCGCATCAGCCTCGATTGGCCGTCTGCTCAAGGCCCGTGGCCTGCGCGTAACGATGATGAAGTTGGATCCGTACATCAACGTGGATCCGGGGACGATGAACCCCTATCAGCACGGGGAAGTATACGTGACGGAGGACGGCGCGGAAACGGACCTCGATCTGGGGCACTACGAGCGCTTCATCGACGAAGACATGACGCGCGGCAATAACGCTACGACGGGCCAGATCTATCACACGGTGATCTCGAAGGAGCGCAAGGGAGACTACCTCGGTGCGACGGTGCAGGTGATTCCGCACATCACGGGCGAGATCATCGAGCGCATGAAGGCCGTGACGCGCGGTGCGAAACCGTACGACGTGGTGCTCGTTGAAGTCGGCGGGACGGTCGGCGATATTGAGAGTCTTCCGTTTATCGAGGCCATTCGCCAGTTCGGTCTGGAACTTGGTCCGAAAAACTGCGTGTATATCCACCTTACGCTCGTGCCGTTCATACAGACTGCGCAGGAAGTCAAGACCAAGCCGACGCAGCATTCGGTCAAGGAGTTGCGCGAGATCGGTGTGCAGCCGGATTTTCTTCTGTGCCGCACGGATCGTCCGCTCGACCGCAAGGTCAAGGACAAGATCGCGCTGTTCTGCAACGTCGGCAAGGACGACGTCTTCGACGTGCCCGACGTGGACACGGTCTATGAGTTGCCGCTGATTCTCGAGCGCGGCGGCATGGGCAAGCGCATCCTCGATCATCTCGGCTTGCGCGCCAAGGATCCGGATTTTTCGCATTGGCAGAGCGTGGTGCGCAAGATCAAGCATCCGACGTCGTCCGTGCGCATTGTCATTGCGGGGAAATATGTCGAGGTCCGCGACTCGTATAAGTCCATTATCGAATCGTTCATTCACGCGGGTGCGCATCACGGCACCAAAGTTGAACTGAAGTGGATTGAGGCCGAAGAGTTTGAGCACGGCGACGCGACCGAACTTATGGCCGGAAGCTCCGGTCTGCTCGTGCCGGGCGGTTTCGGCGAGCGCGGTATCGAAGGTAAAATTGCCGCGGTGGAATATGCGCGAACGAAGAAGATTCCGTTTTTCGGCATCTGCCTAGGCATGCAGGCCGCGGTCATCGAGTATGCCCGCAACGTTTGCGGGCTGCGCCGAGCGCACTCAACCGAGTTCGCGCCGACGACGAAGTACCCTGTGATTGACTTGCTGCCTGACCAGCGCGGTCTGAAGCAGAAGGGCGCGACGATGCGATTGGGAAGCTATCCGTGTTTTCTTTCGCGCGGATCGCTCGCTCACGCCGCTTTCGGCGCGGACGCGATTACGGAGCGCCATCGCCATCGCTTCGAGGTGAACAATCGTTACCGGGAGCAGTTGGAGCAGCACGGGATGCGCTGCACGGGAATCTGGCCGGGCGGCGATCTGGTGGAGATCATCGAGTTGCCGGACCATCCGTGGTTCCTCGCCGTGCAATTCCATCCGGAACTGAAGAGTCGTCTGACTCAGCCGCACCCGCTCTTTCGTGATTTTGTGGGCGCCTGTTTGCAAGCGGGCGAGCCGCGCGTGAAAGATCACGCTCCGGCGAAAAAACTTGAAACTTTAATAGAGGAGTAGGAGTGCAGCGCACGCACAAAGCGACGCTCATTCCCGGTGACGGAATAGGCCCGTCGATCTCTGAGGCCGCTGTGGCCATCATGGAGGCGACGGGCGTTGTCATTCAATGGGAAGTTTGTCATGCCGGACTGGCCGCGATTGCGGCGGGCAAAGATCCGCTGCCGAAGGAAACCGCGGATTCGATTGATCGCACGCGCGTCGTGCTCAAGGGGCCGATCACGACGCCAGTCGGCGGTGGTTACAAAAGCGTGAACGTCACGCTGCGGCAGAAGTACAATCTATACGCCAACGTTCGCCCGTGCGTGTCGTTTGATGGTCTGGTGACGCCGTTCCCCAATACAGACATCGTCGTCGTGCGCGAGAATACCGAGGGCTTGTACACAGGTCAAGAGATGTACGTGGACCCGGAGAAACGGGCGGCCATTGTCGTGGCTTGCAATACCCGGTCCGCGATGGATCGAGTCTGCCGCTATACATTTGAATGGTCTCGTCAAAACGGCCGCAAGAAAGTCACGTGCATTCACAAGGCCAATATCTTGAAGATGTTTTCGGGTATTTTCCTTGAGAGCTTCCGCGAAGTAGCGAAGGATTTCCCCGACCTTGTCGCGGAAGAAAAGATCATTGACGCCGCTTGCATGGAGCTGGTGCGCAAACCGCGAATCTTTGACGTCATCGTCACGACCAATTTGTTTGGCGACATCATTTCCGATTTGACGGCGGGTCTGGTCGGCGGCTTGGGGGTCGCTCCCGGCGCGAATTATGGCGATAACGTTGCCATGTTCGAAGCCATTCACGGCAGCGCTCCGGATATTGCGGGCAAGGGTATCGCCAATCCGATTTCGCTCGTATTGGCCGGCGCGATGATGCTCAAGCACATCGGCGAGATTGAAGCGTCCGCAAAGGTTGACGCCGCGGTGCGCGCCGTCATCAAGGAAGGCAAGTATCTCACACCGGATCTGCTGCCGGGTTCCACACACGGCACCGCGGATCTGACGAAGGCAATCATTGAGCACATTCACTGACATCGGCGGCGAGTTTTTTCCGCTTGCGATCATCGCGGGCCCTTGTGTGATCGAATCGGAGGACCTGTGTTTGTTCGTCGCCGAAGAGCTGGCGGGCATCGCGGCGCGCACGGGCGTGCTGCCGATTTTCAAAGCGAGCTTTGACAAAGCCAATCGCACGTCGGCGTCGAGCTTTCGCGGTCCGGGCTTGGACGAAGGATTGCGCATCCTCGAAGAAGTGCGGAAGCAATCCGGTTTGCCGGTCACGACCGACATTCATCTTCCCGTGCAGGCCAAGGCCGCCGGTGAAGTCGTGGATATTTTGCAGATTCCGGCATTCCTTTGCCGCCAGACCGATATTCTCGTAGCCGCCGGCAACACGGGCAAACCTGTGAACGTGAAGAAAGGTCAGTTTGTCGCGCCGGAAGACATGCGCTTTGTGGCCGAGAAGATCGTTTCGACGGGCAACAGCCGCATCATGTTCACCGAGCGCGGAGCGAGCTTCGGTTATCGCGATCTCGTCGTGGACATGCGTTCGATTGTTAAGCTCGCCGATTTGGGCTACCCGGTCGTTTTCGATGCGACGCACAGCGTGCAGAAGATGGGGGGGGAAGGCGGCGGTATTAGTGGCGGTTCGCCGCGATTCATTGGTCCACTAGCCCGCGCTGCGGTGGCCACCGGCGCCGTTTCCGCCGTGTTCGTCGAAACACATCCGAATCCCGCGTCGGCATTGTCCGACGGTTCCAACATGCTGCCGCTGTCTGAACTCGAGAATTTGATCACAGGACTGGTGCGCATCGTTCAGGCGTTGCGCGCCGGAGAACAGGTATGAACTCTCCGCGCGATCGCATTCGCCTCAAAGGAATTCAGATTTACGCGCATCATGGCGCGCTTGAAGAAGAGCGGCGGCTGGGTCAGCTCTTTGAACTCGACTGCGAAGTCGCGGGCGACTTTGGTCGTGGCGGCAGCGGCGACGATCTCTACTGGACTGTGGATTACACGCTGCTCTTTCGCGAACTCGAGCGCACATTTCTGGCGGAGACGTACCGGCTGCTCGAAACCTGCGCGGCTGAACTTGCAGGCGCCGTGCTGGCGAAGTTTCCCGCTGTCGAGGAAGTTGTCATCCGCGTTCGCAAGCCGCACGTTCCCATGGGCGGCGTAATCAGCAACGTTGAAGTCGAAGTATCGCGCCAACGCAAGGATGATTGAGCACGTTTATATCGGCTTTGGCGCTAATCTCGGTGACCGGCACGCAAATTTTGCTTCGGTCATGCGATTACTCCGCGGTCGAGCGCGGGTCTTGCGGGTGGCCAATCTCGTAGAGTCTTTGCCGGTGGACGGAGTGGAAGGCGGGACTTTCTTGAACACGGTCATTGAGTGCGAACGCCACGGCGGACCACACGACTTCATGTTGATGTTACAACAGATCGAACTGGAAGTCGGCGCTGTTAACGATAAACTCGGCGGCGCCCGCACATGCGATCTCGACATTTTGCTGTGGGGCGAGTCGGTAATTGACCTGCCTGATTTGCGCGTGCCGCATCCGCGCATGCACTTGCGTGATTTCTACTTGGTACCGTTGTGCGAGCTGATTTCCGCCGAGCTCCATCCTGTGCGCGGTGTGAGCTTCGCGCAACTATTGGCGGATGTAGATCTGCACAGTGTTGTCGGAGCTCCAGCCGTATGACAGCCATGGATCAAACGCGGCACCGCTATATTGCCATTGAAGGAGTGATCGGCGCCGGCAAAACGTCGCTGGCGCGCATTCTCGCCGAAAATCTCAACGGAAGACTTGTGCTCGAGAATCACGATGAAAACCCGTTTCTCGCGCAATTCTACAAGGACCAACGGCACTATGCCTTTCAGACGCAGATGTTCTTTCTTCTGTCGCGTTATCGCCAGCAGCAGGAATTGCCGGAGCCTGATTTCTTTCATTCCACGCTGATCTCGGACTATATCTTTCCGAAGGATCGCATATTCGCCTATATCAATTTAAGCGAGAACGAGCTGTCGCTTTATGAAAAGGTGATGAGTTTGTTGGAAGTTCGCGTGCGCAAGCCGGACATCGTGGTGTATCTGCAATGTTCGACCGACCGCCTGATGAAGAACATTCGCACGCGCAGCCGTCCGTACGAGCGCGACATGTCGGAAGAGTATATTCGCACGCTGAACGAAGGTTACAACCACTTCTTTTTTAACTACGACGAAACGCCGCTCCTGATCGTCAACACGACGCAGCTTGATTTTGTGAACAACCCGTCGCACTTTGCGGCGATCACGGCGGAGATTGAACGTGAGCAACCCGGCACACGCTACTACAACCCGGTGGATCTCTAAGATGCTTAGAATGCTTCTGGTGGTGGTGGCCGCGGTGCTGGCTGTGCGGATCATTCAGAATCTGTTTCAGTCACGCCGACAGGAAACAAACGTTGGCGGCAATCCGCAACGGCCGCGCGATAGTCGCCGAACCAACGACATTGAGGACGCGGACTTCCGCGAGATCAAATAATGCAGCGAATTGTGATTAGCACGTCCGAAGCGCCGGCCGCCATCGGACCGTATAGTCAGGGAATCGTCAGCAGTGGGAACCTACTGTTCACCGCCGGGCAGATACCACTCGATCCTAAGACGATGGAAGTCGTCGGCGCGAACGCCAAAGAGCAGGCCGAACAGGTGATGAAGAACTTGCGCGGAATTCTGCTTGCGGCGGGTACAAGTTTTGATCAGGTGATTAAGACGACGATTTTTTTGCGCACGATGAACGACTTCGCGGCGGTCAATGAAGTCTACGGTGCGGCCTTCAGCGGAGCGCCGCCTGCGCGCAGCACTGTGGCCGTGGCGGGATTGCCAAAAGACGTGCTCGTGGAGATCGAGTGTATCGCGCAAGTGCCCTCACGCTAATTGTTTTGTTGTCGCTATGCGGCTCGTCATTCGCACAGAAGATTGAGCGAGTGAAGCCGTTAAAGAGCAGTACCGGCGCCGTGCTACGGTCTTTGGCCGTACCGGGTTGGGGACAATTCTACAATGAATCGTACTGGCGCTCGGCGGCGTTCTTTGTGAGCGAGTCCGTCATGTTGATCAACATTTCGCGCAACAGTGATTGGATGATGGCCGCAAAGAAGACGGACAATTTCGAGAACGAACAGTTCTACCGCAACTCGCGCAACAAGCTGATCTGGTGGTTTGCCGCCATCAAGCTGTTGTCAATTGGCGACGCCTATGTCGGCGCGCACCTGTTTAAACTGGACGTCTCTCCGAGTTTGACGCCGGAAGGTGATTCGGAAGTTCAAATTCGCGCGACGATTCCATTCTGATATTCGTAATATGTCGTTTATAGACAAATTGGTCGTCACGACGTTGCCGTATGTGCCCAAAGGGCTTGTGCGCAAGGTCGCCGGTAAGTACATCGCTGGTGAATCGCTGGCGGAAGCCATGCGAGTCGTGAAAGACCTGAACAGCCGTGGCATGCACGCCACCGTGGACGTGTTGGGTGAATTCGTCAACGATCCCGCGCAGGCTCGCGAGGACGTCGAAGCGTATTTGCGGCTTATTGATGCCATCGCGGAGAGCAAGCTCAAGACCGGGGTCTCGGTGAAACTGACGGCCGTTGGTCTGTCCATCAGCCCGCAGCTCGCGCGCGACAATCTGCGCGAATTGCTGAATGCGGCGAAAGCGCATGGCGTGTTTGTGCGCATTGACATGGAAGACTCTCCCTATACCACCGAGACGCTCGCGATTTACGACGAGCTCCGGTCCGAGCACAAACTTGGCGTCGTGGTGCAGGCTTACCTCAAACGCACCGCCGACGATGTCAAGCGACTGATGGACATTGGCAAGTGTAATTTTCGTCTATGCAAAGGTATCTACGTAGAGCCTGAGGCCATCGCGATCAAGGACCGCAAAGCGATTCAGGATAACTTCCTGCATCTTCTCGATCTGATGATCAGCGGCGGCGCGCAGGTCGGTATCGCGACGCACGACCGCTATCTGATCGAGCAGTCGGAGATCATGGTGAAAGAGCGCGGTGTGGACCCCAAACAGTACGAGTACCAGATGCTCCTCGGTGTGCTTCCCGATTTGCGCGACGATGTTGTGAGGCGCGGACATCGCATGCGCATATATGTGCCCTTCGGCGAGGCGTGGTACGGATATTCGACGCGCCGCTTGAAGGAGAATCCGGCCTTGGCGGGATACGTTTTCAAGAGTATGTTCAAGGCGGGCTAAGGAAATTACTCAAATAATGAGGCAGAAGTCGGGTCACCGCGGTCAATCGTGTGGTGACCCTCTCTCTGAGTGGACATGAGCATTCCGGACAAATGGCTGAATACGATCACCTGCGGCGATTGTTTCGCGATGTTACGCGAGCTGCCTGATCTTTCCATTGATCTGGTCGTGACCGATCCTCCGTACGGGATTGACTATCAGTCAAATCGCCGCACGGCGCGCGAGAAGCTACCCAAGTTTGCCAACGACGCATCCCTCGAATGGGTTGCCGATTGGGTGGACGAGGTTCACCGCGTCTTGAAAGACGACACCCACTTTTACTGCTTCACACGTTTCGACACGTATCCATTGTTTTACGCTGAGATTGCACGTCGCTTCGACGTGAAAAACTGCCTCATCTGGGTCAAGAACAACCACGGAAGCGGCGACTTAAACGGATCATACGCGCCGCAGTACGAGATGATCATCTTTGCTCACAAGGGCAAGCGTCACCTCAATGGTAAACGCGATGCCGATGTCATGGAGTGCGACAACGTTCCCTCGGCGCATCGCTTCCACTCGACACAAAAACCGGTAGAACTGCTGCGCGTTTTAATTGAGAAGAGCAGCGACCCGGGTGACATTGTGCTTGATCCGTTCGCGGGGACGGGCAGTACGGGGCTTGCCTGCAAGGCGACCAGCCATCATGACGGCGACGGCCACGAGCGCAGTTTCATACTCTTTGAATTGAACTCGGAATTCGTCAGCAAGGCGCGCGCCGGCGGTCTTGGAGTGCAAGAGGAGCTGCTGGTGGTCAAACGCGACAAACGCAAGCTCAATGAGCCTAAGCTGCGCGCAACGGCGCGTCCGCGCCGCTACGTCGCGCGCAAGGACCAGACGCTCTGGCTCACGCTGGACTGACAAGCGAATATCATGAAATGCAAAAGAGCCCGTCGCGCGACGGGCTCTTTCTATTCCTGCACTTTGCATCCGTTACTTCGTCACGCCCAGCGCTTTGCCGACCTTCTTGAAGGCTGCAATCGCCGCGTCAAGATGATCACCGTCGTGCGCGGCGGAAATCTGCACGCGAATGCGCGCCTGCTCCTTGGGCACGACCGGGAAATAGAAGCCGATGACATAGATGCCCTCATCAAGCATCATAGCCGCCATTTCCTGCGCCTTGTGCGCGTCGTAAAGCATAATCGGGACGATTGGATGCACGCCGGGTTTAATATCAAAGCCCGCCGCGGTCATCGCTTCGCGGAAGTAACGCGTATTGTTATGCAGCTTGTCGCGCAGCGCCGTCGTTTCCATCAGCATGTCGAGTGCTTTGTTGGCACCCGCAATGATCGGCGGCGGCACCGTGTTCGAGAACAAATAGGGCCGTGAGCGTTGCCGCAGAATGTCCACGATTTCCTGTCTCGCCGCAGTGAAGCCGCCCGACGCGCCGCCCAACGCCTTGCCGAGCGTTGAAGTGACGATATCCACTCGGTGCATCACGTCATGATGCTCGTGCGTTCCGCGGCCGTGCTTGCCCATGAATCCCGTCGCGTGCGAATCGTCGAGCATGACCAGGGCATTATATTTCTCGGCCAAATCGCAAATTTGCGGCAGCGGAGCGACAGTGCCGTCCATCGAGAACACGCCGTCGGTCGCCACCAGCCGGAAACGCGCGCCCTGCGCCTCTTTGAGCCGCTCTTCGAGCTCGCCCATGTCGGCATTCTTGTAAATCAGGCGCTTCGCCTTGGACAGCCGGATGCCGTCAATAATCGAAGCGTGATTGAGCGCGTCGGTGATGATGACATCTTCTTCCTTCATCAGGGTCTCAAACAGACCGCCATTCGCGTCGAAGCACGACGAATACAGAATGGCGTCGTCCATGCCTACGAACTTGGCCAGTTTGTTTTCGAGCTTTTTATGAATATCCTGCGTGCCACAAATGAACCGCACGGAAGACATGCCGTAGCCGCGTTCATCGAGAGCGTGCTTCGCCGCATCAATCAGCGCCGGATGGTCGCCTAAACCGAGATAGTTGTTGGCGCAAAAATTCAGGACGTCACGGTTGCGCACCTTGATTTCGGCGCCCTGCGGCGAGTCAATAATGCGTTCGGACTTAAACAGGCCGGACTCACGGATACCGACCAGTTCGGTCGCGAGAAATTCTTTGAAACCGTTATACATATAAGTAACCTAAGCTATTGCAGTCGAACAGGAAGAACGACGAATTGCAGACCGTGGAACATCAAGCGGCGCTGCAAGGTCATCGGAGTTTCGTTATGCAGAATGCGCGTCCAGAAAGTGTCTTTCCAGAACAGAAGTCTCGCCGCGAAGAACACGCTATTCGTATACTCTTCGTGGACGGCGAGGCACAGTCGTTCAATCTCAGAGACATAGTCCAATTCACAACTGGTCCGCGCCTCGGCTTTGAGCCCATAGGAGCGCGCCAATGTTACGTACTTCTCGGCTTCGGCCTGGACTTCGGCCCGCAGTGCATCGAGTTCGCTCGCGCCCTTGAAGCGGCCCGAGTCAATCGCGCCGACCGAAACAAAGATGAACTGTTTGAACCTGCCTCCGAACAGTCGTTGCGTCGAGAGCAGCAGATGAATGCCTTGACCGCTGAACCGTTGCACGAGCACCACGGCGGTCGGCTCTGTCGGCTTCAGCGGATCGGCTTTGACCGTCGAGTCGCCCAAGTCGAGCGTACCCAGAATATCGTCAAGCTCCTTGACCTTGCTCTCCACTTGCCGATAGTGGTTGCGAATTTTCAAACAGAGCAACAGGAACAACCCGGTCAGCAGAACGACCAGCCAACCGCCTTTGGCGAACTTGATCGCGACCATGATAACGAGCAGCACGACCGAGACGGTTAGACCGGCGCCGCTGATCAGGAAATGCCTGCGCCACGTCGGATCAGTCTTGCGTTTCTCGTACCACAACCGTGACATGCCGAGTAGCGCCAAGGTGAAACACAAAAATACGTCAATAGCATAGAGCGCCACCAGCACGGTCGTGTCGCCGCCGGCGAAGAGAATGAAGCCGATGGCGGCCAATCCCATCAGCACAATTCCGTTCTGCGTGACCAGGCGTTCGGACAGATGACCGAAGCGATGCGGCACCCACGAGTCCTCGGCCATGCTTGCCAGGACGCGCGGACCGCCGATGAAGCCCGTCTGCGCCGCGATGAAAAGCAACAACGCGGCCGAGATGAGCATGATGCTGACCAACGTCTGCCCGGCGTCGAATCCGCCGATATGCCAGCCTGCCGTAATCTGATCAAACAGCACGGCGTTCAGCGTCTTGCCTTCGACCTCGTGCGTGTCAAACAAGAAGAAATTCAGCAGCAGCATCACCGCGAGGAACGCCAGCGATACCGCCATGTAGAACATCGTCCGTTTGCCGGTGCGGACCCGCGGTTCTTTAAGCGTTTGCATGCCGTTGGCCACGGCCTCGATTCCGGTCAAAGTACCCGCGCCCATCGAGAACGCCGTGAGCAGTGCGGTCACAATCACCCACCAGCCGTCATTGTTGATCATGTTGCTGGCTAAATCGAGATTCTCCGCGGTCCGCGCCGGAAAATCGGGCAGGTGTGAGAATATCCCATAGGTGACCAGCAAGACATGCGAGACGACGAACACCAGGAAGATCGGCAGCAGGATCAGGATCGATTCCTTGAGCCCGCGTAGATTCAGCGCGATTAGAAAGACCACCGCACCGACCGCCATGTATGGCCTCAAATAGACCAGATGTTGCGGGAGCATACTAAACACGGCATCCACACCCGACGATATGGACACCGCGATCGTAAGGACGTAGTCAATCACCAATGCAGTTCCAGCCAGCGCGCCCAACTGCGGCGATAGCAATTTCGACGCAACAAGATAGCCGCCGCCGCCATTGGGGAACTGCTCGATGACCTGCACATACGCGGCCGAGATGATCAGAATTGTCACGGCGATCATCAAGGCCAGAATCGGCGTCAGAAACGTAGCGCCGTGCAGCGCCAGATACGCCTCTTCGGGGCCGTAGTTCGCGGACGAAATCCCGTCAGCACCTAACCCGACCCAGGCAAAAAATGCGATGAGCGATAGGTTGTGGAATACCGCCGGATCAAACGGATTCAGCCGCCGCCCGAACACGGCACGTTGAATACGCTTGAACAGTGACTGTTCGTCGTCCGGCGTTTCCGGTAACGAGGGTGGTGCTGAGTTAGTCGGGCGCACGAAGTGCTACTTGCCTTCGGGGAGACCGCCGGGATAAAGGACTACTTTCAGTCCTTCGCCGGCCAGTTTCGTTTGAAATCCGCGCTCGAAATCCTTCAGCGCGAAGTGGTGTGTGACGATTCGGCGGGCCGTGTCGCCGAACTCGCCTTGCAGCAGCGCCAGCATGTCAGCCCACGTATTGAAGATGCGTCGTCCGAAGATGCCGTGGACCTTGATTCCTTTTAGCACGATATCACCCGAGAAGTTCACGGACATATCGCCCGAGGGCAACCCGAGCAGGACAAAGTCGCCGCCCATGCGCAGGGTCTTGAACGCATCCTGATAGGCCGACGTCGCACCGGACATTTCCATGACAACATCGAGGCCGCGCTTGTCCGGGTCTGAGGTGGCGAGCTTCAGGAATTCCTGATGCTGTTTCTCGTCCTTGACATTAAAGACCTCCGTCGCGCCCTCGTCTTTCGCGACCTTGAGCACGTAGTCTGAAATATCCGTCACGTAGATCTTCTTTGCGCCCATTATGCGGCACAAGGCCACGGCCAGAATACCCAGCGGTCCGGCACCGAGCACCGCGACATCCTTACCGACAACGTCTGCTGAACGCGCCGTATAAACCGAGTTGCCAATTGCGTCGAGGTACGCTGCTACTTCCACCGGCAGGCTCGCCGGCAACGGCACGATCGCGCTCGCCGGGATCTTAACATAGTCAGCAAATGCACCCGGCTGGTCAATACCGCCCACCGTTTGCGAGATGCACCAATGGCCGTTGCCCGTCCGGCAGTTGTAGCAAGTACCGCAACGCCAGTGCATTTCCGCGGACACAAACTGGCCTTTGGTGAAACCTTCGACGCCGTGCCCCATATCTTCTATGTGGCCGCAGAACTCATGGCCGATAGTCAACGGAAGCACCTTGCCCATGCGATTCATGAGCGAGGCTTTGGCGGCATAAATATGGACGTCGGTACCGCAGATACCGGCAGCTTTAACTTTAACAATAACGTCATGCGGCGTGTTGATTTCCGGAACGGGGGCCTTGGGCAAATAGGTCAGCCCGGGCTCCGTATTACTTTTTTGAATGGCTTGCATGGGAGGGGTCAGAAGATATGTGTGAGGGGGTGGCAAACCGATAAGTCCAAAAAATACCGAATCGCACGCAATAAGTCAATTCGCCTGAGATTTGAGGTGTTCAGTTTAAGAATATAAGAATACTTTGTTTGAGGATGGCCGGGTTGTGGAAGCTGGCTTGCCGCCTGGTGCAGTCGAATTAAAGCGGGGGGGAAGTGCGGCCGATAACCCAAACGGTAATAAGCTGTTCACGAACCGGGTGAGTCAATCATGAACCTGGACCAATTCTCCTGTCAGAATCCCCACTGCCCCGACCATAATCGTACGGGGAACGGGAACATCAATCTCTATACCCGGTACGGCCGCAAGCAGGTCCGTTTGCTGATTTGTCGCACGTGTGGCAAGACGTTCAGTGAATTAAAGGGCACGCCGTTCTGGGATTCTCGTCTCGACTGGGACACCATCGAGAAGATCTATCGCAATCTGTTGCAGGGCAACGGCATTCGCGCCACGGCACGGGACTTTAACCTGTCCAAGAACACCGTCAAGCGCTACCTGCGGCTGGCCAACAAGGACTATCAGACCGTGTTGAACTTCCTGCAGGATCGGGGCGTAATCGCGAATGGCGATGCCCAGCTCCGCGAGCTGCTGGCCCAGTTTTCGAGCCGCCGTCAGGCCACGGACCGCGTGCCCGTGATGATGTAAAGGCTGGAAGGTATGGGAGGGACTGTGCGGCCCGCCGGCAACGGCGGGCCGTCGTTTTGCCCAAAATGCCGAGGTCGAGCATTGCTGCGTTTCGCGCCAGCGGCACTTGGTCCAGCCCGGCGCTGGTTGCAATTGCCCTCAAACTACGCTACATTGGGCTTCCTTGGGGAACGGGGCGTAGCGCAGTCCGGTAGCGCATCTGCTTTGGGAGCAGAGGGTCGCAGGTTCGAATCCTGTCGCCCCGACCATGAAAAACAGGCATCTCGGTGCCTGTTTTATGTTGTGGGGAGGATCTTTCGCTCGCACTTAATTGTTGCCTTGACGATCCGGGATGGCGGGGTTTTGCTCAATCGGTACGTTGCCCGATGACCTTGAAGAGCTGGTCGGACGACAACCCGTAGAGGCCAGAATCATGGTGCTAATTCCATCTGTTACCAGAGTCTTCAAGCGGATGCGGTTCGATGATTCGTGGGGTTGAAGACAGCCTTGAGATGTTTGCGCAAGACGGTTGTTTCCGTGGTGGCACCCGCTGTGGTATTTGGAAATCCTGTCTTGGCGTTTCCGCGACTAAATGGACCCGTAGCCCGCTGACCCTAGTCTGCGGTGGCTCATTAGTCGTGCTTCAAATAAGATTGAGTTGGTCACATCTCCTTGGTGTGTGCGAACTTTGCGCCGCACGTAAGCAGTCTCGCCTCTCATTTTGCGGGAAATGAAAAACGCGTGGGGAATTCGATTTGCCTCTCGGTGCATGTTATGCACTATTTGCATGGAATGCATAGTAGGTGTAATGAGCGACAATTGTAAATATTAGGTTTAAGTTTGTGAATTGCAACCTCAAAAGGGCTTGAATGTTGCCGTAAGTTCATTAGTTGCAAGGGCCCTATCTTCTTGAACGTGCCTTTGAGGACTTGATAAATTGGTACTCTCATCGTAAGTTGAGGGTTACTAAGTTCATGGAGGACCGTGCAAGCAATGCGACATCAGCACGGGCAATCTGCAACGGTAAGCCAGTATGGAGGACGTATCATGTTGAACCGACTCATTCGTCGGCGCAAGAACCAAAAGGGTTTCACCCTGATCGAAATTCTGATTGTAGTGGTCATCGTGGCCATTCTCGCGGCGATTTCGGTTCCGATCTATCTTGAGTATGTGGAAAGCGCCCGCGCAAGCGACGCCAAGACGGCCATCAATTCCATTTGGCAAGCCGCGCAGATCTATCTGCAGGACCGTGGCGAATGGCCGGGTTCGGTGGAAGACCTTCAGGACGCCAGCTATGTGAATCTGTCGGACGCTACTGAGCTGCAGTGGACGTTCTCGTTCCAAGGGAGTCCCCCCGAAGAGATCATTGCCACTTCGACCGACCAAATGCGCGGCGGCGCCGGTAAGGAAGTCCGCTACGTCGTGAAGGAAGGTCGCTGGCTGGGCTACGGTCTGCCGGAGCCGGACGAACAATAAGGTGTGCGAAAGTGCGGAGTGGTCGAAGTGCGGCCACTCCGCACTTAACATATATGGCGGCGTGAGCCTTGGTGGGCGCGCCCGATTTGAAGGTTTGAGGAAGCGAGGACAGACGTGGCGGTGGCAACGGCACAGTTTCTAAATATCTTTGATTTGCTTCGGTTTGCCGTGGACCAGGGTGCATCGGACTTGCACCTGTCAAGCGGTTCCGTTCCGATGATCCGCGTGCACGGCCGCATGCGGAAGCTCAACCTGCCGCGGATGGAACATGCCGTGCTGGAGAACATCGTCCAGCAGGTGTTGACCCGCGAGCAGCTCGAGCGCTTCATTGAGATGAAGGAGATTGACTTTTCGGCAAAGCTCGAAGACATTGCGCGTTTCCGTGTCAACGTCTTTCAGCAGATCAACGGTTACGGCGCGGTGTTCCGCACGATTCCTTCGGAAATCCGGTCCTTTGAGGAGCTGGGTCTGCCGGAGGTGATGCGCGACCTTGCGGACCGTGACCGTGGCTTGGTGCTCTTGACCGGTCCGACGGGTTCCGGCAAGACGACCACGTTGGCCACGATGGTGGACTGGATTAATGAGTATAAAGAGCTGCACATCATCACGATCGAAGACCCGGTCGAGTTCTTCCACGATTCGAAGAACTGCATGATGAACCAGCGCGAGTTGGGGGCGAACACGCACAGCTTCGCCAACGCCTTGCGCGCCGCCTTACGTGAAGACCCGGACGTGATTCTGGTCGGCGAAATGCGCGACCTTGAGACGATCTCGTTGGCTCTGACAGCCGCTGAGACGGGTCACTTGGTCTTTGCGACCCTGCACACGTCGAGCGCTGCCAAGACAATTGACCGTATTATTGACATTTTCCCGGCCGCCCAAAAGACTCAGGTCCGCTCAATGCTGGCCGAGTCGCTGGAAGCCGTGGTGGCACAGAAACTGCTTCCCAAGAAGGATGGGGCGGGCCGAATAGTGGCATCGGAAATCATGGTCGCCACGACCGCGGTCCGGAACCTGATCCGCGAAGATAAGATTTATCAAATCCCCTCAGTCATCCAGTCGGGTGGCAAGTCGGGTATGCAAAGCCTCGATCAGGACCTGATGCGCCTTCTGCATAAGGGTCTGATCAGTCGCGAGACCGCTGCGCACGTGGCCGAGAATCCCAAGTTGTTCGAGGTCAATCTCTCGGAGTAATCCGGGGGGTGGTCCTTGGACCACTGGAATCAAACATTGAGGCCACACATGAGCAGACGCATTCGCAAATGGGAGCGCGGCGCAGCCGACTTGGTCACGATCGCGGTCGGACTTACGATCGTGGCAATCACGGCGATTGGGACCTCCTATTCCCTCCTGTACGGGCGACAAGCCTTAATCCAGCAGGAACACTACAAGACGGCCCTCTATAAGCTGCGTGGCTTCATGGAGGAGCAGGTCGCTCGCTACCGCTTCTCGGCGTACTACCGCTCCAATTTCAATTGGTGGGGGACGCGCCAGGAAGTGGAAGTTGACCTTGACACGCCCACGGATCGTAACGGCGAAATGCAAATGACCACGGCTATTCTGTCGCGTGGTGCCATTGCTTTCGAGGATGACTTGTTGACCGGCGAATCGCCGGACTACTTTGTCATCACCGCGCACGCGAACTGGCAAGAGCCGGTCGCTGCGGGAATGCTAAGTGCCCAACCGGGGAGCGATACGGAAGGACCGGATCGCGAGATTACCCTGGTGCAGTATTTCAAGATTCCGGGTTAAGGGGGCAACATGAAACGACTATCACGACTTCTCGCGCTTTCCGGTTTGACCGGACTGCGGCGTGCGACGGGTTTCACGCTCGTCTCGAATTTGGTCTCGGTGTTCGTAGGTGCCACGGTGCTGTTGGGCGGATGGGCGGCCTATCGCGATTTTTCCATGCAGTGGCGCGTCTCCAATGCCGAGCGGCAGATGGACCAGTATGCGCATTCCGCCATGACCGAGATGGTTAATATCCTGCAATGGTCGTGCGGGGCGCATACCCCGAATGTCAGCGGCGTTTCAAATCGCATGACGATTGCCATCGGCGACTTCGTCGGTGAGAACGGCGGCCTGTCGAGCACTAACATGAAGACCGGCCACTTCCCCTACTCGACTGACAATTACTTCACGGCCAGCCGGTTCATCAAGGGCCATTCGATGGATGGCGGGTTCATCAACCTGACCTATCATCAGGATCGCGGCATTCTGATCAACGGCTTGGAACCGGGCTGGGCCAAGAGTGACAATTTTGTCTGGCGCGGCCGTCCGCTGCGTTCGGGACGGGATGCTCTGGCCGCCTTTGACTCCCGCGACCGCATGCGGGTGACGGATTTTTCGGTGGACTTCCCGTTGATCTCGGATCCATATGCGGGCTACGAAGGTGACGGTGGTACGACCCTGCGCAGCTCGGTGATTCGGATCAAGATGGTCATGCAGTACCGCTATCGGATGGATGATTCGTTCGGTCTGTACGGCGAAGACTACGTTCGTGAGCGCGTCTACGAGACCAGCGTGAACTTCCTGAATCACGCGTTGGCCATTAACGGCAATCAGTACTTTCAGGAATTCACGGCGACCGGCGCAACGGGCTTCTAAACCCGCGTTTTACCGGAATCGCTTGTCGAACGACAGTATCTTTTAATCACGTTGGCTTTGGGCTGCCGCGCCGCATGCGCGGCGCGGCAGCCATAGTTTGGTCGTCTGTTGAGCACGCGCTGGGCGCGAGTCGCACGCTGGGTGGGACGGTTGCTTGGCACAAGGTTTTGCTGTATGGCTTCGACAGGAAGTCAAGCAGCGGGAGCTTTGCCACCATGGGCAGTCGGGCTTTCCGAAAGGCGAATTAGTCCTTCACAGATCAACAGGGAACGGATCATGAACAGGACCACACACCATCACGCATCTCGCCGCGATCGCGGCTACGTCCTTATTGCCATGATGGCGCTGATTGCAGCGCTGTTGGCAACGGGCGGTGCTTTCATGCAATGGGCTTCTGACGAGGCCTTGCAGGGCGAGACGTCGCGGGCCGGTATGCAGGCGTACTATGTGGCGCAGGCCGGCGTGATTGAAAAAGGTTTGACGTGGTTGTCTTCGCAGCAACAGGGGCTTCTGCCGAGCGGTGAAACGCGCTTGGGCAACGGCACTGTTCCGGGTATCGGCCGCTACTTTGACGTTCGCGTCTATCCCGTCTTCGGGTCCCGCGACGACAATACGAACTTCAGCTATGACGAGAAGTTCCGTATTACAGCCTACGGCGAAGTTCCGACGCCATATGACGGGATCGAGGACCGCAAGGTGGTGCGCAAGGCCATTTTGTACGTTCAGGTCCGCAGCTTCGTGGACTATATGTACCTGACGAACTGGGAAACGTCAGCCACCTTCCCCAACGATGTGATTCGCTTCTTCGGTCGCGACACGTTGTGGGGCCGGACGCACTCCAACGATTGGATTGCGACGCAGGGCGACGTCAACGGTTTGCCCGTATTCTACGACATCGTTTCAACGACCAAGCCGAGCTTCCGTCCGGGTTCTCCGAATCCTGCGGGCCAATTCCTCGGCGGCCCGCCGCGATTCAACGAACCGCCGGTGCTGTTGCCCGAGCTGGCCGAACCGATTCGCGAGAACGCCGACTATTTCCTCGAGGCCGAGGGCCACGAGTGGTACTGCTCGATCAATGGAACGCAAGCGACGTTCTATCATTGGCCGGAGGGTACTGAGCTTGACACCAACAATGCGCAAAGCGTTGTCGTGAACTGCAGCCCGAAGGTTTGCGTGTTTGTGGACGGCAAGATGGAGATGCGCGGCGTATTGAGTGGCCAGGGCTGTCGCCTGACCGTTGGCTGTTCGGGCGACATTCGCCTGATTGACAACGTGATGATTCAGGGCACGAATATGGTTTCGGGCGCACTACCTCCGAACTGTACGAGCATCTTGGGCATTGTCAGCGAAGGCTGGATCTGGATCGGCAATACGTGGAAGAACGGCCGCGAAGGTTGTTCGGGTCCCGGTGGCTTGCAGGACCGGTGCCATATTGTGATTACGGCGGCGCTCGTTTCTTTGCGCGGCAGCTTCCAGCTTGAGCAAATGAACGACACGTTCGATCCTTACAATAGTCCGATCACGCCCGATGAGCGTGGCAACATCGTCATGACCGGTTCGATCACGCAATGGCGTCGTGGCTATGTGCACCGTTCTAATCTGGGCGGCACGGGCTACAACAAGGTTTATAAGTACGACCAACGATTCCGGACGATGCGTCCGCCGTGCTTCCTCGGTGCGGTAGACGATGAAGGCCGGGTGTTCTTCAACATCGTGCAGTGGGGCCAGGCGGCAGAAGATGTCGTGGACGTGGCGGCCCAGCGGCGCGTTCGTTACAACTAACGGCTTACATGCCGAGTCTGAGGTCCAGTTTGACTGGCGCCCAGATGCAATCCGTTCCCTCAATATGCGCGGTCGTGGTCTGCGGGCATTGCTGCCCGCAGACCCGTCCGTTTCACGCCGCGGCCCTTCCTTCCTCCGTTTCTGCCGCAGCTTCGCCCGACATCTTAGGTGCAGAATTCCGCTTGAAATCCTCTCTGTCTTGGAGTTTTCGTGTTAGGTTTTAAGTCAAATGTTCGCGTGGGACTCGATATCGGCTCGCACGCGATCCAATTGGTCGTGGCCGAAAAACACGGCGACCGCAGCCGTCTCATCGGCGCGTGGTCGCGCGACATCTACACGGCGTCCAATGATCGTTATGATCTGGACGGTCCGAAGAAGATGCAAATCGTGCCGATCGTTCTGGACATGTTCCGCGAAGCCGGGGTTCGTCCCAAACGCGTCGCGCATTTGGGCTCATGCCTATCGGGCCTGAACATGGCCACCAAGGAGATTCGCTCCTTACAGATGCCCGATGACGAAATGGCCAGTTCACTGACGCAGGAAGGCCGCAAGCATCTGCCGCTCGACGGATCAGAGCTTGTAGTGGACTACCAGATTCTCGGGGATGACACACGCGAGGCCGACAAAGTCCGCGTGCTGTTGGCCGTCACGACCAAGCGCACGCTCGACGCGCACTTGGACGTGCTGCGCGAGCTGGAATTGAAGCCGGGCGTTGTGGACCTCGAACCGCTGGCGTGCGTGAATGCTTACATGGTCACAGGCGAACTGCCGGACGAAGGCGTGGTCTGCTTCCTGAATATCGGCGCGCGCCGCACGAATCTCGTGATCGTGGGCCGCAAGGATATGTACTTCAGCCGCGACCTGCCGGTTGCCGGTTGGAGTTTCACGGAGGACTTGATGACGCGTTTGAACGCGACGTTCGCACAGGCGGAGGAGATCAAGCACCGTCAAGGCCTGACAGCCAAGGACTTGAAGCCGATGGCTGGCACGGAAGGCATGACCGTCGCGTCGAGCCTTGCGCTGTCAGACAAGTCGCCGCTCGACAAACTCTACGATGAAATTAATCGCTCGATTCGCTACTACGTCAAAGAGACGGGTCAGAGCGGTATCATGAAGTTCGTTCTGTTCGGTGGTTCGGCGGCGTCGCAGGAACTGTGCGACTACCTGGCGAACCGTTTCAGCGTTCCCGTGGACGCGCACGATCCGTTTAAGGCACTGGAAGGACACGCGGACGTGCGGAATCGCCCGCAATTCGCGGCGGCGGTCGGACTGGCCCTGCGCGCGCAGGCCATCTACTAAACAACTGCAGCAAGGCACTGACCAACACGATGGTACGACTTTTTACAATCAATCTGAACAAGGGCGAAGGCGAACTCGTCCTGCGGCAACGCAAGAAAGAGCGGCGCAGTCTGCTCTTGTTGGGTCTGCTCGGCCTCTTGTTCGCGGTGCTCGGCGGTATCACGTGGGCGCAGAACGAAGCTGTTGACGACGTGATCAAGTCGCGTCAGGAAAAGCTCGCCCGCATCAAGTTTGAGCTTGACAGTCTGAAACGCGAGGGCACGAACGTCTCCAAGGACGACGTGATGGCGCTGGCGAATCTCGAGACGGAACGCTTCTTATGGGCGCGCCGTCTGGAGGTTTTGGCCGAAGTGCTGCCTCCGGGTATGTCGGTCACGGGACTCGAGTTGCAGAACGCCCGCTTCTTCCTGCATTGTATAGCGCAGGTGGATTCTTCCGAGAAGGAATTCGATATCATTTCGCGTTTTGTTGATCTGCTCAAGACCACTCCTGATTTTCGTCAGGGGATGTTCGAGATCAAGTTTGACAAGTCATTGCGCAAGGTGGTCGAAGACCAGGACGTTCTGATGTTCTCGGTCGAGTGCGTGACGCGTGATCCTGAGCGCGGGAAGAAGAAGAAGTCCGGGACGCCGGCTGTGCCGATGCCGGGCAAGGGCGGGGCCCAGCGTAATCTGCCGAGCGGAGGAGCATAAGATGAGAAAAATTATTGTTGCACTGATTATGCTGCTTGTCGTCGCCGGTGGTTTCTACTACTACCTGCAGTTTACGTTCAAGGACAAGCCGACGATCGTGCGCGAACTTGACGAACAGATCAAGGTCGAGAATGAGAAGCTCATTGCCGCGCAGATTATTGCCAACGAGCTGAAGCAAGTGACGCGGCTGATCGAGGGTAACCTGGCGCAGTCGCAGCGCGATTCGCTGGCCGAAGACGCCTCGTTGCCGTTCATGAACCAGTTGACCGATATTTTGCGGAATCATCAGATTGACCTCAAGTTGATCGAACCGGGCCGCCGCAAGAATCTGAACACGTACGTCGCGACGCCGTACACCGTAGAAGTGCTGACGAGCTACAGGTCGCTCGTGAGTTTCCTGAATGACGTGGAAAAGAGCAACCGTCTGGTGACCGTAGACAAGTTTGAATTGACGAGTCAGGTCAAGCAGGTGCAGGCTCAAGCGAAACAGGGGCTGACGGACAAGCGCCCCATGATGATCGAGCTGTCCACGTTAACTTTGATCAAGCAGAAATAAGCCGATAGGCAGTATACGATATGAACCAGCGAGTAAGCGTTCTGTGGGGTATTCTGTTGTCGTTGCTGATCGTGACGATGATTTGGATGGGCTGGCAGAACTATAAGATTTCGCAGCGCATTGAGGTAATGCGCAACAAGGCCATCGTGCTGGGCACCGATCAGCAGTTGGAAGAAACGGTCAACACGCTGGAGAAGGACCTTAACGACCGCATCGCGTATGAGACGAACGTGTCGCTTGACCCGTTCGACCTGACGCGTACGATTCAGTCGAAGGTGTTTCTCGCGAGCCTGGGTCTGCGCGAGACGGTGGAACAGCGTGGCCGGATGCGACTGTCCTGCACGGTCATGGGCGATTCACCGTCGGGAATCGTCAAGTTCATGGGCCGCAGCCATGTGCTGCGCATTGGCGACGAACTTAACGGTTTCCGCGTGGCGGCGATTAGCCCGGCGGAAATGGTGTTGAACAAGGGCGGTTCACGGCTGGTGCTGGTCAACGAATCGGCGCCGGATACGGAGCTGACCGAAGGCCGGACGTCAGTAGACGCGCCGAATTACTGAGCGCGCGCGGAATCGAGACACAAAGAATTTTTAGCAAATATAGCCGAGATAAAGGAACAGGCTTTTGAAACTGGCAATGCATCTCCGTAATTCTCTCGGGCGGACCGCAGGTTCGTTCGTGTGGCGCGGCGGTATCGTGTTCGTCGCGCTGCTTTCACTGCTAGTGGCTCAGCCCTCCGCGTATGCCCAGGGCGAAGACGCACTGCAAAAGTTGGTGACCATTGACGCCGACGATGCGTTCTTGCCGTCCGTGCTGTCCATTTTGGCGGCCGAAAGCGGTTTCAACATCGTAACCGGCCCGCAGGTAAATCAGGAAGAGCGAATTTCGATTCACTTGAAGGACACTCCCATCGAGCAGGCCATGAACCTTGTGGTTCGCGCGGCGGGGCTGTCTTACGAGATCGTCGGCAAGTCGTTCCTCGTGGCGCCTGCCAAGAATCTGGCGACTCAGGTCGGTTTGAATTCCTACGTGATAGACCTTCAGTATACGGACGCCGTGTCGGTCAAGGCCATGCTGGAGAATCTGGGCGCGGGAATTTCGATTGACAGCACGGGTAACAAGCTGCTGATCGTGTCGAGCCCGAAGGTGCTGGCCGACATTCATCGTATCATTGAAGCTGTGGACGTGCCGCCACTTCAGATTGTTCTCGAATGCCGCATGATCGAAGTGGCCGTGGATAACGAAGAAGTGTTGGGCATGGACTGGAATCGTCTGGCGTCAATCCAGACGGTGATCGCCGAGACTCCGGTGGACCAGTACGGCAACGCGGTGAACGAAGAAGGCACGCCCTCGCTGACGGGTATTGATCCTTCGGTCCGCGGCCGCCTCCCTGCGCAGATGCCGTTCTTCCCGCTCGAGACGCGTCGGCTCGGTTACTGGACGAAGCAGGCCACTGCATTCGAAGTTGCGCTGGACATGCTCCTCAAGAGCGGCCGCGCCGAAGTGCTGGCCAATACGTCCGTGGCGACCTTGAACAACAAAGAAGCCGCGATCCAGGTGGTTGATGAGATTCCCTACATTGCCCGCAGCGGCGGCGTGGGTGGTCAGGTGCAGATTGATCAAGTGGTGGTCGGCGCGCTTTTGCGCGTCACGCCGAAGATCAACGCCGACGGCTATATCACGACGAGCATCAATCCCGAATTGTCCTCGATCTTCCAATTCTTGGAATCATCTGATACGCAGTTGCCGTGGGTGAAGCGCCGTACATCGAGCACGACGCTGCGCATCAAGAACGGTGAAACGGTCATTATCGGTGGTCTCTTGGGTGTTGAGTCCTCGAAGACCGAGCATCGCTTCCCGTTCCTCGGTGACATTCCGTTTATCGGCAGCCTGTTCCGTCACAAATCAACTTCGACGCGCAAGACCGACTTGATTATTCAGGTCACTCCGCACATCATTGGCACCGGCTACACAATGGAGCTGCCGCCGCGCGTGCGTGAAGTCGAAGAGAAGTTCCTCCCGCAGGAGAGTGGTGAAGGTCAGAAGTAAACGCGCGCCGCGCGTGCAGGTCGCGGCATGGTGTTGGCTTGGACTGTTGATCTTTGGGATTGCCGCAGCGTCAGCACAGGACACGAATCGCGAGACGTCGTTGCGGTCGGACATCTTGAAGCGGGCTCAGAGCGCCGCGCCGAGTCTGTCTGCTACGGCCTATGAAGGCGTGCTCGACCGCGACGCGTATCTACTGGGACCGGGCGACAAACTGATCTTACAAATCTGGAGTCCGTCCTACGAAGAGCTTCCGACGGTCGTGTCCGGTGAAGGCCGCATTGCCGTGCCCTTTGCCGGTCCGGTCAAGGTTGCGGGTCTCACGCTAACGGATGCTGAAACGGCGGTTTCGCGCGAGTTCGACACCGCGCTTCGCCGTGGTCGTATATCCATCTCATTGCTCGAACCGCGCCAGTTTCGGGTCCATGTCACTGGACAGGTGGTCATGCCCGGAACAGTCACAGTGCCGGCGACGGCCCGGGTGGCTGACGCGATTGCGCAGGCCGGTGGCACGAAGCGGACGTATCAGATTGCCGGAGCCGATACCGTGTTTACGCCCCTGGCGGCGTTGCGCGAGATCGAGTTGCGATCCGCAGTTACGGGTGACGTAACGCCGGTGGATTTACAATCGTTCTTTTCGGGTGGTTCATTGGCCGCCAATCCGTACGTAACAGATGGCGCGACGATTTACGTTCCGCCCAGAAGTGCGGGGCAGACGGTAGGCATCTTTGGCGAAGTTCGCATGCCCGGAATCTATGATTACTTTTCCGGTGACAACGTTGGCTCTTTGATTGCACTGGCCGGTGGTTTGACAGCGCTGGCGGATTCCAATCTGGTCACACTCCAGCATGCCGAGGGCGCGGCGACGAAGGTGAACTTCTCCCTATCGTCTTTGGCCACGCCGGTTAAGCCGGGCGAGCGTGTGTTTGTGGGCGGGGTGCCGCGCGATGTCCTTCATGGATCAGTCACAGTCGGCGGTCAGGTTGCGCGACCCGGCGGATACGCCATCGTGCCCGGGAAAACGACGGTGGCCGAGCTTCTGGAGCAGGCGGGCGGCTATCTGCCGCAGGCCTCGGCGCAGTCGGCGCGGCTGGAGCGCAAAGGTGACGAACGCTTGGCGGAGGAGCGGGGTAGATTGTCGCGGATCCCGATGAAGACGGGCACAAAGGACGATCCGACGATGCTTGCTGACCAGGAAATGGCGGCGGAGTTCGCCCGCTGGACGTACGGCACTGTGGTGCTGGACTTGACGGCGGAGGCAGGCGAGCCGGGTTATGCTGGCGATGTCGTCCTAATGGATGGTGATCAATTGGATGTCCCGGCCCAGCCCCTGGGTGTGCGCGTCTTAGGGTACGTGAATCACGCGGGCGAGGTCCCGTGGCAGGACGGCGCCGACCTGAACCACTACGTGGCGATGGCAGGCGGCAAGAATCGCGCGGGTTGGTTGGGACGGTCGGTCATTCTGAAGGCGCGCAACGGGTCACAATTGCGTTATTCGCAGCAAGTGACCGTGGACCCGGGTGACGTGCTGTTTATTCCGCAGCGGCCGCGGACGACGGGTTGGGAGCGAGTGAAAGATATTCTCACCGTGGTGGCACAGTTGGCCACCGTGGTGTTGGTGGTGGATACCGCAACTAAGTAATCGTCAAGACCGGGTCCCGTGGGCGGGATCAATCGGAGATTTTCGACTGGAAGTTTCCGATCGGTTTCCTATTTCCACACAACAGGACCTGGAGGGACTCATGGAGGCAAGAATGAAACACATCCGCTGGGCAGCTTTGTTTGTCGCCGTGGTGGCGATGCTGCTAAGTGGCGTCGGCTGCGAACAGAAGTCGACGGGAGACAACAACCAGAATGGCGGTTCGATCGGCTCGATCCAAATCGTGACCGGTGCGATCAACGACACTCTGGAGTTTTTGCCGGCAGATTCGGCATCCACGACCGTCACGATTATCGTCTCTGATGACAATGGTAATGTGATGCGTGACGTGAAGGTTGACATCAGCCTGGCCAACGCCAATCTTGGCGTGATCGAATATGTTGACACGGACCGCCGGGACACGACTGACGCGGTCGGCCGTGTGAATGCGGTCTTCCGCACGTTTGCGCGCGCGGGCGATCAGATCATCACTGCGAGCGCCGGAGGCCGCACGGCCACACGGACGCTGTTCATTCGGGAACAGGACGACGCGATTAATGGCCTGACACTGGTCATTACGCCCAAGCAGCTGGAAGCCTCGCCGTCAGTCGAAGACTCGGCACAGATTTCCGTGACGATTACCGACGCAGCCAACCGCGGCGTGCGCAACGTGGCGCTGACGCTCCGCGCCAGCGGCGGTCGTCTGGTGATTCCGAGTGTGACCGACTCAACGGGCAAGACCTCGACGTGGTGGTACAACAATCGCCAGTTCGGAGAATTTACGATCACAGTGCAGGCTGGTTCGATTACCGCGACCGATACTGTTACCGTTACCGAAGTTCAGGACATCCTCGGCACGCTGACCATTGCGACGTCTGAACCGGTGATCGAGGCCGACGGCTGCATTACGGCGGCGACAATTACGGCATCGCTCAAGAATCAATTTGGTGAAGCCGTCCGCGGCGACACGATTCGCTTTGGTGCGCCCGAGCTTGGCGCCATCAATACGATCGCGATTACCGACTGTCTCGGTATTGCCATGGCGCAATTCTGCGGTATGACGATTCCGAACGATCAGGATCCGGCGGACTCGTCCATGGTCGTGGCCCGCTATGAGAAGTGGGGCCTGCGTGATACCGTGAACGTGCGCATCATCCCTGCCGCGGGTATCGGCAACGTCAACCTCGGCGTTTCCAACACGGTTGGTGTCGCGGGTGTGGACTCGGTGGCGCTGAACGTCTTCGTGCAGTTCGCCAATGGCGCGCCGGTCAACGGCTATTGGGTGAAGTTCCGCTACACGCCGTGCGGCGATTTCAAGTACGACTCGCTGCGGCTGGTCAATGGTTCCCCCGACTCGGTGAACTACTACTATCTGTGTCAGGCCGTGCCGCAAAGCCCGGTGAAACTGGTGGCTACCGTGGACGGCATCCCTTCCGATACGATGCAAGTGCTCGTTATCCCTGGGCAAGCGTCATCCGTTCGGTTGGATCCGATTCCGCCGACGACGATTGGCGTGCCGGTGCAGGTCAATGCCGCCGTGGTTGATACCTTCAACAACCCCGTTCAGGCGGGTACCAGCGTAGGCTTCTTGTCCACTATTGGTGCTATTCCGGCTTTTTCGTCCACGGACGCGGATGGCTGGGCGCGGCCAATGTTGAACCCCGGCACGACGGCCGGCGTCGGCCTGGTGAAATCGTTCTTGGCTTCGGGTGGAGATACTTCCATTACGACGCTGATCGTGCAGTCGGGCAATGTCAGCACCTTGACGGGCACCTTAGTCCCGACCAGCTTGCAGGCACAGGGCTCGGGCGGCCAGGATTGGGCGCAGGTCTCGGCCCGCGTCTATGATGACAATGGTAACCCGGTGGAAGATGGCCAGTGGGTGCGCTTCCGCCTGACGACGTTCCCGGCTGGAACGAATATCAACGGCAACGGCATTCTGGACTCGGCGGTCACCGCCGGTGGTCTAGCAATGGCCACAGTGAACGCTGGAGCGGCGGTTGGTCCGGTTATGGTTAGCGTGTGCGTCTCCGTAAATGGTCAGGAACAATGCGTTCCGGTGACTGGTTCGGTTGTAGCGGGTCCGCCCTTTGAAATCGGTATTGGTGTGGACGAAGTCGGCGAGGACGCCGGTGGTGCTGCATGGGATGTTGAAATCAGCGCACTCGTTAAGGATGCGGTGCAGAACAACGTCATCAATGGCACGAACGTCTTCTTCGAAGTCAGCCCGCCGGAACTGGCGCAGATTCTATCGGAATCTGTCGTGGTCGGCAACGAGAATATGGACGGCGACGAACGTCCGGGCGTGGCCTTCACGACGCTGCGTTACAATTCGATGGCGACCAACAGCACCGTGACCATCACAGCGCGCACTGGTAACGGCGTCGAAGCCAACTTTGACTTCACGCTGCCGATTCAGGAGCCGACGATTAACCTCGACGCCCTGCCCGGCTCGTGGCACTTTATCGCCAATGGCAACCCGTGCCGCATTCAGTTGCGTGCCGAGGTGCGTGACGGCCATTCGGTCTTGATCAATGACCAGGAAGTCTACTATTCGTCGCAGCGCGGCCGTATGTTCGCCAATCAGCAGGGTACCGGCCCGGCGATCAGCACGGACTTCACGGGCCCGAACTTCGGCGAACCGGACGGACAATGCTCGATTTTCCTGGTTGACTCCGTAGGCTTCATCTTCCCGGATCCGCTGACGCCCGAAATACCGGGTGAGGTGCGCGTGGAAGTCGTGGGCTATGAGAGCGCGACGAATTCACAGGTCATCAACTTCCGCCGCTAAGGGGAAGCTGTCTCTGACGTAAACCAAGCAGGCCGGAGCCGGGACCCCACCGGCTCCGGCCCATATTGGTACGACTATAGAAAGAACGATACGAGGTTATGCGAGAAAAGCTTGGCGAGATACTGGTCCGCAAGGGTCTGATTAATGCGGGGCAGCTCAACGAGGCGTTGACGCTGCAAAAAGAGAAGCGCAAGCGGATCGGCGAGATGCTGGTCGTGTTGGGCGCCGTGAGTGAAGAAAAAGTCTACGCGGCATTGGCTGAGCAGTGGGGCTATGATTTCATCCCGGCTGACTCGCTGGTGGCCAAGAATCCGAATGCTCTGGCGATCGTTCCCGAGGCGTTTGCCAAGGAACACGCGCTGATACCGTTGATGCTTACGGACACGACGCTGACGGTAGCCATGGCCGATCCGGACGATATTGTGGCCATGGATAATCTCGAGAAGCTCTCGGGCAAGCGCGTCGAAGCGAAACTCGCCTCGCCGTCGGCCATCGTAGGCGCGATCGAGAATTCCTACGAGAAGATTCGCAAGCAGGGCGAAGTAACCGAAGCGATCGGCGACTTGCAGTTCTTTGCGACTTCAGACGAGGACGACGAAAGTCTTGTGGACATGAGCAAGACCGCGGCGACGGAAGACGCTCCCGTGGTCAAACTCGTGAATCTGATGCTGCAAGACGCGATCAACTCGCGGGCCACGGACATTCACATCGAGCCCTATGAAGACGCGCTGGTTGTGCGCTTCCGCGTGGACGGCGTGCTGATGGAGGTGATGCGCCCGCCGAAGGCCTCGCATTCGGGTATCGTATCTCGAGTGAAGATTCTCTCGAAGCTGAATATCGCCGAGAAGCGTTTACCGCAGGACGGCCGCTTCACAGTTCGCACTCCGGGCAAGGAAATTGACATGCGCGTCTCGATTCTGCCGCTCGTCACGGGCGAGAAGATCGTGATGCGTTTGCTGGACAAATCGGGTTTCGCCTTCAGTTTGACGACGCTCGGTTTTGACGAGGAAGACGGTAAGATATTCCGCCGCTGGATTCGTCAGCCGTACGGCATGGTGATCATCTCCGGACCGACGGGTGCCGGTAAGTCCACCACGCTGTTCGCCGCGTTGAATGAAATCAAGAGCGTTGAAGACAACATCACGACGGTCGAAGACCCGGTCGAATACCACGTGCCGGGCATCAATCAGGTGCAGACGAAAGCCAAGATTGGTCTGACCTTCGCGGCCGCGCTGCGCTCGATTCTGCGTCAGGACCCGGACAAGCTGCTGATTGGTGAAATTCGCGACGAAGAAACCGCGGACATCGCGGTCAAGTTCGCGCTCACCGGTCATTTAGTGTTTTCGACGGTGCACGCCAACGACGCTCCGACGACGATCACTCGCTTGTTGGACATCGGGGTTCCGCCGTTCCTGTGCGGTTCGGTGTTGAATCTTGTGATGGCGCAGCGCCTCGTGCGCCGTATCTGCCAGCACTGCAAGGTTGAGTACGAACCGGATGAAGCCGAGATGCAGTCGCTCGTGATTGACAAGGACTTCCTCAAGGGCCGGAAGTTCTGGCGCGGTCGCGGCTGTGCACAGTGCCGCAACACGGGCTACCACGGACGAACGGGTATTTTCGAGATTCTCGAGATGCGCCGCAACGTGCGCTCTTTGGTGTATGATAACGCGAATCAGGATGAGATTCGCAATGCGGCTTTGGCCAACGGCATGGTGACGTTGCGCGACGCCGCGTTCAAGAAGATTTTCGCGGGTGTGACCACAAGCAATGAGCTTCTGCGCGTGACGGTGCAGGAGATTTAATTCCAACGGACGGGCAAACAGGCGATGCCGACATATAGTTACGTCATCAAAGACGCCGCGGGCAACCGTCAGGAAGACAACATCAAGGCCGCGAGCTACGAGGCGGCCGTCGAGCAACTGCGGCGCAAGGGCGCGGCGCAGATTGTCTCGGTGCGCGAAATCAAGGGAGGCCTGGCGCTCGACGAAATGAGCGTCGGCGAACAGATCGGTCTGGCCATCTATCGTTGGCGCACGCGCGTGCCATTGAAGACTCTGGTCTTCTTCACGCGCCAGCTTTCGACGATGTTCTCGGCCGGTTTGACGATTGAGCGCGCGATTCAGAACCTCTTGCAGGAAGAGCGCAACTACCGCTTCAAAAAAGTGCTTGTGCAGGTGGCGACCGACCTCAAGAAGGGCTACGCCCTGTCGGAGTGCCTGGCGAAACACCCGGGCGTGTTTTCAAATCTGTTCGTGGCGCTGGTGCACGCGGGCGAAGTTTCGGGTAATCTGCACGTCATTCTTGAACAGCTTTCCGACTACCTCGAATCCGTCGCCGACACGCAGCGCAAGGTCATCTCGGCGATGTCCTATCCGGTGTTTTCGATCATCTTCCTGACCATCGTGATCTCGTTCTTGATGATCTTCGTGGTGCCGATGTTCGAGGATGTGTATTCGAAGTTCACGGCAAAACTGCCGTTTGCGACGCTGGTACTTATGAACATTTCGAAGCTCATGGTCAATCAGGCGCCGATTGTCTTCCTGTTCCTACTTGGGACGATTTCGGGTTTGTGGATTCTGACTAAGACCAAGCGCGGCGGCCTCGTCTGGGACTCGATGAAGCTGAAGTTCCCCGTCTTCGGCAATCTGCTGATGTCCTCGCTGATGGACAAGTTCGCGCGAACATTTGGTATTCTTATCGGATCCGGCGTGCCGGTCCTCGAGTCGCTGTCGCATGCCATTCGCGTCGTGGAAAATCGTGTGATTGGCAACGCGCTCCGTGATGCTCAGCATATGGTGAAGGATGGTTATGCGATTTCGGTCGCGCTGAAGAAGACCGGCGTCTTTCCGCCGATCATGGTGCAGCTTATTCAAACCGGTGAAGAAACCGGTGAGATTAACAAGCTGCTTGAGAAGGTTTCGGAATTCTACTCGAAGCAGGTGGACGCCACGATCGGCCGCCTGACCTCGCTGATCGAACCGCTGTTGATTATCCTCATCGGCGGCGTTATCGGCATCATTCTGATCGCGATCTACCTGCCGGTGTTCATGTTGGGCCGGGCGATTCAGTCGGGTTCGTAAGGCACAGGGCTTGCAATTTTCGACGGGTGACTGCATATTCTGCGGTCACCCGTTTTCATTGAAAGGACCGTTGAGGTGATTTCGACTCCTTGGGGCGACCTGCCCGCCTGGCCTGTTTACGCTGTTGTGGCCTTTTTGGGGGCCTGTTTCGGCAGTTTTGCCAACGTATTGATCTACCGACTGCCGGCTGAAGAGTCGCTCGTGCATCCGCCGTCGCGCTGTCCGGCGTGTGGCAAGGGCATTGCATGGTATGACAACATCCCCGTGTTAAGTTGGCTGCTGCTGCGCGGCAAGTGTCGTAGTTGCCGGGCGGCGATCTCGATCCAGTACCCGCTGATCGAGCTTGCCTCCGCTGGATTCGCCGTCCTCGCTGTCTGGAAGTGGGGGGCGACCTACGCTGGCTTGGCCCATGGGCTGCTGCTGATCGGCCTGCTGGCGCTGATTCTGATTGACCTGCGGCACTGGCTACTTCCCTTCGCGATCACGATTCCCCTGACGCTCCTTGGCCTGGCCGGGGCCGTGTTTGCCGACATGCTACCGATAAAGTCAGCGCTGCTTGGGGCCGGACTGGGCTTTGGAGCATTCCTCCTCATGTTAGTGGGTGGCAAGCTGGTGTTTGGCAAGGAAGCCATGGGCGGCGGCGATGTCGTGTTTGGGGCGATGGCGGGCAGTTTCGTGGGCTGGCAATTGACGTTGCTAATGATTTTCCTTGCCTCGCTCCTTGGGACATTTTATGCTATAGCTTTATTGATTTTACGCAAGGACGTTGCGGGCAGGTCCGTGCCATTTGGGCCCTTTTTGGCGGCGGCCTTGGCGATCTGCCTGTTTTGGGGGGCAGATATAGTCGGATGGTATCTGAAAATGCTGCGCTTGTGAGAACCACTTGACTTATTAGCACTTGCTGAGTAACTTATAGCGAACTGTCGAATAGCATCTTTACAGATATCACCTGCATAGACACCCTGCGTACCCCGCAGGAGCAAGAAAGGGAGTATCCCATGAAAAAGCCTTACCTGGTTTGTGCCCTTGCGCTGGCGGTTGCCGCGTCAGCTTGGGCCGCACCGACCACCTCGAAGGTCGTGAACACGGCGGCGAAGACGCCGGTCGTGGGCGCGACTACCGAGGTCAATCACACGGCGACGGTTTCGCACCGTCAGCCGCAGACGTTGGACGTGGTTGGCGATGTGTACGTCGCCGGCACGACCTACTATGACTATCAGCACAATGGAACCGCCGGCCGCATGATTGGCGTTGACCCGCTGGGTTTCGTGCACGTGGCGTGGATGAACGGTGTCACCGAAGACTTGGCTCAGCGTGACGCTTTCTACAACTGCTGGGATCCTGCGACATCCGATTGGGAAGCGTTGATTCCCGATGGTGGTGTGGCTGCCAACTCGGCCCGCGCCGGTTACGTGACCTTGGCGGTTGCGGACAACGGTTTCGCCTTCCCGGCGTTCCACTCGACGTTCCCGGGCGATGCGCAGCTTTCGACGCACGCGGCGATTGACTTCACGCCGCACGCCGGCGCGTATACGCCGTTCTCGGTTGGCCTTTATGGTGAGAGCCAGGTGCTGTGGCCGAAAGTCGTGCGCGACACGGACGGCACGCTGCACGGCGTTTCGACGTCGGATCCCGATGTGGACCAAGGGTACCACTACTGGAAGGGCGTTCCGACTTACGAATCGGGCTTTGGTATTGACATTCAATTCACGACGTTTAGCACGGGTGACCGCTACCAGATTTTGGGCGTCGGTGAAGTCATTGCTCCGGACGTAGCCGCTTCGCCGGTCTCTGACCGTGTCGCGGTTATCTTCAATGACTCGCGTGGCGGCGAAGGCGGCATCACGCAGATCAACAACGATCTGATGCTGGTGATTTCGGAAGACGGCGGTATGAACTGGGCGCCGCCGATTGACCTGACGGATTGGATCGAACCCGACCTCGGTTGTGCCTCCAACGATACGATCGCCTGCAACGGCGACACGCTGCGTCCGTACACCTGTTTGGACGTTGAATTCGACTGGAACGACAACTTGCATGTTGCGTTCACCTGCCGCACGATGTATGAATTTGGCTATCCCGGCTACGAAGGCCAGGTAGCGTTCATCAACAAGTCGAGCATCTGGCATTACGGCGAAGACACGGATGAGTTTTCGTGCATCGTCAACCACGATGAGTTCGCATCGTACTCGGGCGGCGACAGCTTGCTTACCGACAATGCTTGGCAGCTGATGGTTCAGCGCCCGAGCATGTCGTTTGACACGTTGACCGATTGGATGTACTGCTCGTATGTCCACCACGATTCGACCCAGTACAACTGGGAATACTCGATGAGCGCGGATGTCTGGGTTGCGGCTTCGTGCAACAACGGCCGTACCTGGTTTGAAGGCATCAATCTGACCGACACGCCGACCGAAGTGTTTGCTCCGGCTGGTGAATCGGCTCACGAACGCGATCAGACGTTGTCGCCGCTGGTCAGCTACACGGACGGTCAGGGTTACCTGAACCTGTTCTACGTGCTTGACTACGATTGCGGTGGTGTTCCCCAGAGCGAAGGTACGACGACTCTCAACGACTGCCACTACCAGCGAATCGCTTTGAGCGATCTCGAGTTCACGCAGATGCGTGACTGGTCCACGCCGACCCTGCACATTGACGGTAGCCAGCACACCGGTACGGGCACTGTTCCGTTTGATCCGAACAACCTTTGTGTGTCGTCGGCGGATACCCGCGGCGAACTTCCGTCCGCCTTCCAGCTCTATCAGAATTACCCGAACCCGTTCAACCCGACGACCAACATTCAGTTTGACCTCGTGAATTCCTCGAAGGTCACGCTGACGGTCTACAACGTTCTGGGTGAAGTGGTGACGACTCTGGTGAACGGCGAAGCGCTGTCGGCTGGCGTTCACAACTACACGTTTGACGCCGGTAACATGGCGAGCGGTGTGTACATGTACACGCTTGAAGCCAACGGCGTGACCAGCACCCGCAAGATGGTGTTGATGAAGTAGTCTGACCGTTTGACGGTTAGTCTGGCTTGAGTCCTTGTCGGGGCCGGGTGTGAACCAAAGCGCACCCGGCCCCGCATCATTTCGGGCCGCAGTCGTACACGTATTCACATTATCTCTTCATATTTCTATTTACATTATTCGAATCTCATTTCTTTTCTCTCACTCCTGACCTCACCTTCTAATATCCCCCCAATTCCATGTTTGTAGATCGTGCGAAAATATATGTTAAGGCCGGCGACGGCGGCGACGGCCGAGTGTCGTTTCTAAGGGAAGCCTATCGTCCGAACGGTGGACCCGACGGCGGCGACGGGGGGCATGGCGGCTCGGTCTATCTGGTCGCGGATCCGCAGTTGCACACGCTGATGGATCTGCGGCATCAGGTGGAATTTCGGGCCGAGAATGGCCAGATGGGGGGACGAAAAAAGTGTACGGGTCGCGACGGGCAGGATGTGACCATTCGAGTGCCCGTTGGTACTCATGTGTTCACCGAAGAAGGCGTCTTTGCCGACTTGAGCGAAGCTGAACAACGCATCTGCATCGCCGAGGGCGGGCGCGGCGGCAGAGGCAATTACAATTTTGTTACGTCGCGCAATCAGGCGCCGCGCAAAGCCACACTGGGTAAGACGGGTGCCGAGCGCAATCTGCTTCTGGAAATGCGGCTTGTGGCCGATGTGGGTTTGGTCGGCCTGCCCAATGCGGGGAAATCCACGCTGCTCTCCGTGCTGACGGCGGCGCGGCCCAAGATTGCGCCCTATCCGTTCACCACGCTGTCTCCGAATCTCGGCATCGTCCGCCCGACTGAATACTCGAGCTTTGTCATGGCCGATATTCCTGGTCTGATCGAGGGAGCATCGCAAGGCAAGGGGCTTGGTTTCGATTTTTTGCGTCATGTCGAACGTACCCGCGTGTTGGTGTACCTGCTGGATTGCACCAGCGCGGACATCAAGGCCGACCTCAAGGTTCTGAAGGCCGAGCTGAAGCGTTGGAACGCGGATCTGCTCAAGCGTCCAAGTATCGTGGTGTTATCCAAGATTGATTTGCTCGAACCGGGAACCAAACCTCCCAAGGGTCCGTGGAAACAAGCGATTTCGTCCGCGACACAAGAAGGCATTGAGGTCTTTGTAGCCAAGCTGTGGAAACTGCTGGATGAGGCACCGGTGCCGCGCATCTTTCGCGAACCCGAAGAACTGCCCGGCAAACCAGGCGAGAAGATTGAGCGGGAGATGGAAGACGAGTGGGATTGATCGAGTCTGAGAAGATCGCGTTGTTGAACCTCCTCGGTGTGGCGGGAATCGGCGCGTGGGGCGCAATCCGTCTGGTGCAGGAATTCGGCTTGCCGTCCCGGGTGTTCAGTGCCGGTGACGGTGCGCTGCGCTCGGTTCCGCGGATCGGCGAGAAGGCAATCGAGGCGATCCACAAGGCCTCACCGCGCGGTGAGTTGGGTGAGAAACAGTACGAGGAAGCGCAAAAGATCGGTGCGCAAGTGCTCACCTATTGGGACGAGGACTTCTCACCTCTGCTGCGGCAGCTTGAGCAGGATGCTCCGGCAGTGTTGTTTGTGCGCGGTCACCTGCCGCGCGACGCACGGCGCGTTGCGATTGTCGGCACTCGCCGAGCCGATGACTACGGCAGGCGGTGCTGCAAAGAGTTGTTAGGCGGGCTGGCCGGAAGCGGCGTGCATGTTGTCAGCGGATTGGCCAGTGGGATAGACGGCGCGGCACACAGTATCGCGCTCGAACGGGGCCTTCCGACCGAAGCCGTATTCGGCTGTGGTATTGATATCATCTACCCCGACAGTCACAAGCCGCTTGCGGCCAAGATTCTCGAGCAGGGGGGAGCGTTGGTTTCTGAGTATGCGCCCGGGACCCAGCCAACAGTCTTCACGTTTCCGCAACGCAACCGGATCATCGCCGGGTTGAGCGCCGCAACAATTGTAATTGAAGCTCCCGAAAAGTCAGGGGCGTTGATCACCGCCCGCTTGGCCGCGACCTATGGCCGCGAAGTGGGCGCCGTGCCGGGTGCAATCGTCGGGGGACGAGCGACCGGCTGTCATGAACTGATTAAGCAAGGCGCGGCGCTGATAGATTCGTCTCAGGATATTCTTGACCTGCTGCGCGTGTCAACCCGCGCGGAGCTTGCGACTCCGACTGTGGCCCCCAACCTTCCTGAGCCTGAATTGAAATTGTGGGAGCTTGTGCCTGCATCCGAGCGTATTCATATTGACACGTTGGCTGAGAAGGCCGCCCAGTCTCCGGGTGAGGTGCTGAGCCGCCTGCTCATGATGGAACTCAAGGGATTCATTAAGCAACTTCCGGGAAAATTCTTTGTCCGCGCTTGACGTCACTCATCGACTGATTGCCCCTCAATGGCTGGGCCCGCGGATCGTGCTCTTTGAGGACGCCGCGTGGCCGACGAGCTCTTTCCGCTGTCGGTTATGCGCCCAGCCTGGGAAATTCGGGCGGGCTTGGGTTGCCTCCGCGAATGGCTAAGCGCGCTGCGTCCGGGCGGCGCCCAAGTCGCCTTGCGGCCACGAGAGTCGGTGAGGCGACTCGCTACGCAGTTGGCCGGGTTCAGCGACAAATGGTCGGATTCCGGGGCAGACGTTGTTTTCTTAAGCGGCCGCATCACCAGTTTGCCCGCAGTGCCGCAGACTCCCGCAGCGCTTCTGGACAGAGGCGGACGGGTCCTCTGGACCCGCATGACAGGGGCAGCGGCTTCATCATTATTGGATTTAGCAGGAACCGAGCTCGCCGAAGCACTCGTTAAACAGATAGCAGGGGGGGTGCCCCTGGAGTCCGTCGGTGGACATTCGGCGCGCTATGTCTGGGACTTCATGGCGGACAACGACAAGCTGTTGCTGGCCGGATTTGGAAGTCCGACAGAGAAGCTCCTGGGTTCCTCGCGTTTCACGGTCGGCGGAGGCGTCGCGGTGATCGGTTCCCATCCGGCGTATGTTGGGGAGGGTAGCCACTTGTACCCGGGGGTCGTGCTTGACACATCCGACGGCCCGATTTGGATCGGCCGGGAGGTTACCGTAGAGCCGCATACATTTCTGCGGGGACCGCTGGCTTTCGGACACCATGGCCGGATCAAGGCGGGAACGACGCTCTATATGAATTCGACCTTTGGCCCGCACTGCCGCGTCTCGGGCGAGATTTCGAATTCGATCATGCAGGGCTATGTCAACAAGCAGCATGCGGGCTTTTTGGGCAACAGCCACTTGGGTGAGTGGGTGAATCTGGGAGCCGACACAACCGTTTCGAATCTCCGCAATGATTACGGCAACGTGAAGGTCAAGCTGCCTCATGAGCTGGTAGACAGCGGGCGGCAATTTGTCGGGTTATTGTGCGGCGATCATACGAAAACCGGGATCAACACGATGTTCAACACGGCGGCTGTCGTGGGCGTCGGTGCGAATGTTTTTGGTGCGGGTTATCCGGCGCGGCATATACCGAGTTTTACGTGGGGCGGCGTGCGGGGTTCGCATATTGAACCGCTCGAACGGACATTGGAGTCGGCCCGGATCGCGATGCCGCGCCGGGACCGGGAATTGAGTCAGGCCGAGATAGAAGTGCTGACCGAGCACTATATGCATATCACCAAGCAGGAGAAATAGTTTGAAGCACGCGAAGCACTACTACGCGTTGGTGGTCCTGGGTGTCATGATCGCCGGAGCAGGATCGTGGTGGGCGCCCGAGGCCCGCGCGGACAATCCCGGCGACGTCAATATGCAGCTCAACAAGCTGAACTACATTTTGCGGGCGGTGCGAGACAACTACGTCGAAGATCCTGACGTGACCAAGATGCTGGAAGGCGCGATTGACGGCATGCTGCGCGAGTTGGACCCGCACTCGGTCTATATTCCCGCCGAACAGCAGGCCAAGATCACGGAGCAGTTCCGCGGCGACTTTGAGGGCATCGGCATTCAGTTCACGATTCAGAATGACTGGCTGACGGTTATCTCGCCGATTCCCGGAACGCCTTCTGACCGCTTGGGGATCCGCGCCGGTGATCGCATTACGCATATTGACGGGCTCTCGTGCTATGGCATTACGAACGAAGAGGTGTTTGAAAAACTGCGCGGGGAAAAGGGCACTGCGGTACGCGTGACGATTCAGCGCCCCTCGATCGAAGTGCCGCTTGAGTTTGAGATTGTGCGCGACAAGATACCCATCTTTTCAGTCGGCGCATCGTTCCTGCTGCCCGATCAGCAGACCGGTTACATTCGCATCAATCAGTTTACGGCGCGCACGACGGACGAAGTGGTGGAAGCGCTCGATAGCCTGAATGCGGCGGGCATGAAACGGCTGCTCTTGGACCTGCGCGGCAATCCCGGCGGGTATTTGGATCAGGCTTGGCGCGTTGCCGACCTGTTCATGCCGCGCAAAGACATGCTGCTGGTCTATACGAAGGGTCGCACGGGCAAATCGAATTCGGAATTTCGTTCGACGGGGATGGGCGCGAAGTATGACATGCCGCTGATCGTGCTGATCAACCACGGCAGCGCATCGGCGTCGGAAATTGTCGCCGGCGCAATTCAAGACCATGACCGTGGTTTGGTCACCGGACAGGTGAGCTTTGGCAAGGGATTGGTGCAGACGCCTTACCCGATGCCGGATGGTTCCGTGGTTCGAATCACGACGGCGCGCTACTACACGCCGACGGGCCGGTTGATTCAGCGTCCGTATGACAAGGGGATCGCCGAGTACGTGATGGAGGGCCGCGACGACGAAGATGAGAACGCGCCAGAGGTGGCGCAGAACGATACAACGCCGCGCGAGAAATTCCTGACGGACGGTGGACGGACTGTGTATGGCGGTGGCGGAATCACTCCCGACAGCACCATTCTACCCCGCAAAACCAACGCGCTGACGGCTCAGCTCTTCAGCAAACGTCTTTATTTCGAATGGGCGTCCGACTACGTTGTGAAGAACAGCGACCTGCCTAAGAATCCGCAGGAGTTTACGGGGCGCTTTGATATCACCCCGGAGATGCTCGCGAGCTTCAAAGAGTTCTGCACGGAGCGCAAGGTGGAGGTGGACGAACCGCGCTGGGAGCAGGACATCGAATTCACGAAGACTCAACTGAAAGGCGAGATCGCCGGACTCGTCTTCAACGACCGCAACGTCTATAACATCATCCGTTTGCAGGATGACGAGCAGGTACAGGCCGCGCTGGGCATGTTCGACCAGGCCAAGGCGATGGCCTCGTCTTCGGCCCGTCCCCGCGCGCTCGACCGGCAGTAACCTGCTGTAATTCAGAGTTATCAGTAGAAACTTGCGAGGCCCAACCCCAGCGGCAATAGGGGGCGAAAAACACGTCGAAACAGAACGCTAACTTGCTCTTTTTGCTTCGGTTGCGTATATTGGCGTGTTCAATTCTTTGCTTCCCATCTTGCCCCCGGAAGTGTCCTTGGGGACATTTGTTCAATTCTCATGCGAATTCGATTTTTTAGCATAGCGGCGGTAGTAGCTGGATCCATCGGGCTTCAGCTTGCGTGGTCAGCCCCGAACCCTGCTCTGGACAATGCTCGTTCCAAGGCCAAGGCTGGCAAGTGGGACGAAGTCCAGGGTCTTGCGGCGGACGCTGTCGCGGCAGATCCGAATAGCGACGAAGGCTGGCGCTTACGTGGTCGTGCGGAGTTGTTTTTGGGCGACACGACGGCAGCGGTTCAGTATCTTGAGCAGGCCCTGACGCTAAATCCCAAGCAGGCCGATGCGATCATTGATTTGACATCGGTCTATGTCGCGATGAATCAGCTCGAGAATGCGGATCGTGTCGTCGCCGCTGCGGAGAAGAAAGATCCCAAGGGTAAGCTGGACGAGATCAAGGTCTCACGTGCCTTGATCCTTGGCAAGCAAGGCAAAATTGGGGAAGCGACGCCTATCCTGGCGAGTGCCACGGCCCGTCATCCCGACAATCCGGTCTATCCGCTGATGCTGGCGCGAATCTATGACAACGCAAACGTACCGGAGTTGGCGGCCGACAATTTCGACAAGGCTTGGGACCTCGACGAGGGCAACCCGGATATTGCATTCGAATACGGTAACACGCTCCTCGAACTTAAGCAATACGATGAAGCCGACCGCCTCTTTCGTATCGTGCAGGACCGTGATCCGGAGAACAAGCAGGTAGACTATTTGCGCGGGCGCCTGCGGTTTGCGGCCAAGCGCTTTGCAGAAGCCGCGGCTGAGTTTGAAAAGGCCGTGGACAAAAATCCCGAGAGTTTTCTGCCGAATTACTGGCTGGGTCGCAGCTACCTCGATCTGTCCAAAGCGGAGAAGAAGAATTTTTACGGCGCGGCTATCGAGCCTCTGCGTTTGGCGCTGCGTCTTAAGCCTGAGCGCAAGGACATCTCCCTGTCGCTCGCGGAGTCCGAATATTTTGTAGGCCGGACGATTTTCGCGACCGCCGGGCAGGATTCCATGTCGCAGGAGTCGCGCACGCGCTTGGCCGACGAATTCGCCAAGCAAGCCGTTGGCTATGACGCGAACGCAGTGCCGCGGCCGCCGGTTCCGCCGACGCCGCCGATTGTCCCGGGCACGGGTGAAGTCGTTCCGCCGACGCCGGGAGAGCCGGTCGTCTCGGATGTGGATCGAGTCGCCGAGGTTAAGGCCCTGGCTGCGCGATTCCGTTCAGCGGAAGCCGCGTTGCGCGCGCCGGACGCTCGACTTGACGACAAGAATCCGCTCCGCCGTGAGCTTTATGAATTGGCGATTGCCGCGATGTTACACGCGATCAGCGACGAACCGGATCTGGCCAAGCAGCAGGACGTCTACGCGTACGTAGCGCGGGCCTATGACAAGCTCGGGAATCCGGAAGCCGCGTTGACCTACACGGATAAGCAGCTGGCGCTGGCGCCGAACTCACAATCCGACATCACGCGCAAGGTTAGCTTGCTTCAACGCACAGATAATCAGGCGCAACTGGCTGCGTACTTGGGAACGCTGGCGGCGGATTCGGCGCTGTTTGCAAAGTATGGGATGATTCTGGTCAATAGCTATATTGAGACCAGTCAGTACGATTCGGCGCGCGCGACGGTGAAACGCGTGATCACTGCGGATCCGGGTAATTGCGACGCGCACCAGCTTAACGCCTACATCGATCTGAAGCGCGAGCGCTACGGCGCCGCGATTTCGGCGCTCCTTGATGGAGTGAAGGCCTGTCCGAACAACGCGGACCTATGGGTCTATTTGGGCGACAGCTACTATTTCTCGAACGAAAAAGATAAGGCCACGGTGCAGCGCGCAAAGGATGCCTATTGCCGCGCGGGCAGTCTGGGCAGTCCGGTCGGGCGCGAGAAGTGCGAACAGATCGGCGAGATTTTGAAGACATTGAAATAAACTCTCCAATCCCGGGCAAAACTTGATTGGACAAAGGAAGTAAAGCATGAAGCAAGGAACTTTTACGACCATTACGATGGTCGCGGCGCTCGTCATCTCTGCTGTTTTCTACTGGGGTATTTTGCCGACCATGGATAAGGGGCCGGAAGAAACTCCGCTCATCCATCAGATTGCGTTGGCAGGGCCGATCGTCCCGTTCCTGCTCACGCTGACTCTGATGCTGCTCACGTTCGTGATTGAACGTGTTATCACTTTGGGCAAGGCCCGCGGCGCGCGCCCGTTGCCGGTGTACTTCTCGGAGTTTACGAAGGCCGTGCGTGAAGGCAAGTATGATCAGGCGATCAAGATTTCTGACACGCAGCGCGGTTCCGCTGCCGCGGTGTTGAAGGCCGGCGCGGAGCAATGGCTGCGCGTGGCCAATGACAAGGGCGTGCATATGGAGAAAAAGATTTCGGAGACGCAGCGCGCGATCAATGAAGCGCGCTTGCTGGAAGTCCCCTTCCTTGAACGCAACCTGATCGCGCTTTCGACGATCGCCTCGGTGGCCACGATGGTCGGTCTGTTGGGCACGACGATTGGCATGATTCGTTCTTTCGCCGCCATGTCCACGCAGGGCGCGCCGAACGCGGCCGAACTGGCGCGCGGTATTTCCGAGGCGCTTGTGAATACGGCGCTCGGTTTGTTCGCGGCGATCGTGGGTATTGTCTGCTACAATTTCTTCGTCAACAAGGTGGACCAATTCAATTACGAAATTGACGAGGCCGCCTATCTGATGGTGGAGATTTTGAAGGACAAGGAAGTCTAAGCGGGTTCCGGGATAGCTTAACCAAGAAGGACTGATTATGGCTGCTCCAAAAAAGCGCCGCATCCCGGTGTCTATTGACATGACGCCGATGGTGGATATCGCGTTCCTGCTTCTGATCTTCTTCATGTCCACGACGGTGTTCAAGAAGCCGGAAGAGGTCGCGGTCCAGACGCCGTCGTCGCATTCGATTCGCCCGTTGCCTGAGACAGGCATCATCGTGATTACGATTCCGAAGGACAATCGCGTGCTGATGACGCTTGACAATGCCGCGCTCGACGTCGAGAACGGATTGGCTGAGATTCGCGGACTATCCACGCGTGGCGTGGAATTCAACCCGGACTCGATTGCTCGGCCGATTGAACGGCTGATGCTGAAGCGTCTGGTCGAGAAAGTCGTGCTGAAGGCGGACAAGGACGCGACATTCGGGACGATTGAAAAGGTGATGAACACCTTGCAGAAGAACGACCTGCTGTTCGTGAACATGGTCACCGAAGTCGAAGAAAGTTAAGAGGACGCCATGGGTGCTGTAGATGTAGGTGGACCAAAAAAATCCGGCGGCGGTCAAGCATGGAAACGGCCTCGAGTCTCGATCCGTATTGACATGACGCCGATGGTGGATATTGCGTTTCTGTTGTTGATCTTCTTTATGGTGACGACGGTTTTCCGTCTGCCGACGGCGATGGAAATCGTGCTGCCTCCGCCGTCTGAAAAGCCGACGGAAGGCAAGGTTTTCAAAGAGAAGCTGCTGTCGTTTTTCGTGTTGAACAACGATTCCCTGGCCTTGCAGATTGGCGACACGCTGGCCAAACCGCTGTTGTGGGCGGACCTGCGTGATAGTCTGCGTTCGCGTTATGATCGTTATGGCGACAGCGTGGTGGTGGTTGCTCGCGTGCACCCCAAAGCGCGCTTCATGTCGCTCGTTGATCTGGTGGACGAGTTCAATCTGGTGGGAACGACGCGTTTTTCGATAGACCGTTATACGACGCTCGACGATTCGATGCTGCGCGCGGCGGGTTTCCTGACGGCGGGATCTGATGGCCTGCCGACGCCCGAAGAGGTCGCGGCCCAAACGGCGCCGCCGACCAATCTCTAATCGCTTCATGCACGCCACGCGAAAGGCGGGTGACATATGAATTACTTAGAAGAACTTGAGAAGGGTAAATACGGTTCAATTGAACTGAAGTACCTGGTGGGAAAAAACCTGGTGCGCGGTTTGATTATCAGCGTCATGGTGCACACGGCCGTGGTGGCCGGGCCCATTGTCGCCGCATTGTTCGAGGACGACATTCCTCCGCCGAGCAATGTGATGGTTGTTGACCCGTCCATTTTGGAGAAGCTCAAGCGGTTGAATCCGAATCAGGCGCCGCCCAAGATCGAGCGGCCCAAACTTGCCCCGCCGAAGGTCGTGGTCCCCATTGCAGTCAGCGAAGAGCAGGTGGAAGATCAGCCTGAGATCATGAAGCAAGAAGAGCTCGTGCAGGCCATTGTTGAGGATTACGGCGACGACACGCTGGCAATCGGAGAGGGCGTCGAGCTTGTGCTCGATGATGCCGGCGACGGCGAGATCCCCGGCTATGAGGAGTTCATCCCGTTTGAAGTTCCGCCACAGCCGCTCGAGGGCTACAGCCCGCAGCCGACTTTCCCTGAGATGGCTCAGCGCGCCGGTGTCTCGGGCAAGGTGACGGCGCAAGTTTACGTGGACAAGAAAGGTGAAGTGAAGAAGTGGCGCATCGTGCAGGCCAAACCACCGGATCTCGGATTCGAGCAAGAGGTGGAAAAGGTGCTGCCGAAGTGGAAATTTACGCCGGCGATTCAGCAGGGAAATCCGGTGGGTGTGTGGATCGCCATTCCGTTCAACTTCAAGGTTCAGTAGTCTCGCCGCCTATGATTGTCAGACCGCGCGGCGTTTCGTCGTGCGGTCTTGCGCTCTGTTAGAACCAAGGCAACTCTTCGAAAGGGTCCCGGAGTTTCATAACCGTGCCGTAAAAACGGCCAAGGAGGTGTCATGGAAACCGGTTCGAAGCTGGAGAAATTGGTCATTGGAGCCCGTGAGATTAAAGGTCTCATCGGTCGCAATCTGCTCCAAGGGTTGGTTGTTAGCGCATTTTTGCACAGTGCGCTGCTCGCTATCGTCGGACTCTGGCCTGCTCCGGAGAAAGAGGATCGCCTGGCAGGTTCCGGTTCGGATACGTTGGTGATCGTCTCCCGGCCGCGGCCCGATCTTCCCGTGATCGAGCGGTCACGGCCCGCTCCCCCAGCGAAGCCTGATGTAGATGTGTGGGAGCCCGTCGAGAACGAGTCGGATGCGCCGGACACGCTGCTCGAACCCGAGGAGGATCTCCCCAGTCTGAGCGGCCCGTATGATCCGGACGCGCCGATAGACAGTAGCGCGGTGCCCGGCTCAGGCGGCAGCGGTGGAATAGACACCGCGACTCTCGCGGGCTTTGACCCGGTGACGCCTACCTACATCCCCCGTGATATTGAGCCGATGGCGCTTGCGGACTTGAATCCGCAGCCCGAGTATCCAAGATTGGCGCAGCAAGCCGGAGTATCCGGCACGGTCCGCGTGTGGGTACGTGTCAACAAGCAGGGCAACGTGGACAACTGGCAAGTGATTGACGTCAATCCGGCCGGTCTGGGCTTCGAAGACGCCGTGGCCCGCGTGATTCCAAAATGGAAGTTCACCCCCGCGGTCGCCGGAAATCGTCCGGTCACGGTGTGGGTCGCGATTCCGTTTAAATTCAGCGTGAAGTAACCTCGAGCTCTTCTCAACACGATGCTTGTCCGCTGGCTATTACCACTCGCCTTTGTCGTCCTCGGCGTGCTGATCCTCTCGGGTACGATTCTCAAGCAGATCCCGCGTGAAACGGGGCTGCGCACCATCATCGGCGTTGTTGTAATTCTGATGGGCGTGCATCGGTTTGTTGCCTCACGCATGCCGCGCGGCGAGCATCGCCGCTACGGCGGGAGCTATCGGCGGCCCTGGGACAGACAGCCTGATGAATAGACTTGCTGTTTTCTGGCTGTGCGTGTCCGTGCTCAGCGGATGCAAAGATCGTGAGCCGGAAACTTCGTACACTCGCGGCAGCGCACGCATCGGCGCGAGCGACGCGGCCTATGCGATCACGCAACACGTCGCGGATCAGTACAGCGATCTCTATCCCGAGGCGTCGGTCAAAGTGTGGAAGCACTCGACTCAGGCGCTCATTGATTCGCTGGTGAATCAGCGGGCCGATGAAATCGTCGTTGACCGTGCACTCAGCCCGTCGGAGTCGGCCTTCTTTGCCGGGCATCAGCTCAAGCTCTTCACGTATCCGATTGCGCACTACCCGATCTATCTTCTCGTAGACGACAGTTTGGCCGTGGACGCTTTGGATAGCATCGGCCTCCGTCGCATTTTACTGGGCAGCGCGACGTCCTGGCAGGAATTCGGCGGCGCGGATGTGCCAATCACTCCGTATGCTCCACTGCCCGGCGATGGCGCGTGGAATGCGATTGAGTACTTCTTCGGCGGACTGGATTCCGTCAGCGCTGTGGTGTGTTCCACAAATGTCCGCATGATGGACATGGCGGCAGGCGATCCCGGAGCGCTGCTGATTTACGGCTTGAAACTGCAGGATGCGGGCGGTTTCAAGAAGCTGAGCTGGGCCGCGGGCGAGTCGCGCATTCAGGCGAACGCCAAGACGATCATGGACTCGCTCCGCTGGCCGTTTATGACGACGTTCACCTATGCCACGACACACATGAAGAGCGATGTCGCGGCCGGTTTCCTGACGTTCTGGGTGTCGAATGACGGACAGAAGATGGTCATGCGCGAAGGCTACCGCCCCGCTTCGGTTCCCGTGCGGATGATCCAGTTGAAGTCCATGGATGATCGCATTGAACAATTTGCCATCGAAGATACCACATCGTAGGCGAGACCGACTGCGGCCTCGCTTTCGTTTGTGTGGAAATTAATATATCGCAGCATTACGGAGCAACTTTGAAGACGACGGCTCTGACTTCCGAACATGAAGCATTGGGCGCCAAGCTCGTGGATTTTGCGGGCTTTCGCATGCCGATTCAGTATCATTCCATCCGCGGCGAGCATATGCGCGTTCGCCAGACGGTGGGCGTATTTGACGTCTCGCATATGGGCGAGTTTTTTGTGACCGGTGCGGACCGCGAAGAGTTCCTGCAGCGTGTCACAGTCAACGATGTTAAAGGAATGGCAGTAGGACAGGCGCAGTACAACTGCATGTGCCTGCCCCATGGCGGCATCGTGGACGACCTTCTCATTTACAAAAGTGCGGACCACATCATGGTGGTGGTCAACGCATCCAATGTCGAAAAAGACTGGAATTGGTTAAGCCGCAATGTCGCTGGTGACGTGCAGCTCACCGACCGGTCGTCCGAATTCTCACTGTTGGCCGTGCAAGGCCGCAACGCCGTGGATGTAGTGGGCAAGCTGACGGAGACGGATTTATCGCAAATCAAGGGCTATCACTTTGCGCACGGCAAAGTTCTGGGTCGCACTTGCGTGATTGCCCGCACGGGTTACACAGGCGAAGACGGATTTGAGCTCTATCTGGCGAATGACGACGCCGTCGCGGTCTGGCGGGCGGTTCTCGAAAGCGGCAAGCAATACGACATCGAGCCTATCGGCCTTGGCGCGCGTGATTCGCTGCGCTTGGAAATGAAGATGTGTCTCTACGGCAATGACATAGACGAAACGACGCATCCGCTCGAGGCCGGATTGGGTTGGATCACCAGACTTGACAAGGGCGATTTCATTGGCCGCGACGTGATCGTCAAGGCCAAGGACGCGGGGCTGACGCGCAAACTCGTCGCTTTAGAGGTTGAAGGATCGGCGTTTCCGCGTCACGGCTACGCGATTCACGACGACGCAGGTAAAGCTATTGGGCACGTCACGTCCGGAACGGTTTCACCCTGCCTGAACAAGGGCATTGCGTTAGGCTACGTGCCGACCGAGCTCAGCGCGATCGGAGCGAAGGTCAACGTTGTTTGTCACGGGAAGCCGGTCCCGGCGGTGGTGGTCAAGCCGCCGTTTTACAAGCGACCCTACTGACGCGCGGAGCACACGTGAATTTACGAGTTTATCCCACTCCACGCGAGTGGAATGAGGACGACGTGCGCGGCTGTGTCGCGATTGTCATTGACGTGTTGCGAGCGTCATCCACAATCACACAGGCCCTGGTGAATGGCGCACGGGATATCGTACCGGTCGCGACGCCAGCGGAAGCGGGTGAGCTTGCCGTCAAGGCGGGTCGCGGCGATGTTGTTCTGGGCGGCGAACGCGACGGCAAGCTGATCGAGGGCTTTGACCTGGGGAATTCACCTTTCGAGTATTCGCCTGACCGGGTGGGCGGCCGTACCATCATCTTCGCTTCAACGAACGGCTCCCCGTCACTCGTGCGCGCAAAAACTGCCGAGCACGTCCTGGTCGGCAGTTTCAACAATCAAAATGCAGTGGTGACGCGGGCTCGTGATATCGGGCTCGATGTGGTTGTCATCTGTTCAGGCCGTAACGGAAAATTCTCGCTCGAGGATTTTGTGTGCGCGGGCAAACTTGTTGACGGACTACTTCCCGGCGGCACGATTGGAAATGACGGCGCGCATGCCGCGCTGGACCTATTCAAATACTATCGTTCGCAAATCAGCGAGGTCGTGAAGGGCAGCTATCACGGGAAGTACCTTGCGGGACTCGGATTCGAAGCCGATCTCGAACACTGCGCGCGCGTGGACATACACCAGATTGTACCGGCCTTGATTGAAGGAAAGATCAAAGTACCCAAGCTGAATGGCGGCTCGTAAAGACACCTCGCAGCCATTGGCGGCGGCGCCGCGCTCGACGACTCCCATCGTCGCGGGCATCGTGTTGCTTTGCCTGACCGTGCTCTTGACGGTGGCCATCGTCAGCCACTCACAGTTGGACTTTCCGTACAAAGACGACTCGGTGGCGCAGAATGCGGCGGGCCGATTCGGCGAATACGTTTCGGCGTTTCTGGCGCCGCTGTTTCTCGGGCGTTGGCCGTCGCTCGTTGTGCCGCTCCTGTTCGGAATCTGGGGTTGGACGATGCTGCGCCGGCATTCGCGCCGCAGCGCCGTCATCTTGTCCGCATGGACGTTTGCGCTCGGCGTTTGGTCGGCGACGACGATTGGAGTGCTCGGCGATCTGATTCACCGCGACAGCGTCACGAACTACTATGTTCACTCCGGCGAACTCGGATATTGGACCGCGCAACAGTTGATTGCGGGGACAGGCCGATTCGGCGCCACGCTGATTATGGTGATGCTATTGCTCGTGGGTCTTATTATGACCGTCGCGGGATTTGCTGAATGGGTAGAACGCGGCGCCGAACAAACCGCTCAACTGGCTGGACGCGCGCGGGCGTTGCCTGCGGCCTCAATCGTCCCGGCCTGGGGACTATTGAAGCGCCTGTTCACGCGTCAAGCTCAAACTGAAGCAGCGATTCCTGAAATCAACATAGACGCAATGCAGGGCGGCGCGCCGGTTGTCAAGGCCTACCCCGCCGCAGCACAGGCGGACGGTCAGCCGGGGCGAGTGATTCACAATCTCGGGGAAGAAATTGATCCGGTCACTGGCGCACGCCGCGTAACTGCCAGATCTCCTGAGCAGACGGTGATCTCTGTGGATGATGAATCGGGTTATGTTTTTCCATCGGCTGATTG